>NZ_JBEPMD010000013.1:0-80715 GCF_040545555.1 Curtobacterium oceanosedimentum
GTGGACACCGCGGCCGGGGGCGGCGCCGGGTCTTCTTCGCGCCCCCCCGGGGGGGGGGGGGGGCGGGGGCCCCGCGGCCCCCGCGCCTCCCGTCCGTCACTCGGTCGCCTCGGCCTCGGAGAGCTCGCGCCGCGCGCGGTACCGACGCGCGCGCAGGCTGACGACGACCGCCGAGGCGAGGATCGCGATCCCGGAGCCGACGAGCACGGCCAGCACGCCTTCGTCGAGGATCTCCTCGTTCCGGGAGAACGCCAGCTCGTTCATGAGCAGCGAGACCGTGAAGCCGATCCCGCCGAGCACGCCGACCGTCACGATCGACCAGAACGACAGCGTCGACCGACCCGGCGCGCGGAAGATCCGCGTCGCGACGGCCCCGAAGAGCGTGATGCCGATCACCTTCCCCACCGGCAGGGCGAGCACGACGGCCCAGAACGTGGGGGAGAGCTCACCGATGCCGACGGCCGGGATCACCACCGCAGCCGAGGCGAACGCGAACACCGGCAGGACGACCGCGTTCGACCACGGCTCGACGTTCTCGTGCAGGGTGTGCCCCGGACGACGCGGCAGCACGAGCCCGAGCGCGACGCCGGCGATGGTGGCGTGCACGCCCGAGTGGTACACGAGCCACCACGTGACGAGCCCGACGAGCACCATCGCGGCGATGACCCACACCTGACCGTCCCGGCCGGGGCGGAGCATCCGACCGAGCACGGCGAAGACCACGAGGGCGACGACCGCTCCGCCGAGCGCGAGGAAGTCTGTGCCGTGCGCGAAGACGACGGCGATGATGACGATCGCGATGAGGTCGTCGAGCACCGCGAGCGCGAGCAGGAACACGCGGAGCGTGGAGGGCAGCCCTCGGCCGAACATCGCCAGGACACCGAGCGCGAACGCGATGTCCGTCGCCGTCGGGATCGGCCACCCGTGCTGGTACGGCGTGCCCGAGGTCACCAGGAGGAAGATCCCCGCCGGGACGAGCACACCGCCGACCGCCGCGATGGCCGGGATGACCGCCGTCTTCGGGTTCGACAGCTCACCGTCGAGGAGCTCCTGCTTCAGTTCGATCGCGACGAGCAGGAAGAACACCGCGAGCAGGCCGTCGCTGATCCAGTGCGAGACGGACAGGTCGAGGCCGATCGCTCCCCACGGCGAGTGCGCGTCGAGGGCCCGTTCGAGGCCGGGCCCCAGCGGCGAGTTCGCCACGATCAGGCCGAGCACGGCGGCGGTCAGGAGCGCGATCGCGCTGAAACGGGGGGAGCGGACGAGTGCCGACATGGATCTCCGACGGTGTGCGGGTACGGGAGGATGACCGTCGACCAGACTTCCCGACACACCAGGGGCGAGTCTACCGGAGCGGCCTGCGTGCGAGCATGGCGCCATGACCGCCGTCACGGACCTCGTCGAAGTCGTCGACCGCCTGCTCGCTCCCGAGGGCGGGTGCGTGTGGAACCGCGCGCAGACCCACGCCTCACTCGCGCGCTACGCCGTCGAGGAGTCGTACGAGCTCGTCGACGCGATCGACTCCGGTGACGACGAGGAACTGCGCGAGGAACTCGGCGACGTGCTCTACCAGGTCGTGCTGCACGCCGGGCTGGCGGCGGCGGACGGGCGCTTCGACCTCGAGGACGTCGCCGCCGATGCCCGGGACAAGATGGTCCGCCGGCACCCGCACGTGTTCGGCTCCGAACGGGCCGACACCGAGGCCGAGGTCGTCCGGGTGTGGCGGGCGGCGAAGGCTGCCGAGAAGGCCGCACGGACGAGTGTGGTCGACGGGGTCCCGCGGCCGATGCCGCCGCTCGAGCGGGCCGTGAAGCTGCTCGAACGCCTGGAGGAGCGTGGGGACGCCGCCACGGTCGTCGCCGCCGTCGTGCGCGCGCCGGAACAGGAGGTCGCGGGGACGGACGGGACGGCCGGCGCCGCGAGCGGGGCGGTGGACGTGGTGGATGCGGCGGACGCCGTGGACGCCGCGGACGAGCGGTGGGGTGCGGGGATGCTCGCCGAGGTCGCGGCCGCGCGGGAGGCGGGGATCGACGTGGTGGCGAGCCTGCGGGCTGCGGTGACCCGGCTGGAAGCCGAGGCGCGCGTCGGGGAGTGAGGCGGGCCTCCCGGACGAGGGATCGGGAAGGCTCCCGATCAGAGAAGCGGGCACCCTCCCAACCCGAAAAAGGAGGGTGCCCGCGAGCGGGACACGACGTGCCAGGGGGACACGTCGACAGGGACGCCCGCTCGAACCACGGGGCACCGTTGCAGCACACCGGCCCCGCGAACGACCTGGTGATCGGATCAGGAGACCACCAGACCGAGGTTCTGCATCCAGAGTATCAGTGGGTCGGCAGGCGTGCAAGGTCCTGCCCCGGTTCTGGCAGGATTGGCGCATGGCGACGACCGTGACGGCCCCCCGTGGCATGCGTGACTTCCTCCCGGCGGAGAAGGCCCGCCGCGAGCACGTCCTGGGCGTCGTGCGCGACGTCTACGCGCGGCACGGCTTCGACGAGATCGAGACCCCGGTCGTCGAGGACGCCGCACGCCTGCACTCGGGCCTGGGCGGCGACAACGAGAAGCTCGCGTTCGCGGTCATGCGCCGCGGGCTCACGACGGAGGACCTGCAGCAGGCCGGTGCCCCGCTCGACCTCGCGGACCTCGGGCTCCGGTTCGACCTGACGGTCCCGCTCGCCCGCTTCTACGCCTCGCACCGTGCCGAGCTGCCGTCGGTGTTCCGCGCCGTGCAGATCGCGCCCGTCTGGCGTGCCGAGCGCCCGCAGAAGGGGCGCTACCGGCAGTTCGTCCAGTGCGACATCGACATCCTCGGCGAGCCGGGGCAGCTCGCGGAGATCGAGCTCATCCGCGCGACCACCGCGGCGCTCGACGCGCTCGGCATCGCGGACACCACCATCCGCATCAACGACCGACGGATCCTGCTGGCGCTGCTCGCGTCGTGGGGGATCACCGACCCCGGCGCAGCGGACCGAGCGCTCATCACCGTCGACAAGCTCGACAAGATCGGTGCCGACGGCGTGGCCGCCGAGCTCCGCGAGACGATCGGCGCCGACCTGCCCGGGCTCGAGGACACCATCCGCGCGCTCGAGGCTGCGGACTGGGGTTCGGTCGCGGGAGCGCCGTGGCTGGACGCCGAGGCCTTCGCGGACCTGCTCCGGCTGCGCGAGGCCCTGCCGGGCGTCGACCTGCGCTTCGACCCGACGCTCGTGCGCGGCATGGGGTACTACACGGGGACGATCTTCGAGGTCGCCCACCCGGACTTCGGCTACAGCCTGGGCGGCGGCGGTCGCTACGACGGCATGATCGGACGCTTCCTCGGACAGGACGTCCCCGCGGTCGGCTTCTCGCTCGGGTTCGAGCGGCTGGTCGACCTCGTCATGCTGCCGGAGTCGGCCGAGTCCGACGCGGTCGTGCTCCTGTACGACAAGGACGTCGACCCGGTCCGCCTCGCGGCGCTCAAGTCCGAGGCGCTCGCATCGCACCGCCGTGTGCGCCTCGAGCGTCGGCCGAAGAACACCAAGAACCTGCTCGCAGGTCTCGCCGAGCAGGGGTTCGCGGCCTTCGCGAGCGTCCGCGCCGACACCGAGAGCCTGGAGGGTGTCGAGTTCCGCCCCTTGGCGTGAACTCCTCCACACCCGACGTCATCCGCGGCGAGGCGTCCACCGTGCCTCGGTAGGATCGACCCGCTGTCCACCACAACCGAACTCGTAGGGAGTACCCCGTGGCCCAGATCGATGCCGTAGGCGCACGCGAAGTCCTCGATTCCCGAGGCAACCCGACGGTCGAGGTCGAGGTCCTCCTCGACGACGGCGTGGTCTCGCGCGCGCTCGTCCCGTCCGGTGCCTCCACCGGTGCGTTCGAGGCGTACGAGCTCCGCGACGGCGACGCGAACCGCTACGGCGGCAAGGGCGTCCTCAAGGCCGTCGACGCCGTCCTCGACGAGATCGGCCCGGCGCTCGAGGGCTTCGACGCCACCGACCAGCGTCTCGTCGACGCCGCGCTCATCGAGCTCGACGGCACCGAGAACAAGTCCCGTCTGGGCGCCAACGCGATCCTCGGCGCCTCGCTCGCCGTCGCCCGTGCCGCTGCCGACTCCGCCGACCTGCCGCTGTTCCGCTACCTCGGCGGCCCGAACGCGCACACGCTGCCCGTCCCGCTCATGAACGTCGTCAACGGTGGCGCGCACGCCGACACCAACGTCGACATCCAGGAGTTCTTCCTCGTGCCCTACGGCGCCGAGAGCTTCTCCGAGGCCCTGCGCTGGGGTGTCGAGACCTACCACGCCCTCAAGGGCGAGCTGAAGAAGCAGGGTCTCGCGACCGGCCTCGGCGACGAGGGCGGCTTCGCCCCCGAGCTCGCCTCGAACCGCGCCGCGCTCGACTTCCTGCTCGCCGCGATCGAGAAGGCCGGCTTCACCCCGGGCAAGGACATCGCGCTCGGCCTCGACGTCGCCGCGACCGAGTTCTTCCACGACGGCAAGTACGCGTTCGAGGGCAAGCAGCTCTCGAGCGAGGAGTTCACCGGGTACTTCTCGGACCTCGTCGCGAACTACCCGCTCGTCACCATCGAGGACGCCCTGGCCGAGGACGACTGGGAGGGCTGGAAGCACCTCACCGCCGAGCTCGGCTCGAAGCTCCAGCTCGTCGGCGACGACCTGTACGTCACGAACCCGAAGCGCCTGCAGCGGGGCATCGACGAGCAGGCCGGCAACTCGATCCTGGTCAAGGTGAACCAGATCGGCACGCTGACCGAGACCCTCGACGCCGTCTCCCTGGCGCACCGCCACGGCATGACCGCGATCCTGTCGCACCGCTCGGGCGAGACCGAGGACACCACCATCGCCGACATCGCGGTGGCCGTCGACGGCGGCCAGATCAAGACCGGCGCCCCGGCCCGTTCGGACCGCGTCGCGAAGTACAACCAGCTGCTCCGCATCGAGGAGGAACTGGGCGACGCCGCCGTCTACGCCGGCCGCACCGCGTTCCCCCGCGCCGCCGCGCTCTAGGTCGCACACCGCACGGTCCGAGACGCCGTCCTCCTTGCGGGAGGGCGGCGTCTCGCCGTTCCCGGGCGCTCGCGTCGACGGCATCGAGCGGGCCCGATCTGTCACGCTCGGCGCTCGAGACCGACGAATCGCGCCGGCTCGACGGACGTGAGCGGCATGTCCTGCCCGCTCGGCAGCCGGCCAGCCCATCGGCAGCCGGCCAGTCAGCCCACGGGCAGCCGGCCAGCCAGCCCATCGGCAGCCGGCCCGCCCACCGGCAGCCAGCCACCCAGGCGGCCCACCACCGGATGGGAGGCGCGTGGCGGCCGCCGCGCCGCGCCTCCCGGCCGCTGGGAGGGTGCCGAAGGACGCGTGCCGGTCCGCGTGCCGGGCCACGTGACCGACCGGGGCCGGTTATCGTCGAGCCGTGCCCAGCCAGAAGCCCCGCGTCCGCCGCATCCCCGTGGCCGTGCCGGAGTCCGGCGCGCACGAGCAGCCCTGGTACCGGTCCATCCGGTTCTCGGGCTTCAGCCTGCTCATGCTGGCGATCATCGTGCTGTTCGTCGTCGTGCTCGCACCCTCGCTGCGCACCCTGATCCAGCAGCAGGAGCAGATCGCGCAGCAGCAGCGCGAGGTGGCGGCGCAGAAGGCGGACGTCAGCCAGAAGAAGCAGGACGTCGCGCGGTGGGACGACCCGGCCTACATCGAGGCGCAGGCCCGCGACCGGCTGCTCTACGTGTACCCGGGCGAGGAGAGCTACCTCGTGATGGGCGCGGAGCAGGCGAAGGGGTCCGACCGGACCGAGACCGACTCGGGCAGCCCGGTCAGCTCGACGGTGCAGACACCCAAGGTCGACTGGGTGCAGGCGATGCTCTCCAGCGTGCTGCAGTCCGGCCTGACCGAGAAGACCACCGAGCAGCTCGTGGCCCCCGACGTCTCCGGCACCGGGGACCCGACCGGCGCCGCCACCAGCGACGGCAAGTAGGCCCCTGGACCGCAGCGTCGTCACGGAGTAGGACGGCGAGCGGGACTCGGGTAGGCTCACGTGCCCGTGACGACCCCTCCCTTCGACCCGCCGTCCGACCGCGACATCCAGGTCGTCTCGGCGCAGCTCGGGCGACCGGCCCGCGACGTCGTCGGGATCGCGGCACGGTGCGTGTGCGGCAACCCCACCGTCGTGTCGACGAAGCCCCGACTCGCGAACGGCACCCCGTTCCCGACGTTCTACTACCTGTGCCACCCTGCCGCCACCGCGGCCGTGAGCACGCTCGAGGCGAACCACGTCATGCCCGAACTCGCCGCGCTGCTCGAGGACGAGACCGTCGCGGCGCAGTACCGCGCGGCCCACGAGTCCTACCTGGCGGACCGCGAGTCGATCGAGCACGTCGACGAGATCGACGGCATCAGCGCCGGTGGCATGCCCACCCGTGTGAAGTGCCTGCACGCCCTCGTCGGCCACGCCCTCGCTGCCGGACCCGGCGTCAACCCCATCGGCGACCTCGCGCTCGAGCGCGTGGACTGGTCGCCCTCCCGGTGTGAGTGCCGGGCGTATGATGGCATCGCAGACGCTGGAGTCGGGGCGGGTGGCGGCGAAGTCTGACCAGCCTCCCGGCAAGCAACCACCCCACTCCAAGGAGATCATCCCCCGTGCCCAAGATCCTCGTCGTCGGCGGCGGCTACGCCGGTTTCTACACCGCCTGGAAGCTCGAGAAGCACCTGCGTCAGGGTGAAGCCGAGGTCACCATGGTGGACCCGCTCCCGTACATGACGTACCAGCCGTTCCTGCCCGAGGTCGCCGCCGGTTCGATCGAGCCGCGCCACGCGATCGTCTCGCACCGTCGTCACCTGAAGAAGACGCGCGTCGTCACGGCCAAGGTCACCAAGGTCGACCACGCCACGAAGACCGCGACGATCACCCCGGCCGAGGGCGAGGCGTGGGAGGAGTCCTACGACCAGATCGTCATGACCGCCGGCGCCGTCTCGCGCACCTTCCCGATCCCCGGCGTCGCGGACGAGGCCATCGGCCTGAAGACCATCGAGGAGGCCGCGGCGATCCGCGACAAGATCCTCACGAACTTCCACAAGGCGGCGAACCTGCCGGCCGGTCCCGAGCGTGACCGCCTGCTCACCGTCGTCGTGGTCGGCGGTGGCTTCGCGGGCATCGAGGTGTTCGCCGAGCTCCGCTCCTTCGCATCGGACCTGCTGAAGAGCTTCCCGCAGCTGTCCTTCGACGACACGCACTTCCACCTGGTCGAGGCGATGGGGCGCATCATGCCCGAGGTGTCGCTCGAGACCTCGCACTGGGTGCTCGAGAACCTCGCGTCGCGCGGGGCCACGGTGCACCTCGAGACCCAGCTGGCCTCGGCCGAGGGCGGCGTCTGCCAGCTCAAGGCCAAGGACGAGTCGATCGAGACGATCGAGTCCGACCTGATCATCTGGACCGCCGGCGTCATGGCGAACCCGATGGTCAAGGGCACCGACTTCCCGCTCGAGCAGCGCGGTCGCATCCGCGTGCAGCCCGACCTCCGCGTGGTCGATGACAACGGCGTGATCGCCGACGCGTGGGCCTGCGGCGACGTCGCGGCCGTGCCGGACCTGACCGGCGGCGGTGTCGGCGGCTTCTGCGTGCCGAACGCCCAGCACGCCGTGCGTCAGGCGAAGCAGCTCGCGAAGAACCTGGTCGCGGTCATCCGCGGCGAGGCGACGAACGACTACAAGCACGAGAACCTCGGTGCCGTCGCGGGCCTCGGTCTCGGCACCGGTGTGTTCCAGTCCGGCAAGTTCGCCATGAAGGGCTTCCTGGCCTGGGGTGCGCACCGCGGGTACCACGGTCTGGCGATGCCGTCGTGGGAGCGCAAGTGGCGCGTCATCGGCGACTGGGTCGGCGGCTTCTTCCTGGGCCGTGACATCGCGTCGCTCGACGACCGCGAGACGCCGCGCGCCGCGTTCGAGGCCTTCGCGTCGCGTCCGAAGCCCGCTGCCGCCGAGGAGCCCGCGGCCGTCGCTGCCCCGGCTCCGGCAGAGGGCCAGCCGGCCGACGCCGCCGGCCCCGCGTACGCCACCCCGGCCGAGGACGTCTCGAAGGACGCCGAGCCCGTCGCGGCTCCGGCGGACGCCAAGTAGCACCAGGCGCCAGACGACCGACGGCCGTCGCCCCCGCGTGGGGCGGCGGCCGTCGTCGCATCGGTAGGCTGTTCCGGGCCGCCCCCGTGGCCCAATCGGTAGAGGCATGCGACTTAAAATCGCCGAGTTGTGGGTTCGAGTCCCACCGGGGGTACCACGAGACCCGGGTCCGCCGCCGCGAGACTCGGCCTGAGCGACGATCCTCGGGCCGCGACCCGCGAGTCCTGTCGCTCGGCCCGAGACTCGGGACCAGCGCCGCGGCCGGGAGCACCGCCACGGCCGCGTACCATCGAGTCCCGTGGTCGGACTCGGAAGCGCCCTCGCGAACCTGCGCAACGCACTCAACCGACCCGAGGCACACGTCGAGGTCGTCGACGGTGAGACGGTCCCCACCGGCATGCTGCTCGGCACCCTCGGGGCCCTGCTGCTCGACGCAGGCAGCTCCGTGACCGACGTCCGCTCCGCGCTCGAGAAGGCCCGGGACGCCGCGGGGGTCGGACCGACGCTCGCCGTGGGGGTCCTGCCCGCGCTCGTCATGGTCAGCGAGGTCGCCACCGGCGCCGCCACGATCGTGAACGCCGAGGGCGTGGAGCTCTCCTCCCGCCAGGCAGCGCGCGCGAACCGACTGGTGCTCGGTCTCGAGCGCGGGTCGATCGCCCTCGCCGAGATCCCCGCCCGCGTGCGCGCCATCCGTGCGGGCACCGTCCCACCGCCGGCGCTGCCCTGGATCACCGGCAACGCGCTGACCTCGGTCGGCCTGGCCGTCGTGTTCCGCTGCCCCTGGTGGGCGATCGTGCTCGCGCTCGTCGTCGGTGCGCTCGTCGGCGTGCTCAGCCTGGTGCTCCGGCGGTTCCGCGAGGCCGTCGCGATCATCCCGTTCCTCGCCGCCTTCATGTCGACGAGCGTCGTCGGCCTCGTCGCCGCCGGCACCGGCTTCGACCACGTGCCCCTGTTCGCCGTCTGCGCACCCGTGGCGGTGTTCGTGCCCGGTGCGCTCATCACGAACGCGCTGCTCGAGCTCACCGCCGCCGACATCGTGACCGGCGCCTCGCGGCTCGTCCAGGGGCTCATCACGCTCGGCTTCATGGCCGCGGGCATCGCCGCCGGCAGCGCGCTGACCGGGCTGCGGGTGGACCCGTCGTCGGCGGCGCTCGTCGGCGAGGTCGCCGGCGTCGGGACCCTCCGGGGTGGTTGGGAGGCCGTCCCGTCCTACTGGGTGTCCTGGGTCGCGGTGGCCGGCCTGGCCGTCGGTCTCGGGCTGGTGTTCCGCTCCGGGTGGCGGCTGACCGTCGTGTCCGTCGCCGTCATGATGAGCGCCTACGCGGTCGTGAGCGGCACGACGCCCGTCTGGGGCAGTGTCGTCGCGACCGGCGCCGCGGCCGCGCTGCTCTTCGTCGCGACCCGCCTGCTCGAGCGGCTCGTGCCGGTGATCCCGGCGACGGTGTCGTTCTTCCCCGCGTTCCTGCTCCTCGTGCCCGGCACCGTGGGGCTCGTCGCGGTCACCACCTTCGACCCGGTCGCACTCGGCGTCCCACTCGCGACGTTCGTGAGCCTGTGCATCGGGACGAAGATCGGCGGCCTGCTGCCCGGCCTGTTCCGCCGGAACGCTCCGCACCGCACCACCTGACGCGGGTGGGTACCCGACGGACGGGAGGCTCGTGGCGGTCCGCGCTCGCGCCTCCCGTCCGGTGCGTGGGCCGGGAGGCGCGTGGCGGCCGTGCGGCATGCCTCCCGTCCGGTCGATGCGGGCTGGGAGGTGCGTGGCGGCCGTGCCGCAGGTCCCCTGTCCGGTGCGTGCGAGCCGGCGCGACGTGGCGGTCGGACCCGGCGCCTCCTGTCCGACGGGCGACTGGCGACCGTGCGGCCGTGGCCGGTCAGCTGCGCGACGCGGGTGTGCGCGTGCTCGAGCCGCGCACCCAGACCCAGCAGCAGGCGACCGCGAGGGCGCTCACGCCGGCGGCGACTGCGGTCTCCGTCGGGGAGGGAACGGCGGGCGCCGCCCCGCCCGTGGCGAGCGCCGCCAGCACCACCGCGCCGGCCGTGAGCGCGACCCAGCGCGCACGCGCCTCGGTGACGAGCGCCGCACCCGCCGAGCCGCGGAACGGCAGGAGCGTCACGACGAGCGCGCCGACGGCCCCGACGCACAGCGTGGTCGCGAACTCGGCCGTCAGCGTCGTCCAGAACCCGGAAGCGTCCACGAGCGAGTGCAGGACCCAACCGGCCGCGGCGACGCAGAGCAGCGCGATCGAGCGTGCCGTGGCGCTCCGGACACCGCGGGCAGCGCTCGTCCCCAGACGCAGGGCGGCGGTGTCGGCGCCGGGACGTCCGACGGGGACGAGCACCGCTCCCACGACCAGTGCGGGGGAGAGGTCGGCGACCCGGGTCAGGGTGCACCCCACGACGGCGGCGAGCACGAGCCACGGCGAGACCCGGAAGCCGACGGCGGCGCGGTCCCGGTCGGCAGCCCAGCGGGAGGCCAGGACGACGACGCCCGTGGTGACGGCCGACCCGAGCAGCACTCCGAGCGCCAGGCGGACGTAGCGGGCCTCGAGCGAGACACCGACGCCGAGCAGCGTCGTCACGACGACGATCCCGACGCCCACGGCCGCCGCGGCCCAGGTCGGCATGACCTCGTCGCCGAGCCGTCGGTCCGTCCGGGAGCGGTTGCGGCCGAGCAGGGCGGCGAACGGGTTGCGGAGGCGGCCGCGAGCGGCGGCCCCGACCAGGGCGAGCGGGACGGCGACGAGCAGGAGGAACCCTGCCGCGATCCCGGTGGCGAGCAGCACCGTGCCCCAGGAGAACGACGCCTGGACGGTGCGGACTCCGCGGTCGTACGCGGTGCTGGCGGACCAGTCGCCGGCAGGGCCGGACCAGTCGGGCCGCCCGGAGGCTCCGCCTCCGGTGCCGGTGCCGGTGCTCCCCGTCGAGCCGGTCGTCCCGCCGCCCGTGTGACCGTCGGTCGGACCGCCACCGGCGGCACCGCTCGCATCCGGCGTCGCGCCCGGCGCGCCGGACGCCGTGGTCGCTCCGTCGGGGGCGCCGGAGGCGTTCGCGCTCGGTCCGTCGGTCGGCGCGGCGGTCGGGCCGGACAGGACGATGCGGACCGCCGTCGAGGACGGCGAGGAGTTGCCGGCAGCGTCCTGCTGCATGGCGCTCACGCTCCGGGTACCGGCACGGGCGGCGGCGCCCGTCGTCGTGCACGCCCACCGGCCGTCCGCCCCGACCTCGGCACGGCACACCGGTGAGCGGTCGAGGTAGACCGTGAGGACCGCGCCGGGCTCACCGGTCCCGCGCACGGTGAAGGGCTGCGAGCGCACGCGCTCGTCGGACCCCGGCGCCGTGACGACCGGCGCTGCCGGGGCGGTCCGGTCGACCACGATCGTCCGCGGGTCGGACGGGGCGCTCCGCAGGTCCGAGCGGAAGCCGCTCGCGGTGCTCGCGGTCTGGGCTGCGGAGACCGTCACGCGGCCGTCCCGGGTGTCGCCGGGCAGCGTGACCGTCCAGTGGCCGCTGGCGTCCACGCGCGCGGTGCGGTCCGCCGGGGAGCCGGCGACCGACACGGCCACGGTGGCTCCCGGGAGACCGGTGCCGGACAGGGGACCGGACGTCGGTCGGTCCGTCGTGACGGCCGGCGGGACCACGACGTCGGACGCCGGCGCGCGCGAGGACCCGAGCGTGGTGTCCGTCTCGTCGGTCACCGTGAAGACCTGCTGCGGACCCGAGCGCACGGTGGCGATGCACGCCCACGAGCCGTCCGACGCGACCGCTGCCGCGCATCCGGTCGAGCCGGTGGTCGCCGGACCGGAGACGCGCACCTGGTGCCCGGGGGTACCGCTGCCGTGGAACCGGACGGTGGCGGTCGTGACGTCACCGGGATCGGCGATGGTCGGGCGGACGGCGGGACGGTCCGTCGGGGACGGCGAGGGGGAGTCGGTGTCCGGCGGCAGCGTGCCGAACTGGGGGAAGGGCGTCGGGGACGCCGTCCGGGCTCGGACGTCCTGCTGCGGCGCGGTGGTCGCCGTGGGGGCGGGCGGCGCGACGGTCGCCGCGGAGGCGGGTGGTGCGGCGAGCAGGACCGCTCCGGCCGTCATCACGATCGCCAGCGCCGCGGTCAGCAGTCCGGTCCGCGATCGGGGTCGACCGACGGGACCGCCGCCTCCGACCGTCCTCGTCTGCACGTTGTCCCCGAGCGTGTCCACCACCTCCATCACACGTGATGATCGGGCTCGGGTCAATCCACCACCCGGATGATGTGTCCCGCGACGTGTGCTCGTACCCACGCTCGGGTGGAGGTCGCCGCACGGCTGGTGTACGCCACTCGGGAATCACCCGTGAACCATCCTGCGGGAACGGGTCGGTCCGGTGCGCCTCGGTACACTCGTGGACGGTCGTTCCACGGCCACGCACCGGTCGCTGTCCCACCGCGCCGGACCCGACGCGCAAAGGAGTACGCCCAGATGGACACCGGACTCGTCACGACGCTGATCGTCGTCGGAGTGGTGGTGGTCCTGCTCGTCGTGATCGGGATCTACCTCTGGGTGACCTACAACTCGCTCGTCACGCTGAAGCTGCGCGTGGACGAGGCGTGGAGCGACATCACGGTGCAGTTGAAGCGCCGCGCGGACCTCATCCCCACGATCGTCGACACGGTGAAGGGGTACGCCGCGCACGAGAAGTCCGTCTTCGAGTCGGTGACGCGTGCCCGGGCCGAGACCCTCGGCGCCGGTGACGCCTCGAGCGCCTCCGTGGCAGAGGGACACATGCAGAAGGCCCTGAAGAGCGTGTTCGCCGTCGCCGAGGGCTACCCGCAGCTGCAGTCGAGCCAGAACTTCCTGCAGCTGCAGTCGGAGCTCGTCGACACCGAGGACAAGATCCAGGCCGCACGACGCTTCTACAACGGTGGCGTGCGTGAGCTGAACACGAAGATCCGGGTCTTCCCGAACTCGACGTTCGCGAAGAGCAAGGGCTTCACCGAGGCGACGTTCTTCGAGACGGCCGAGCCCGCGGCGATCGCCGAACCGCCGCGCGTCCAGTTCTGACCTCGACGAGGGCGGCCTGACCCGTGTACAGCGCCATCGCGCGGAACAAGCGCAACACCGTCGTCATCATCCTGGTCTTCCTGATCATCGTCGGGGCACTCGGGTTCCTGGGCGGCTACCTCGCGGGCAACGTCTCGGTCGGCGTCATCGTCCTCCTGGTCGCACTCGGGTACGCGCTGCTCCAGTACTTCCTGGCCGGACGACAGGCCACGGCCATCGCGGGCGGCATCGAGATCGACCGGAACACGGAACCGCGGCTCTGGCGGACGGTCGAGAACCTGGCGATCACCAACGGCATGCCGATGCCACGGGTGTTCGTCATCGAGGACCCGGCGCCCAACGCCTTCGCCACCGGTCGTGACCCGGAGCACGCCACCGTCGCGGCGACGACCGGGCTGCTGGCGATCATGGACGACAGCGAACTGCAGGGCGTCATGGCCCACGAGCTCGGGCACGTCAAGAACTACGACATCCGCGTCTCGACGATCGTCTTCGGCCTGGTCGTCGCGGTCGGGTTCCTGGCGGACGTGCTCCTGCGCATCTCGATCTTCAGCGGGTTGAGTGGTCGCGGGCGGAACAACGACAACGGCGGCGGTGGCGGCAACCCGATCCTGATCATCGCGGGGCTCGTCGCGGTGCTCGTCGCCCCGATCGCGGCCGCCGCGGTGCAGGCCGCCGTCTCCCGGCAGCGCGAGTACCTCGCCGACGCCACGGGCGCGCTGACGACGCGGTACCCCGAGGGGCTCGCCCGCGCGCTCGAGAAGCTCGAGGCGTACGGCCGACCGACACGCACGCAGAACTCGTCGATGGCGCACCTGTGGATCGCCGACCCGATGCGCCCGGGTGTGATGGACCGGCTGTTCTCGACACACCCGCCGCTGCCCGACCGGGTCGCTCGACTCCGGGGGAGCCTCGACCGGTTCTGACACAGCGGTCGTCGAGACGCCGGCGTCTGCGCGAGGCGGCCTCGCACCGCGGTCGTCGATACGCGGGCGTGTGCGCGAGACGGCCTCGCACCGTCGAGACGCGGTCGGAAGTCGCGGCGTCTCGACGAAGCCGCGGCGCCTCGCGGAACTCGCGGCGTCTCGCGTGGGCCGAGCCGAGCTGAGCTGAGCCGAGCTGAGCCGAGCTGAGCCGAGCTGAGCCGGGTCGTGCCGCACCGGGGCCGGACGGGCGAGGCGGACCCACGCCGTGCCTCCCGGCCGGCGGTCAGGCGACCGCGTCGTCCCCGGGAGCCGCCTCGGCAGCGTCGGCGTCGTCCGCGGCCTCGTGCGGGACGAGCGCGACCCCGAGCGCTGCGGCGACCGCGCCGGCGGCCGTACCCCGGTCGGTGACCTCGACGCCGTCGAGGCCCTGCCACGCGGCCGCCCGCCGCAGCGTCGCGGCGAGGCGCTCCGCGTCCAGCTGCTCACCCGGCTCCTGCCAGGCGGTCCGGACCCGGAGGACCCCGCGCTGCCGGTCGCTCTTCAGGTCGACGCGACCGGTCAGGCGGTCGTCCTGCAGGACGGGCAGCACGTAGTAGCCGAACACGCGCTTCGGCGCCGGTGTGTAGATCTCGATCCGGTAGTGGAAGTCGTACATGCGCTCCGCTCGGCGCCGGAACCAGACGACCGGGTCGAACGGGCTGAGCACCGCGTCGGCGGCGACGTGCCTCGGGACCCGGGCATCGGCGTGCAGCCAAGCGGGGTCCCGCCAGCCCTCCACCCGGACCGGCACGAGCTCGCCGCGTTCCTCGAGCTCCGTGATCGCGGCGGTGGTGTCGTCCGCGCGCAGGCGGAAGTAGTCGGCGAGGTCCGCGCGGGTCCCGACGCCGAACGCGCGCGCGGCGCGCCCGACCAACTCGGTGACGGCGGTGTGCCGGTCGGGAGCACCCTCGAGCGTGCCCGCCGGCAACACCTGGTCGGGCAGGGCGTACACGCGCTCGAACCCGGCGCGTCCGGCGCTGACGACCTCGCCCCAGCGGAACATCTGCTCGAGGCCCGCCTTCACGTCACTCCACCCCCACCACGGCCCGCGGCGGACGTTCGCCTCGTGCTCGACCGCGCTCGCGGGCAGGGGACCCTCGGTGGCGAGCAGGGCGCGGAGCTCGCGGCGGACGCTCGCGGTGCGTTCGACGCCGGCGATCCGGTTCGGCCGGGCGTCGCGTTCGCGGTACGCGTCCATCCGCCAGCGGAAGAGCGGGAGGTCGGCCCGCGGCAGGAACGCGGCCTCGTGCGCCCAGTACTCGGCGTACGGGCCGGAGCGGCGCATGGTCAAGCGGTCCAGCGTGGACTTGTCGTAGGCGCCGAGGCGGGCGAAGAGGGGCAGGTAGTGGCTGCGCTCGAAGACGTTGACCGAGTCGATCTGCAGCAGCCCGAGTCGGCCGATCGTCGTCGTCAGCGTGCGGGTGCCCACGGCGTCGCGAGCGGGTGCGCCGAAGCCCTGGGCCGCGAGGGTGACACGGCGGGCCTCGGCGGCGGAGAGCGTGGACCTGACCATGGCACGACGCTACCGATCAGCGCCGACACCGACGTCGGACGGACGTATGCCGCATCTGGAACACGCTCCGGCGCCCGTCGGTACACTCGCCGCATGGCCTGGGGAAAGAAGACGCATCCGGATCCCGTCGTCGAGCAGGTCGTGCCGACGGGCATGCGGATCGCGGGCGCGTGGTCGTGGCGAGTGCTGGTGGTCATCGGTGTCGTCGCGGTGTTCATCTACCTCGTCACGCTCTTCAGCGAGGTCCTCATCCCGTTCCTCATCGGGATCGTCGTCGCCGCCCTGCTCGTGCCGCTGTCGAACTGGATGCAGCGGCACCACGTGCCGAAGTGGATCGCCGTCGTGGTCAGCCTGGTCGGGGGTCTCGCGGCCGTCGGCGGGCTCATCTGGCTCGTCGTCGACCAGATCGCGGCGTCGTACCCCTCGCTCCGCGACCGGACGCTCTCGCAGTACGACACCATCCGCGAGTTCGTGCTGAACTCCGGGCTCGGCATCAGCCAGTCCGACCTCAACAACTACCTGAACCAGGCGACCGACTGGTTGTCGAGCAACTCCGGCTCGATCCTGTCGGGGGTGGCGAGCGCTGGTTCGTCGCTGACGCACCTGCTCACCGGGCTCTTCGTCGTCATCTTCACGGTGATCTTCCTGCTCATCGACGGCAAGAACGTCTGGCGCTGGACCGTCCGGCTGTTCCCGAAGAACGCCCGCTCGGCCATCGACGGCGCGGGTGTCGCCGGGTGGACGACGCTGACGAGCTTCATCCGCGTGCAGATCTTCGTCGCCTTCGTCGACGCGGTCGGCATCGGCATCGGCGCCGCCGCACTGCAGCTCCCGCTCGTCATCCCGATCGCCGTGTTCGTCTTCCTCGGCGCGTTCATCCCGGTCGTCGGTGCCATCGTGACGGGCTTCCTCGCCGTGTTCATCGCGCTCATCTTCAACGGCTGGGTCGCGGCCCTCGTCATGCTCGGCGTGATCCTCGTCGTGCAGCAGGTCGAGGGGCACATCCTGCAGCCCCTCGTCATGGGCAGTGCCGTCAAGGTGCACCCGCTCGCCGTCGTGCTCGGCGTGACGGCGGCGTCCGGGCTCGCGGGCATCGCCGGCGCGTTCTTCGCCGTGCCGCTGATCGCGACCGTGAACTCGATGGTCACGACGATCGCCAGCGGCCGGTGGAAGGGGCTCGACTCCGACCACGTGCTCGAGGCGAAGCAGCGCGACCACCACGCGACCGTCGAGGCCAAGAAGCGCCGCCGCTGGCGGAAGCGCCACCCCGATGGCGTCCCCGCGCCGGGCAGCGACGAGCAGCCCACCGCCGCGAAGGGGACCGCGGGCTGAGCGGGCGCTCACCGAAGGACCGTCACGAGTTCGCCGTGGACGCCCTGACGGACGATGATGGGACCGTGACCGACACCTCCGTGCCCCAGCAGCAGACCGCGGCGTTCCCCTCGCTGGCGGACATCGAGGCCGCGCAGCGGACGATCGCGGGCGTCGCGCGCGTCACGCCGATGGAGACGTCGCAGTTCCTCGCGGAGCTGCTCGGCTCACCGGTGCACCTGAAGTGTGAGAACCTGCAGCGCACCGGCGCCTACAAGGTGCGGGGCGCCTACAACCGGCTCGCCGCGCTCAGCCCCGAGCAGCGTGCGGCCGGTGTCGTCGCCGCGAGCGCCGGCAACCACGCGCAGGGCGTGGCCTTGGCCGCCCGCGAGCTCGGCATCCCGGCCACGATCTTCACGCCGGTCGGAGTCGCGCTGCCGAAGCTCCAGGCGACACGGCACTACGGCGCCGACGTGGTGCTGCGCGGCCACTCCGTGGAGGAAGCACTGAGCGCCGCCAAGGACTTCGCCGCCCACACCGGCGCGGTGTTCATCCCGCCCTTCGACCACCCGGACGTCATCGCCGGCCAGGGCACGCTCGGTCTCGAGATCATCGACCAGGTGCCCGACGTCGACACGGTGGTCGTGCCGATCGGCGGAGGCGGGGTCATCTCCGGCATCGCCCTCGCGGTGAAGGGGATGTCCGAGCGCCTGGGCCGTCCGATCCGGGTGATCGGCGTGCAGGCGGAGAACGCCGCCGCCTACCCGTCCTCGATCACCGCCGGCCAGCCGGTGACGATCACGACGAAGCCGACGATCTCGGACGGCATCGCCGTCGCCCGACCCGGCGACCTGAACTTCCCGATCATCCGCGACCTGGTCGACGACATCGTCACCGTGTCGGACGACGACACCGCCCGCGCCCTGCTCGTGCTGCTCGAGCGCGCGAAGCTCGTGGTCGAGGCAGCCGGCGCCGTCGGTGTCGCAGCGATCATGTCCGGCGCCGTCCGCGACACCGGCCGGACGGTCGTGCTGCTGAGCGGCGGCAACATCGACCCGCTCATGATGGAGCGCATCATCACCCGCGGGCTCGTCGCCGCGTCGCGTTACATCGGCATCCGCATCATGCTGCCGGACCGCCCCGGCCAGCTCGCCCGCGTCGCACAGGTCATCTCGGACGCCGGCGCCAACGTCGTCGAGGTGCTGCACACCCGGCACGGGCAGGGCCTGGTGATCAACGAGGTCGCCCTGGACCTGTCGATCGAGGCACGCGGCCCGGAACACGCGCAGGAGGTCATGAAGCGCCTCCACGAGGTCGGCTTCCGTCCGGAGCTGCTCGAGCACTGACTAGCCGCGCTGCACACGTCGGTGTCAGCGCTGCGCACGGGACGGCCGTCCCGGCGTCAGGGGCGCGTGAGCGACGCCGCGGACGGCCGGGAGGCGCGTGATGCTCCCGTCATGACCCTCACGTCGATCCTGCCCTCGCTCCGCGCCTCGCTGCCCGATCCGCTCGACCCGACGGTCTGGCCAGCCGGCACCGAGGCCACGCTCGACGACGTCCGGGTCCGCGCGGTGTCGATGCAGCGCCTGGCCGCGGTGGCCGGGACGCCCTGCGTGCACACCGCGGAGCAGGCACCGCCGCGGTACCGCCCACGCGACTGGCACCCCGCCGACGTCTGCGTGACCGTCGCGACCGTCACGCGGGTCCGGCGACCGTGGGGCGTGGCGTTCGTCGAGCTCGACGCGGTCGTTCCCGACTGCGCCGTGCTGACCGCGGCGCGGCTGATCGGCCGACGCAGCGTCGCTCCCGCGGCCGAGGTGACGCTCACGACGAACACGACCGGGACGGCCGGGCACGAGGTGCTGCTGCCGGGTGACGTCGCCGTCGGGGACCTCGTGTGCTTCCCGTGCGTCCGGTCGCTCGCGCACCGCGACGTCGTGGCGCACTGACCGGCGCCGAGCGCCCGGCCCGGCGGCGTGCGTGCGTCGCCGTGCCGGGCGACGCGCACCCGGCACCGTGCGCGCGGCCCGGCCGTCGCACAACGAGGAGCAGCTCGCGCCACGTGGTTCCGTGGTGCGAGCTGCTCCTGGTCGTGCACGGGCACGTCGCGCCGCCGGCCGCCAGCCGCCGGCCGCGGGCCGTGGCGCCGCCGCCGGCCGCCTACGGCTGGTAGCGCTCGATCTTCGTCACCTTGGCGCTGATCTCCTTGCCGTTCGGCGCGGTGTAGGTCGTCTCGTCGCCCGCGCGCAGCCCGAGGATCGCGGCACCGACCGGGCTGACCGGGCTGTACACGGTCAGGTCGGAGCCCTCGGCCACGATCTCGCGGTTGCCCACGAGGAACGTCGACTCGTCACCGGCGATGACCGCGGTCACGACGGTACCCGGCTCGACGGTGCCGTCGAAGTCCGCCTCGCCCACAGTGGCGTGCTTGAGCAGCTCGGTGAGTTGGCGGATGCGGGCTTCGATCTTGCCCTGCTCGTCCTTCGCGGCGTGGTAGCCGCCGTTCTCCTTGAGGTCGCCCTCTTCACGCGCCGCCTCGATGCGGTCCGCGATCTCCTTGCGGGCCGGGCCCGACAGCTGCGCGAGCTCGGCCGTGAGACGGTCGTGCGCCTCCTGGGTCAGCCAGGTGGTCTGCGTGTCGTTGCTCATCGGTCTCCCTTTCGACAAAGGACGAGACCGGCCGGTGTGGCCGGTCTCGTCCGCGAATCAGTCGAGTCTAGGGAACCCAGCAGTCGTGGATCAAGCCGGTCACGCCGCGGGTCGTGGTGTTCACCTCGGTCGAGATCGAGCGGGTGCGCTGCTCGGAGGCCGGCAGCGACACCTCCTTCCACCCGACGATCAAGTACGACTTGTCGAGCACCTGCACGGCGCAGCGGACCTCGGTGCCCGGGTCGGCCGACACCTGCGAGTGCACGACCGTGCTGTGGTCGGAGACGACGGTGTAGCCGAGCTCGGTGTTGTCGAGCCCGTGCGACTCCTGGTCGAGCCCGGCCCAGACGACCCACGCGACGAACACGAGCACGACGGCGATCGCTGCGACGATCCCGAACAGCCTGCCGCGGCGCCGACGCTCCGGCGTGCGCCCGTACCGATCGTCCAGCGACGCGGCCGTGCCGGGCGCGGCGGTCGCAGCGGTGGCGGTGGGGTGCAGCGGTTCGGACAGTTCGGGGCTCCTGGGGTGATTATCCTGGTCCCAGGGTAGTTCACGCCCCGCTGTGCGCTGCCCCCACGCCCGCGGTCGACGCGTGCGCGCCCCGCTCGACCCGCACCCGTGAGGATCCTCGTGCCGTTCCGCCTGCTGGCCGTCCACGCCCACCCCGACGACGAGTCGAGCAAGGGCGCCGGGACCTCCGCCCGGTACGTCGCCGAGGGACACCAGGTGATGGTCGTCTCGTGCACGGGTGGCGAGGCCGGGGACATCCTCAACGACCAGCTCGGCGAACCCGCGACGAGCCGTGCGCACCGTGACATGGCGGGCTACCGCCGGTCGGAGATGGCCGCGGCGCAGGCAGCGCTCGGGATCGACCACGTGTGGCTCGGCTACCACGACTCCGGACTGCCGGACGCCGAGAAGGGCGAGACGGTCCGTCCGGGCACGTTCTCGACGGTGCCGCTCGAGTACTCGACCGAGGCGCTCGTCCGCGTGGTCCGCCGCTTCCGCCCGCACGTGCTCGTGACCTACGACGAGAACGGCGGGTACCCGCACCCCGACCACATCCGCACGCACGAGGTCTCGGTGGCCGCGTGGCGCGACGCCGCCGACCCGACGAAGTACCCGGCAGCGGGGGAGCCGTGGGCGGTCAGCAAGCTCTACTACGAGCGCACCATGAACCCCCGCCGCTTCCGCACGATCCACGAGGCACTGCGCGAGCGCGACCCGGACAACCCGGCGGTCGAGCAGCTCCGCGAGTGGGTCGAGCGGTTCGCCGACCGGCCCGACCTCGCGACGACGCACGTCGACGTCAGCGCGTACTTCGACGCCCGCGACGCAGCGCTGCACGCGCACGCGAGCCAGGTGCCGCCGGACAGCTTCTTCTTCTCCTGGCCGAACGACCTCCTCGCGACGGTGTGGCCCACCGAGGACTACCAGCTGGTCGAGGCACGCGTGCCCACCGACCTACCGGAGTCCGACCTGTTCGCGGGGCTCCCTGACGACGAGGACACCACCGCGTGAGCACCACCCTGACGGCCATCGCCGCCGCCCCCAGCCCGAGCCCGTCGGTCGTGCCCGACGTCGACGTCACCCCCGGGGTCGCCGGCTTCATCGCGATCGCGGTCGTCGCGGTCGTGACGATCCTGCTCGTGGTCGACATGACCCGACGCATCCGCCGGACCCGGTACCGCGCGGAGATCCGGCAGCGGCTCGAGTCCGACGCCGGCGAGGGCGTCACGACGGACGAGCCGTCGCGCCGCATCGGCGAGGACGGCCGGACGGACGTGGGCGACGACACCGAACGCGGCTGACCGCGGCTTGCCGCGGCGACGTCAGCAGCAGCGACGTCGGCAGCAGCGTCATCACCGGTCGTGACGCGACCAGCAGACGGACGGGAGGCCCGTGGCGAGCGTGCCACGGGCCTCCCGTCCGTCTGCGGTCACCCTCACCGACCGCCGCCGGCGGCGGTCGCGGTCAGCGCACCGGGTCGAGGGCCACGATGAGCACGCCGACCCACTGCGCAGCGAAGGCGACGACGGTCAGGGCGTGGAAGACCTCGTGGAAGCCGAACACGGTCGGGGCGGGGTCGGGCCGCTTGAAGCCGTACACCAAGGCGCCGAGGATGTACGCCAGGCCACCGGAGAGCACGAGGATCGTCATCGGGACGCTCGCGGCGAAGAACTGCGGGAGCAGGCCGAGCGCGGCGCACCCGAGCACCAGGTAGATCGGCACGTACAGCCAGCGCGGTGCGCCGATCCACAGCACGCGGAAGGCGATGCCGAGCGCGGCGCCGGTCCACATCACCCAGAGCACGACGACCATGAGCGTGTGCGGCAACGCGCAGATCGCGATGGGCGTGTAGGTACCGGCGATCAGCAGCAGGATGTTCGTGTGGTCGATCCGCTTGAGGACCTTCTTCACCGTCGGACCCCACGGGAAGCGGTGGTAGGTCGCGGAGACGCCGAACATCAGGAGCGACGTCGCCATGAACACGGCGCTGCCGGCCTTCGCCGCCCCGCTGTCGGCCAGGGTGATGAGCACGATGCCCATCGCGATGGCGAACGGGAACGTGCCGAGGTGGATCCACCCGCGCCAGGCAGGGCGGGGTGCCTCGGTGGTGGCTGCTTCCTCGGTGAACGGGACGTGGGGGAGCGTGTCGGTCTCGTCCTGCATGGGGCGACAGTAGGGCCCCAGGCCGAACGGCAGCAGGGAGTGCACACCTCGGCACGGTCGAGGCCGCGGTGCACTACAGTCGTGGCGTGACCGGCAGGGTGGGATGGGCAGGGCGCGGCGTCCTCTACCGTGCCTACCAGCGCCGTATCCGCCGACAGATCGACGGCCAGGCGATACCGAAGCACGTCGCGATGATCGTGGACGGCAACCGTCGCTGGGCGAAGCAGCTCGGCCTCGAGTCGGCCGCCCACGGGCACCGCGCAGGTGCCGCGAAGATCCCCGAGTTCCTCGACTGGTGCGACGACCTCGGCATCGAGGTCGTGACGCTCTACCTGCTGTCCGCCGACAACCTGACCGGACGCGGCGGCGAGGAGCTCGAGCAGCTCGTCGGGATCATCGGCGACCTCGCCGGGACGCTCGCCGGGCACCGTGACTGGCGTGTGCAGCACGTCGGCTCCGACGAGGGACTGCCCGCGGGGCTCCTCGGGGCGCTCGCCGACGCCGAGGCCCTGAGCGCGGCCCACTCCGGCCTGCACGTCAACCTCGCGGTGGGCTACGGCGGCCGACGGGAGATCGCCGACGCCATGCGGAGCATCGTGCGCGCGCACGGCGAGGGCGGCGGCACCCTCGACACCCTGGCCGAGGTGCTGACGCCCGAGCTCATCGGCGACCACCTCTACACGCAGGGCCAGCCGGACCCGGACCTGGTGATCCGCACCTCGGGGGAGCAGCGACTCTCGGACTTCATGCTGTGGCAGAGCGCGCACAGCGAGTTCTACTTCGTCGAGGCCTTCTACCCGGACCTGCGCGAGGTCGACTTCCTGCGTGCCGTCCGCGACTTCGGGTTGCGCTCCCGCCGCTTCGGCGGCTGATCGCCGTCCGGACGGTCACCTCGGCTGCTGATCGCGGGCCACTCGGGGTGCCGCTGCGAGTGCGTCCCGCGGCCCAGGTTCGCTCGGGCCCGGCCGGTCCCAGTAGGCTCACAGGGTTTTCGTCCCACGGAAGGTTGCGCCTGTGAACATCGCCGAGTACGCGGCGGGCTTCGACGAGGAGTCCGGCTACCTCGACCACGCCGCCTTCGGGCCGGTGCAGACCGCCGTGCTCGAGGAGCAGCGCGTGCTCGGCACGATCCAGGAGCGCATGCGCTTCGGCGCCATGGAGACCCTCGACGAGCAGGACGCCCGGGTGCGCACCGTCGCCGCCCGGCTCGTCGGTCGCCGCGAGGACCAGGTCGTCTCGCAGACCGCCACGACCCCGGGGCTGCTGCACACCGCGTTCGGCCTGACCGGCGGGGTCCTCGTCGCTGCCGACGAGTACCCGTCGCTGCCGCTCGCACTGGCGAGCGCGGCCTCGGCCACCGGCGGCCGTGTGCAGCCCGTCGTGATCGAGTCCGGCGCCGGCTGGATGACCCCGTCGCTCGTCCAGGAGCGCCTGACCGACGACGTCACCGCGGTCGCCGTGTCCCTCGTCGACTGGCAGACCGGGTACCTCGCCGACCTCGCCGCGATCCGGGAGGTCATCGGCGACCGCCTGCTGATCGTCGACGCCATCCAGGGCTTCGGGGTCGTCGACGCCCCGTACGAGGTCGCCGACGTCGTCGCCGCCGGTGGGCAGAAGTGGCTGCACGCCGGGTGGGGCACGGGCTTCGTCGCGTTCAGCGACCGGGCCCTGAACCGCCTGCGTCCGGCGCTGTCCGGACCGCACGGCACGACCGGCTGGCCGACCGAGGTGCCGTCGGTGAAGCCGGGTGCCGCGGGCTACCAGATGACGCGCGTCGACCCGGTCGCCCAGGCACGGATGGCCGTGTCGCTCGAGCGGCTCGTGTCCGTCGGGGTCGGGGCCGTGCAGGAACGTGTGGCCGATCGCGTGGAGCGGGTGCTCGACATCGCCGACGAGTTCGGTCTGTCGGTCGAGTCGAGCCGGGACCCGCGGGAGCGCGCAGGCATCGTCGTGCTGCGACCGCCGCAGGGTCGGCTCACCGCCCTGTCCGCCGCGCTGCACAACCACGGGGTCACCGCGACGACGCGGCTCGGTGTCGCACGGGTGTCGGTCTTCGCCTCCACCACGGACGCGACGCTCGACATGTTCCGCGACGCCTGCCTGTCCTACGCCACGATGCAGTAGCGCGCTGCGCGCGGCGCGCTGCGCGCAGCGCGGCGAGACTCGGGCTGAGCGACGAATCTCGTGGCCGGAGGCCCGAGAAGTGTCGGTGAGCGCGAGACTCGGACCCATCGTCGGAGGCCGTGCGCGGCCCGCGTTCACGCGACCGTAACCTGCGGAACCGCGTGTCGCGGCACGCCTGTCAGGGGCCGGTCGTAGCTTGGCCCCACCGGGCACAGTGCCCGGTCGAAGCGGCCAGGCAACGGTGCTTCGGGACCGCTCTCCGGCCGCGTCGAGGACAGTGACCGGGCCGAGTGCGGCCCGGGGATGGAGTGGTCGTGACCTCTCGTAACGTCTCTCGCGAAGCCGCCCAGCGGACCACCGCGGACTCGTCCACACCGGTCGCCCAACGCACGTACGTGCTCGACACCTCGGTGCTCCTCAGTGATCCGCGGGCCCTGTTCCGCTTCGCCGAGCACGCCGTGGTGCTGCCCGTGGTCGTCGTCAGCGAGCTGGAGTCCAAGCGCAACGACCCGGAGATCGGGTACTTCGCGCGGCAGGCACTGCGGCTGCTCGACGAACTGCGCATCGAGCACGAGCGTCTCGACTTCCCCGTCGCACTCGACGGCGGCGGCTCGTTCCGCGTCGAGCTGAACCACTCCAACCAGTCCGTGCTGCCGTCGGGGCTGCAGCTCGGAGACAACGACTCGCGGATCCTGGCCGTCGCGTCGAACCTGGCGAACGACGGGCTCGATGTCGTCGTCGTGTCGAAGGACCTGCCGCTGCGGGTCAAGGCCTCTTCCATCGGCATGGCGGCCGAGGAGTACCGCGCCGAGCTCGCCGTCGACTCCGGCTACACGGGCATCACCGACCTGCAGGTCTCCGGCGAGCAGATGAGCGACCTGTACGAGCGCGAGGAGATCCGGACCTCGACGCTCGACGGGGTGCCCGTCAACACCGGTGTCGTCATCCACTCGGAGCGCGGGTCGGCCCTCGGACGCGTGCACGAGGCCGGCGCGGTGTCGCTCGTCCGTGGCGACCGCGAGGTGTTCGGGCTGCGCGGCCGCTCCGCGGAGCAGCGGCTCGCGATCGACGCCCTGCTCGACCCGGAGATCGGCATCGTGTCCCTGGGCGGCAGCGCCGGCACGGGCAAGTCCGCGCTCGCGCTGTGCGCCGGGCTCGAGGCCGTGCTCGAACGGCAGCAGCACAAGAAGATCATGGTGTTCCGGCCGCTCTACGCCGTGGGCGGGCAGGAGCTCGGGTACCTGCCCGGTGACGCCTCCGAGAAGATGAACCCGTGGGCGCAGGCGGTCTTCGACACACTCGGCGCACTGGTGTCCGACAACGTCCTCGACGAGGTGGTCGAGCGCGGGATCCTCGAGGTCCTGCCGCTGACGCACATCCGCGGACGCTCCCTGCACGACGCGTTCGTGATCGTGGACGAGGCGCAGTCCCTCGAGCGGAACGTCCTGCTCACGATGCTGTCGCGCATCGGGCAGAACTCGCGGGTCGTCCTGACGCACGACGTCGCACAGCGGGACAACCTGCGGGTCGGCCGGCACGACGGGGTCGCCACGGTGATCGAGCGGCTGAAGGGGCACCCGCTGTTCGCACACGTGACGCTGACCCGCTCGGAGCGGTCGGCGATCGCGGCGCTCGTGACCGAGCTGCTCGACTCGCCCGACCTCGGGTAGCGGAGGTGGCGCCGCGCCGAGTCTCGTTCTGAGCGACACTTCTCGCGCTCGGCGGCCCGAGAAGTGTCGCTGGGCGCGAGTCTCGGGCAACCAGCACGACGGACGGGAGGCGCGGTGCCAGCCGGCACCGCGCCTCCCGTCAGCGGGTGGCGCCCGTCAGTTCGGGTGCGTCATCGACAGCACGTCGAGCGCGCTGTCCAGCTGCTCCTCGGTGACCTCGCCGCGTTCGACGTGGCCCAGGGCGACGACGGCCTCGCGCACCGTGATGCCCTCGGCGACGGCGTACTTGGCGACCTTGGCGGCGGCCTCGTACCCGATGACGCGGTTGAGCGGCGTGACGATCGACGGCGACGACTCGGCGAAGGCGCGCGCACGCTCGAGGTTCGCCTGCAGCCCGTCGACGGTCTTGTCGGCCAGCACCCGCGAGCTGTTCGCGAGCAGGCGGATCGACTCGAGCAGCGCCGTGCCCATCACCGGGATCGCGACGTTGAGCTCGAAGGAACCCGAGGCGCCTGCCCACGCGACGGTCGCGTCGTTGCCGATGACCCGGGCCGCGACCATCAGGGTCGCCTCGGGGATGACCGGGTTGACCTTGCCGGGCATGATCGACGAGCCGGGCTGCAGGTCGGGGATGTGCAGTTCGCCGAGACCCGTGTTCGGACCGGAGCCCATCCAGCGCAGGTCGTTGTTGATCTTCGTCAGGCTGACCGCGATGACCTTGAGGGCACCCGACGCCTCGACCAGTGCGTCACGGGCGCCCTGGGCCTCGAAGTGGTCGAGCGCCTCGGTGATCGGCAGTCCGGTGTCCGAGGCCAGCCGGGCGATGACCTGCTGCGGGAAGCCCTTCGGCGTGTTGATGCCGGTGCCGACCGCGGTGCCGCCGAGCGGGACCTCGGCGACGCGGGGGAGCGTGGCCTGCACGCGCTCGATGCCGAGGCGGACCTGCCGGGCGTAGCCGCCGAACTCCTGGCCGAGGGTGACCGGGGTGGCGTCCATCAGGTGGGTGCGCCCGGACTTCACCGCGTCGGCCCAGAGCGTGGCCTTGGCCTCGAGGGACTCCGCCAGGTGCTCGAGCGCGGGGACGAGCGTGCGGATGAGGGCCTCGGTCACGGCGACGTGCACGGAGGTCGGGAAGACGTCGTTCGACGACTGCGACGCGTTCACGTGGTCGTTCGGGTGGACGTCCGTGCCGGCGATGCGGGTCGCCAGGGTCGCCAGGACCTCGTTCATGTTCATGTTCGACGAGGTGCCGCTGCCGGTCTGGTAGACGTCCACCGGGAACTGGTCGTGGTGGTCGCCGCCGATGATCGTGTCGGCGGCCTGCGCGATCGCGTCGGCGACGGCCGGGTCGACGATGCCGAGGGAACCGTTGACGACCGCCGCGGCTCGCTTGATCCGGGCGAGGGCGACGATCTGCGCCGGCTCGAGACCGCTGCCCGAGATCGGGAAGTTCTCCACGGCGCGCTGGGTCTGGGCACGGTACAGGGCCGATGCCGGGACCCGGACCTCGCCCATCGTGTCGCGCTCGATGCGGTACTCGCCCTCGGGGCTGCCGTTCGTGGCTGTGGTCGCGGTGGTGTCGGTCACGTCGTCGTGGTCCTTCCTGTGGTGCACCGGCGCGGTCGCGTCGGTGCGGTCGTGGTGCCCCGTCGGTGTCGGGACGGTCGTCGTCGGTGCCGGTCAGGCCTCGCCGACGACGGTGTCGACGGAGACCTCGCCGGTCCCCAGGTCGTAGGTCGCGCCGACGACGGCGAGCCGGCCCTCGGCGATCGCGTCGGAGACGACGCCGGAGCGCTCGATCACCTGGCGGAGCGTGGCCTCGAGGTGCGCGGCACCGACGGCCTCCTGCGGGAGCTCGGCATCGGTCGCGCGGACCCGCTCGACGCTCGGCGCGATCGCGTCGACGAGCGACTGCAGGTGCGGGGCGGGAACGGGCTCACCCGAGCGCGCTGCGGCGACGGCCCCGCACGCGGTGTGTCGGAGGACGACGACGAGCGGGGTGCCGAGGGCGACGACCGCGAACTCGATCGAGCCGAGCACGACGTCGTCGACGATCTGACCGGCGTTGCGGATCGCGAACAGGTCACCGATCCCGGCGTCGAACACGTGCTCGAACGGCACGCGGGAGTCGGAGCACCCGAGCACGGTCGCGAACGGGGCCTGCGAGCCGGTGAGCTCGCCGCGACGGTCCGGGTCGATCCGACCGGTGCGGCGCTTGTCGGCGGCGAAGCGGGCGTTGCCCTCGACGAGCAGGCGGAGGGCGTCGGACGGGGTGGATGCGGCGCGGTCGGGCATGGTCTTCCTCGTGCTTCGGGTTCGGTCGGGTGGGGTCAGTTCGCGAACTGCTCGGTCACGGCCTTCGCGACGGTCGTGAACGACGAGTCGTCGGCGGTGCCGGACAGGACGATCGTGCTGTCGCCGAAGGTGTGGACGAGCGAGTACGCGTGGTTGCCGGCGTCCTTGCCCTCGTCGCGGCGGTCGTACACGGTCCACTTCGTGCCGTCGATGGTGCGGTCGCCGGTGGACGGCTTCTGGTCGAGCTGGTTCGCCACCCAGGACGCGTTCGCGTCGAGGCCCTGCTGCAGACCGATGTACTGGCGGTCCGGGGTGACGAGTCCGACGGTCCAGACCCGGACGCCGTCCGAGGTCTTGTCCTGGAAGTCGGCGCGGTTCGAGGTGAAGCCGTCGGGCAGGTCCGGTGCCGCGAGCGTCACGCCGGGCACGTCCGCGCCGGCGGCGACCTGCTGGTAGTCGACCGAGCGGTCGACGGTCTGGTCGGGCCGGACCACGACGGCGACCAGGAAGAGGACGATGCCGAGCGAGGCGATGAGCGCGAGGACGAGGTTGAACGCGGTCTGGTGCTCGCGTCGGGTGCGGCGCGCGGCGTCCTTCCGGGCCCAGGTCTCCTCCGGGGTCTCCGGGCGGCCGAGCTCGGCGACGACGGGACGTCCGTCGCGGTCGGTCACCGTGCTGCCCCGTCGTGGTCGGCGGTGTCCGCACCGGTCGATGCGGCACGGGCGGCGTCCAGCCGGGCCCGTGCACCGACGAGCCACTCCTCGCAGCGGGCCGCGAGGGCTTCGCCACGTTCCCAGAGTGCGAGCGAACGCTCGAGCGTCGCGGACCCCTGCTCCAGCTCACCGACGACGCGCACGAGTTCGTCGCGCGCTGCCTCGTAGCTCAGCGACTGCACGTCGGACGGCACGGGTTCCTGCTGGGATGACACACCCCGATCCTACCGAGCGCCCTCCGACGTGGCGCACCCGCGGCCGAGGGTGTGGAGAACGGGCTACGCCCCCGAACCGTCCGGCCCGGGACCCTCCGGCTCGAGCGTGCCCGTCGCGGTGCCGGCACCGAGCGTGACGTGCACCGGGGTCGCGCCGTCGAGGTCCTCGGTGCCGCGCACGACGCCGCCGTCCGTCCGCTGCACGATCGCGTACCCGCGGCGCAGGGTGTCGCGCGGCGAGAGCGCCCGCAGGCGTCCGGTCAGGTGCCCGACGTCGCTGTGCGAGCGTTCGAGTCGTCGGTCCAGCAGCTCGCGAGCACGGGACAGGTCGCGCGCGACCTCCTCTGCCCGGGTGTCCACGAGCCATGCCGTCGACGCCAGGGCCGGACGGGACCGGAGTGCCGCGATCCGGTCGGCCTCGACCGACAGGGTGTGCGAGAGGCGAAGTCCGAGCCGGGCCCGTGCCTGCCGTACGTTCGCGAGCTCCTCGGCGACGTCGGGCACCACGCGCTTCGCGGCGTCGGTCGGGGTCGAGGCGCGCAGGTCGGCGACCTCGTCGAGGATGGGCCGGTCGGCCTCGTGCCCGATCGCGGACACGATCGGGGTGGTGGCGGCGGCCGCGGTCCGGACGAGCCCCTCGTCGCTGAAGCCGAGCAGGTTCTGGAAGTCGCCGCCGCCCCGGGCGACGATGATGACGTCGACCGTCGGATCGGCGTCGAGCTCGACGATCGCCGCGGTCACCTCGCCGACGGCGCGCTCGCCCTGGACCGCCGTGTGCACCGTGCGGAACTCGACCTGCGGCCATCGCAGCTGCGCGTTCCGCTTGACGTCCTTCTCGGCGTCGGAGTCCTTGCCCGTGATGAGCCCGATGCGGTGCGGCAGGAACGGTAGGCGCTTCTTGCGGGACGGGTCGAACAGCCCCTCGTCGGCCAGGGTGCGTCGGAGTCGCTCGAGCCGTTCGAGCAGGTCACCGAGCCCGACGTGCTTCATCTCGACCACCTGCATGGTGAGCGAGCCGCCCTTGACCCAGTAGTTCGGCTTGACGGCCGCGACGACCCGGGCGCCCTGCCGCAGGTCCGCCGGCACCCGGGAGCGCACGCTCGACCAGATCGAGAACGACACGGTCGCGTCGACCTCGACGTCCTTGAGCTTGCCGTAGACGTTGCCGCCGGCGACGTTCCACTGCGTGATCTCGCCCTCGACCCAGGCGGTACCGAGCCGGTCGATCCAGTCGCGGAGCTTCGCTCCGAGCAGGGCGACGGGCCACGGGTTGTCGGCCGTCGGCGGGCCCTGTTCGATCGCCATGCCCCCATCGTGCCGCATGCCGACGACAGCGCCGACACGCGCTGCTGCACGCCTGCCCCGGCGCGCGCCGGCGACAGCGCCGCACCCAGGCCCCGCGCGTGCCCGGCACCTATCATCGGGGGCGTGACGATCACCAACGGCCGCACGGTCCCGCTCGCCCCGCCCCGGGTGCACGCAGCGCGCGGCCGACTGCGGGACGAGCCGGTCGCCGGCACGAAGAAGGTCCTGCTCGCCGCCCCCCGCGGGTACTGCGCGGGTGTCGACCGCGCCGTGGTCGCCGTCGAGAAGGCGCTCGAGCAGTACGGCGAGCCGGTCTACGTGCGGAAGCAGATCGTCCACAACGTCCACGTCGTCTCCACGCTCGAGCAGCGCGGCGCGGTGTTCGTCGACGACGTCGCCGAGGTCCCGCGCGGCGCGCACGTCGTCTTCAGCGCGCACGGCGTCTCACCCGCCGTCGTGGCCGGTGCCGCGGAGCGTGACCTGCACGCGATCGACGCGACCTGCCCCCTCGTGACCAAGGTCCACCGCGAGGCCACCCGTTTCGCGAAGGCTGACCGCACGATCGTCCTCATCGGCCACGCCGGGCACGAGGAGGTCGAGGGCACCATGGGGCACGCCGCCGAGCGCACGATCCTGGTGAACGGCCCCGCGGACGTCGCCGCGCTCGAGGTCCCCGACCCCGACAACCTCGTCTGGCTGTCGCAGACCACGCTGAGCGTCGACGAGACGATGGAGACCGTGCGGTTGCTGCGCGAGCGGTTCCCGTCGATCGAGAACCCCCCGTCGGACGACATCTGCTACGCCACGCAGAACCGCCAGGTCGCGGTGAAGAAGGTCGCCCCCGCGGCGGACCTCGTCATCGTGGTCGGCTCGGCGAACTCGTCGAACAGCGTGCGGCTCGTCGACGTCGCCCTCGAGTACGGTGCAGCCGCCGCACACCGCGTCGACTACGCCGAGGAGATCCGTCAGGACTGGCTCGACGGTGTCCGCACGGTGGGCGTCACCAGCGGCGCCTCGGTCCCCGAGGAACTCGTCACCGAGGTGCTCGAGCAGCTCGCGGACGCCGGCTACGGCACCGTGGAGGAGGTCGTGACCGCCCACGAGGACCTCATGTTCTCGCTCCCCAAGGAGCTCCGCACGGACGCCTCGGGCAACCCCACCCGCGCCCTCGGCGGGCGTCGCTCGTGAGCGGCGACTGGTCGTCGGCACCGGCCCGCGAGCCGGGCCACGTCGACGAGACCGCGCTCGGCCGGGAGGCCCGCCCCACGTCCGCCGCACCGGCAGCCGGTCGGCGGGACGGCCGGGTCCACGGCACGCCGGCACCCGAGTACGGCGAGTACGCACCGGACGGCTGGGTCAACCCGGTCCTGGTCGAGCAGGAACGGCTCGAACGGCAACGCCGCGAGGCCGAGGAGCGCGACCGCGCAGCCGCGGGGACGCCGGCCGGCCGGGGTACAGCCGGGCAGGACCGTCGGACGGGCGCCCGCAGCAACCGTGGAGCCGCTCCGTCCCGGGGCCCGGCGGCCGGGCGGGAACGGCCGACGGCGCTGTCGAGCCGCTTCGGCGCGTCGCAGTTCGACTTCGTGGTGAGCGTCGCCCTGCTCGCGTTCGGTCTGCTCTCGGTCGTGCAGGCGCTCGCCGTGCGTGACGTCGCCTCCGCCGTTCGCAGGGCGTTCGAACAGCAGGGCCTGCAGCTCTCCGACCCCGCGGCACTGTCGACCGCCGCGGTCGTCGGAGCCATCGCGAACGTCGTCGTGTTCGCCCTCGTCGCGTGGTGGTCCGTGCGTCGACTGGCTGCCCGACGGTGGACGTTCTGGGTCCCGCTGCTCGGCGGGGCCGTGGCGTCGCTGATCAGCCTGGTCGCGTTCGCCGTGGTGATGTTCCAGGACCCGGGCTTCGTGCAGGTGCTGATGCAGCAGTCGGGCGCCTGACCCGCAGACGCCCGACCGGGTCCGTCAGCCGGCCAGGAAGGCGGCGACCGCTCCGTGCAGTGCTGCGAGGTCGTCGACGTGCACGAGCTCGCGCACCGAGTGCATCGACAGCAGGCCGACGCCGATGTCGATCGTCGGGATGCCCAGTCGTGTCGCCGCGATCGGGCCGATGGTCGAGCCGCCGGGGATCGTGTTCACGTTGACGAACGGCTGCCAGGACACCCCGGCGGCGTCGCACGCGGCAGCCCAGACCGCCTCGCCCTTCGCCTCGGTCATGTAGCGCTGGTTCGCGCTGATCTTCAGGAGCGGCCCGCCTCCCGGACGCGGGCGGTTGGTCGGGTCGTGCTTCTCGGGCTGGTTCGGGTGCACGAGGTGCCCGGCGTCGCTCGACAGCAGCCACGAGGCTCGGAACGCCCGAGCAGCCTCGGACCGGGTGGCCCCGAGTCCCTCCTGCACGCGGCCGAGGACGTCCTCGAGGAACGGTCCGCCGGCACCCGACGGGGTCGACGAGCCGATCTCCTCGTGGTCGAACGCCCCGAACACCGGGACGTGGTCGCCGTCGGTCGGTGCGTCGACGATCCCGCGGAGCCCGGCGTGCACGCTCGTCAGGTTGTCCATCCGGCCGGACGCCAGGAACTCCCGGTCGATGCCGATCCGTGCCGGGGCCTGCGTGTCCGCGAGGAAGAGGTCCCACGACACCGCGTCGTCCCCGAGCCGTCCGCGCAGCCACGCGAGCACGTCGGTGCCGCCGGTGGTGCCGTCCGTGCCGACGACCGGCAGGGTGTGGCGCTGTCGGTCGATCTCCTTGCCGTCGTTCACCCCGCGGTCGAGGTGGATCGCGAGGTTCGGGATCCGGGCCACCGCGTCGGTCGAGACGAGGCGGACCGATCCGTCGGCGTCGACCACACGGCCGGCGATGCGGAGGTCGCGGTCGAACCAGGTCGACAGGAGCGCGCCGCCGTAGACCTCGACGTTGAGCTGCTCCCACCCGCCCACGCGCACGGCCGGGTTCGGCTTGATGCGGAAGCCGGGGGAGTCGGTGTGTGCACCGAGGATCCGGAAGGGGGTGGTGGGCGTCGCCGACTCCGGCAGACGCCAGGCGATGACCGCGCCGTCACGGACGACGACGTAGGCGCCCGCCTCGGTCGGCCAGGCGTCGAGCTCCGACAGCTCGGTGAACCCCGCTGCGACGAGCTGGTCCCGCGCGACCGCGGCCGCGTGGAACGCGGTGGGGGACTCGGTGACGTACTGGGCGAACGAGGAGGCGATGGCGTCGGTGGTCACCGGTCCATCGTGTCACGGGCGGTGGGGGCGACCGGACGCGGAACGGGCGCGTCCGTCGGACGCGCCCCGTTCCTGCCGGCCGGTGACCCCCGGATTGCGGTCGGATCAGCCCTTGCTGTTGCCGGCCGAGCCGAGGACCTTCGCGGCCTCGACGACGCGGGCCGCCATGGCGGTCTCGGCGACCTTGCCCCACGCGCGCGGGTCGTACTGCTTCTTGTTGCCGACCTCGCCGTCGATCTTCAGCACGCCCTCGTAGTTGCGGAACATCGAGTCGGCGATCGAGCGCGTGAACGCGTACTGCGTGTCCGTGTCGATGTTCATCTTGATGACGCCGTTGCGGACCGCCTCGTGGATCTCCTCGTCGGTCGAGCCGGAGCCGCCGTGGAACACGAGGTCGAGCGGGTTCTCGCCGGTGCCGTGCTTCTGCGCGACCGAGGCCTGGATCTCGCCGAGGAGCTCCGGGCGCAGCTTCACGTTGCCCGGCTTGTAGACGCCGTGCACGTTGCCGAACGTGAGGGCGGCGATCCAGCGGCCCCGATCGCCCAGCCCGAGCGCGTCGACGACCTTCTCGACGTCGTTCGGGGTCGTGTACAGCGCATCGTTGGTGCCCTCGTGCTGGACGCCGTCCTCCTCGCCGCCGACGACGCCGATCTCGACCTCGAGGATCGCGTTGATGTTGCGCGTCTTCTCGATCATCGTCCGGGCGATCTCGATGTTCTCGTCGAGCGGCACGGCCGAGCCGTCCCACATGTGCGACTGGAAGATCGGGTTGCGGCCCTGACGGACCTCCTCCTCGCTCGCGGCGATGAGGGGCATGACGAAGCCGTCGAGGGCGTCCTTCGGGCAGTGGTCGGTGTGCAGCGCGACGGTGACGTCGTAGTTCTTCGCGACCTCGTGGGCGAAGCGCGCCATCGCGAGGGCACCGGCGGCGCGGTTCTTCACCGTGTGCCCGGCGAAGTAGTCGGCACCACCGGTGGTGACCTGGAGGATGCCGTCCGAGCCGGCCTCCTGCAGGCCCTGGAGGACCGCGTTGATCGTCTGGGAGGAGGACACGTTCACCGCGGGGTAGGCGAACTTGCCGGCCTTCGCTCGTTCGAGCATCTCGGCGTACTGTTCCGGCGTTGCGATGGGCACTGCGATCTCCTTCGACTGGTGGTTCCCCGCCGAGCCTAGTCAGCGGCACTGGAGGCGCGGTGGTCGTTACGCGGGTACCTTCCGGGCGTCGTGCACATGCGTTCACGACGTCCGCTGCTGCGGCCCCGGCTGGTCGCCGGTCGGTAGGCTCTGGTCGTGACTCCCACGACTGAGACCGGCTCCCTGTTCCTCCAGCCCGACCGCAACCTGGCGCTCGAGCTCGTGCGTGCGACGGAGGCCGCCGCGATCCGTGCGCAGCCGTGGGTCGGCCGGGGCGAGAAGAACCTCGCGGACGGTGCGGCCGTCGACGCGATGCGGAAGTTCCTCGGCACGGTGAACTTCGACGGCGTGGTCGTCATCGGCGAGGGCGAGAAGGACGACGCCCCGATGCTGTTCAACGGCGAGCACGTCGGCAACGGCCACGGCCCGGCCTGCGACATCGCGGTCGACCCGATCGACGGCACCTCGCTCACCGCCGCCGGCCGGCAGAACGCCATCTCCGTGATGGCCGTGTCGGACCGCGGGTCGATGTACGACCCGTCGGCCGTGTTCTACATGGACAAGATCGCCGCGGGTCCCGAGGGTCGCGGGATCCTCGACCTCGAGAAGCCGATCGGTGAGAACATCCGCGCGCTCGCGAAGGCGAAGCACAAGGACATCGAGGACATGCAGATCGCCGTCCTCGACCGCCCGCGCCACGACGAGCTCATCCGCGCGATCCGCGCCACGGGTGCCGGCACCCGGCTGCTGCTCGACGGCGACGTCGCCGGCGGCATCTCGGCCGCGCTGCCCGGCTCGAAGATCGACATGTGCGTCGGTGTCGGCGGTACCCCGGAGGGCATCATCACCGCGTGCGCGATCAAGGCGCTCGGTGGTGTGATCCTCGGCAAGCTCCAGCCGAAGGACGACGAGGAGCGCCAGAAAGCCCTCGACGCCGGGCACGACCTGGACAAGGTCCTCGACCAGGACGACCTGGTGACGGGCGACAACACGTTCTTCGTCGCGACGGGTGTCACCGACGGTGTGCTCGTGGACGGTGTCCGTCGTTCGCGCGGCGTCATCCACACGGACTCGCTCGTCCTGCGCTCGCGCTCGAACACGATCCGCCGCATCCAGGCCGACCACCGCGCCGAGAAGTGGTTCTGATCCGCCCGGTGCGCTGACCTCCTCCGGGACGCCTGACCGCTCGCACAACGAGAAGCACCCCGCACCACGGGATCACGTGGTTCGGGGTGCTTCTCGTTGTGCGGGGGCGCCTCGTGCCCGCCGCCGCGCTCAGTCCTCGTCGAGGGCGCCGACGAGCTCGGGCGCGGTGAGCAACCGCGGTTCGTCGTCGATCGTCGCCGGGTCGGCGAGCACCTTGGACTCGTCGAGCAGCGACAGGCGCCGGGCACTCGGCAGCACCTGACGCTCGAGCGACCCCACGAAGCGGTTGTAGTCGACGACGGACCCCCGGATCGCGCGGCCGAGCTTGTCGACGTGTCCGCCCAGGGTCGCGAGCCGTCCGTACAGCTCGCGCGACACCCGGAAGAGCTCCCGGGCCTCGGCGGTCACGACGTCCTGCTGCCACGAGAACGCCACCGTCTTGAGCACCGACCACAGCGTGACCGGTGACGCCAGCGCGATCCGCTTGCGGAAGGCGTGGTCGAGCAGCCCGGGGTCGGCGGCCAGCGCGCTCGAGATCAGCGACTCGGACGGGATGAACGCGATCGTCAGCTCGGGCGACGCGTCGTAGCCCGTCCAGTACTCCCGGGCGGCCAGGGCGTCCACGTGCGCCCGCAGTGCCTTGACGTGCTGCGCCACGAGCTGGTCGCGTCGAGCGCCCTCGGCCCCGGTCGCGCTCGCCGGGATCTCCGCTGCCTGCAGGTACGCGCTGAAGGGGACCTTCGCGTCGACGGCGATCGTCTTGCCCCCGGGCAGGTGCACGACCATGTCCGGTCGGGCGGTGCCCGCGGCGGTCGTGACCTCGGACTGCACGTCGAAGTCGACCCGTTCGAGGAGCCCGGCGGCCTCGACCACGTTCCGCAGCTGCGTCTCGCCCCAGACGCCGCGGGTGCTGTTCGACGACAGGGCGCTCGCGAGCGTGTCCGCGGTGGCACGGAGCCGCTCCTCGGACTCGGCGGCCGACCGCAGCTGGGCGGACAGGGCGCCGTACTGCTCGGACCGCGACTGCTCGAGCTCGGCGATCTTCGCCCGCATCTGGTCCAGCGTCTGCGCGACGGGGCTGAGCGCCGACAGCACCTTCGACTCGCCCTGGTTCCGAGCCGCGTCCGCGCCGTGCATGCGCTGCACGAGGTGCTCGAGCTCGGCGGCCCGTCGCTCGAGGGAGTCGACCTGGCGGCGGTACTGGGCGTCCTGCGCGTCGAGGCGTTCCTCGGCGTCGGCGCGCACCGAGTCGAGCTGCGCACGCAGCGCGTCGGCCGTCGCGTGGGCCGCGGCGGCGTCGACGCCGGCGCGTGAGCGGGCGAGCGACCACGCGACGACGGCACCGACGGCGACACCGAGGACGAGGCCGATGACCAGGGCGAGGATCTGCATGACGCAACCGTGGCAGTGCCCACCGACACCGCGCCTCCAGAGCGGGTGCACGCCTGTCGGAGGAACGGGCACATCCATGTACTGACATTAGGGCAAAGTCCGTGTACAGTCGTGATCGTCCGCCGATGAAGCCGCACGGAAGGTCCTCGCGTCGCATGACCAACGAAGCCCCCCACGTCCACGACGTGATCACGATGGGACGCGTCAGCGTCGACGTCTACCCGCAGCAGACAGGACCGCTCGAGGACGTCACGACCTTCTCGAAGTCCGTCGGGGGCAGCGCGACCAACGTCGCCATCGCCGCCGCCCGGCACGGCGCCGACGCGGCGGTCGTCACCCGCACCGGCGACGACCCCTTCGGTCGGTACATCGCCCGCACACTGCCGGAGTTCGGCGTCGCGAACGACTTCGTCGCCACCGTCGAGGGCCTGAACACCCCCGTCGCCTTCTGCGAGATCTTCCCGCCGGACGACTTCCCGCTGTACTTCTACCGGGCGCCCAAGGCCCCGGACCTGATGATCACGACGAAGTCCCTGCCGCTCCACGCCATCGAACGGACCCGGGTGTTCTGGACGACCGTGACGGGACTCAGCGAGGAGCCGAGCCGCAGCGCGCACCACGCGGCCTACGCGGCACGGAGCGCGGCACTGCAGGCGCAGGGCACCACCGGGCTCCACACCGTGCTCGACCTCGACTACCGGGCGGTGTTCTGGTCGACCCCGGCCGCCGCGACCCGTGAGGTCGGCGTCGCCCTCGAGCACGCCACCGTCGCCGTCGGCAACCGCGAGGAGTGCGAGGTCGCCGTGGGGGAGACCGACCCCGTGCGCGCCGCCGACGCGCTGCTCGAACGCGGGGTCGAGGTCGCGATCGTGAAGCAGGGACCGAAGGGCGTGCTCGCGAAGACCCGCGACGAGACCGTCGAGTACCGGCCGCACACCATCGACGTCGTCAACGGGCTCGGTTCCGGCGACGGCTTCGGCGGCGCACTCGTGCACGGCCTGCTGCAGGGATGGAGCCTCGACCGCACCCTCGCGTTCGCGAACGCGGCCGGCGCCATCGTCGCCACCCGCTTCGAGTGCTCGACCGCGATGCCGACGAGCGACGAGATCGAGGAGTTCCTGCGCACGAACCCGGCGCAGGCGACCACGAAGGAGGGCATCGATGCCTGAGATCAGCCCCGCCGACTTCGCCCGGCTGCGCGACCTGCGCGCCGGGTCCCCGGAACGGGTCGCGGAGGTCCTGCGGACCCGCACCCGTCGTCCGCTGCTCGCCGACGACGGCAAGCTCTTCATCGTCGCAGCCGACCACCCCGCCCGTGGTGCGCTCGCCGTCCGCGACGACGCCTCGGCGATGGCCGACCGCTACGACCTGCTCGAACGACTCGTCGTGGCACTCGGCCGACCGGGCGTCGACGGGGTCCTCGGCACGCCGGACGTCCTCGAGGACCTGGCCCTCCTGGGGGCGCTGGACGGCAAGGTCGTCGTCGGCTCGATGAACCGCGGCGGCCTGCGCGGCGCCTCGTTCGAGCTCGACGACCGCTACACCGCGTACTCGGCACGGGCCATCAAGGACGCCGGGCTCGACTTCGCGAAGCTGCTCGTCCGCGTCGCGCTCGACGACGCCGGCACCGCCCCGACGCTCGAGGCGACGGCACGGGCGGTCAGCGAAGCCGCCGCGCTGCAGCTGCCGATCATGCTCGAGCCGTTCATGTCCTCGTGGCGCGACGGTCGCGTCGTCAACGACCTGAGCGCCGACGCCGTGATCACCTCGATGGCGATCGCAGCCGGGCTGGGGGAGTCGAGCGCCTACAGCTGGTTGAAGATCCCGGTCGTCGACGACATGGCCCGCGTCATGGCCGCGACCACCCTGCCGACGCTGCTGCTCGGCGGCGACCCGTCGGGCAGCCCCGACGAGACCTACGCCACGTGGGCCGACGCGCTCGCCCTGCCGGGCGTCCGCGGACTCGTCGTCGGCCGGACCCTGCTCTACCCGCAGGACGGTGACGTCGCCACCGCGGTCGACGTCGCGTCCTCACTCGTCCACAGCCGGGAGGCACGGAACGAGTTCTCCACACCGGCTCGCGGTCACGCCGACTCGCCTGCCTCGTCCACCACCCTGGACACGTCCGTCCCGGAAGGAAGCCACGCATGACCACCAGCACCGAGACCAGCACCGAGACCACGACGGTGGGGCACTGGATCGACGGCGAGCACGTGACGTCGACCTCCGGCCGGACGGCTCCGGTCTACGACCCGGCGCTGGGCGTCGCCACGAAGCAGGTCGCCCTGGCCGACGAGGCCGAGATCCAGCGGGCGATCGCGAGCGCCAAGGCGGCGTTCCCGGCGTGGGCGAACCTGTCGCTCGCGAAGCGGCAGCAGATCCTCTTCGCGTTCCGCGAGGTCCTGAACCGCGACAAGGCCGAGCTCGCCGAGATCATCACGAGCGAGCACGGCAAGGTCATCGACGACGCCCTGGGCGAGATCGCCCGCGGGCAGGAGGTCGTGGAGCTCGCGACGAACATCCCGTCGCTGATGAAGGGCGAGTTCTCCGACCAGGTCTCGACCGGCATCGACGTCTACTCGATCCGCCAGCCGCTCGGCGTCGTCGGCATCATCTCGCCCTTCAACTTCCCGGCGATGGTGCCGCTGTGGTTCCTGCCGATCGCGATCGCCGCCGGCAACACCGTCGTGCTCAAGCCCAGCGAGAAGGACCCGTCCGCCGCGATCTGGCTCGCGCGGAAGTTCCAGGAGGCCGGGCTGCCCGACGGCGTCCTCACGGTGCTCAACGGCGACAAGGAGTCCGTCGACGGCCTCCTGACCAGCCCGGACGTCGAGTCGATCTCGTTCGTCGGCTCGACACCGATCGCGCAGTACGTCTACGAGACGGGCACGAAGCACGGCAAGCGCGTCCAGGCGCTCGGCGGGGCGAAGAACCACATGCTGGTGCTGCCCGACGCCGACCTCGACCTCGTCGCGGACAACGCGATCAACGCGGGCTTCGGTTCGGCCGGCGAACGCTGCATGGCGATCTCCGTCGTCGTCGCGGTCGAGCCGGTCGCCGACGAGCTCGTCGCGAAGATCACGGAGCGCGCCGCGACGCTGCGCATCGGTGACGGACGCCGCGGGTGCGACATGGGCCCGCTCGTCACCCAGCAGCACCGCGACAAGGTCGCCTCGTACATCGAGGTCGCCGAGCAGGACGGTGCGGTGGTCGTGGTGGACGGCCGCACCGTCCGACCCGACGGCGACGAGAACGGCTTCTGGCTCGGCCCGACGCTGATCGACCAGGTGCCGACCTCGAGCCGCGTCTACACCGAGGAGATCTTCGGGCCCGTGCTGTCGGTCGTCCGGGTGCAGTCCTACGACGAGGGCCTCGAGCTGATCAACTCCGGAGCCTTCGGCAACGGCACGGCGATCTTCACGAACGACGGTGGTGCCGCCCGACGGTTCCAGCGCGACGTACAGGTCGGCATGATCGGCATCAACGTCCCGATCCCGGTGCCGGTGGCCCACTACTCGTTCGGCGGGTGGAAGAACTCGCTGTTCGGCGACCACAAGGCGTACGGCGCCGACGGCGTGAGCTTCTTCACCCGCCAGAAGGCGATCACCTCGCGCTGGCTCGACCCGGCCACGCACGGCGGTGTCGACCTCGGCTTCCCGTCGAACGGCTGATCCGCAGCATGGCGAACGAACAGCAGCAGCACGACCGCTGGTTCATCCCGGCGGGCTCCCGCCCCGAGGCGGGCTGGACCGACGTCGTCGACGGCCGCATCGAGGGGTGGACGCACACCGGTCTGCGGACCGGCGCCGTGCAGGACGGGGGTGAACTGCGCCTCCCGGCCGACGCGGTCGAGCGGCTCGTCGTCCCGCTCGCAGGCAGCTTCACCGTCGCGTACGACGACACCGAGCAGGCGCTCGAGGGACGCTCCGACGTCTTCGAGGGGCCGACCGACGTCCTGTACCTCGGGTCCGGTACCGCCGCGACGATCACCGGCTCCGGTCGGGTCGCCGTGGCCGAGGCACCCACCGAGACGGTCAAGCCGAGCGTGTACGTCGCGCGCGACGACGTCCCGGTCGAGCTCCGCGGCGCGGGGCAGTCCAGCCGGCAGGTGCACAACTTCGGCACCCCGGCCGCCCTCGACGCGGTCGGGTTCATCGTCTGCGAGGTGATCACGCCGGCCGGCAACTGGTCGTCGTACCCGCCGCACAAGCACGACACGAACCGTCCGGGCCAGGAGTCGGACCTCGAGGAGATCTACTACTACGAGGCTGCTGTCTCCCGGGACGTCTCGTCGGGGGTGGTCGAGGTGCCGGCCGGCGCCGACCCGTTCGCCCTGCACCGCGCGTACGCCTCGGACGACCGACCCATCGACGAGTTCCGCCAGGTGCGGACCGGCGACATCGCCCTCGTGCCGTACGGCTGGCACGGCCCGGCCGTCGCCGCCCCCGGCTACGACATGTACTACCTCAACGTGATGGCCGGGCCGGACCCGGAACGCGTCTGGAACATCACCGACGACCCGGCCCACGGGTGGGTCCGTCAGACGTGGACCGCGGAGTCGATCGACCCACGCCTGCCCTACGAGAAGGAGCCCTCCCGATGAGCAAGCACACCGGTCCGGAGCAGACCCGCCGGATGACCGTCGGCCAGGCGCTCGTCGAGTTCCTATCGAACCAGTGGACCGTCGACGGCGACGTCCGCGAGCGCACGATCCCGGGCATCTTCGGCATCTTCGGGCACGGCAACGTCGCGGGCCTCGGCCAGGCGATCAAGCAGCTCCACGACGAACAGCCCGGCCTGCTGCCGTACCACCAGGCCCGCAACGAGCAGGCGATGGTGCACGAGGCCGTCGGCTTCGCCCGCATGCACCGCCGCCGTGCGACCTTCGCGTCGACGGCGTCGGTGGGTCCGGGTGCGGCGAACATGCTCACCGCCGCGGCGCTCGCCACGACGAACCGGCTGCCCGCGCTCCTGCTGCCCTCGGACACGTTCGCGACCCGGACGACCGACCCGGTGCTGCAGCAGATCGAGATGCCGCACGACACCTCGCTGCAGGTCACGGACGCGTTCCGTCCGCTCTCGCGGTTCTTCGACCGCGTCGAGCGGCCCGAGCAGCTGTTCTCGATCGCGCTCGCCGCGCTGCGCGTGCTCACGGACCCGGCCGAGACCGGTGCCGTGACGATCGCCCTGCCGGAGGACGTGCAGGCCGAGGCGCTCGACGTACCGGTGTCGTTCCTCCAGCCGCGCGAGTGGCACGTCCGGCGTCCGCTGCCCGAACGCGGACCGCTGGCCCGTGCGGTCGAGGCGATCCGGAGCGCGGAGCGTCCGGTCATCGTGGCCGGTGGTGGCGTCCTGTACTCAGGCGCCGAGGACAGGCTCCGCGCGTTCGTCGAGGCGACGGGGATCCCGGTCGGCACCTCGCAGGCCGGCGGTGGCTCGCTCGTCTGGGACCACCCGCAGTACCTCGGTGGCATCGGAGCGACCGGGACGGCCGCGGCCAACGCGATCGCCGCGCAGGCGGACGTCGTGATCGGCATCGGCACGCGCTACAGCGACTTCACGACCGCCTCGCGGACCGCCTTCCAGAACCCCGACGTCACCTTCGTCAACGTCAACGTTGCGTCGTTCGACGCCTACAAGCACGGCTCGCAGCTGCCACTGATCGCCGACGCCCGGGAGGCGCTGGTCGCCCTCACTGCGGCCCTCACGGCGGAATCGTCGTACGCCGTCGACGCCGGGTACGCCGCCGAGATCGCGTCCCGCAAGCAGGAGTGGGACCGGATGGTCGACGCCGCGTTCGCGCCGTCGGGCAGCGCCCTGCCGGGGCAGCCGGAGATCATCGGCGCGGTGCAGGAGGTCTCCGACCCCCGCGACGTCGTCATCCAGGCCGCGGGCTCGCTGCCGGGCGACCTGCACAAGCTGTGGCGGGTGCGGGACGCGCTCGGCTACCACGTCGAGTACGCGTTCTCGTGCATGGGCTACGAGATCGCCGGCGGCATCGGGGTCCGCCGGGGCGCGCCGGACCGCGACGCGATCGTCATGGTCGGCGACGGGTCGTACCTCATGCTGCACACCGAGCTCGTCACCGCGGTGGCCGAGGGCATCAAGATCATCGTGGTGCTCATCCAGAACCACGGGTACGCGTCGATCGGGCACCTGTCCGAGACGGTGGGCTCCGAGCGGTACGGCACGAAGTACCGGTACCTCGACGAGACCCGGTCGTTCGAGAACGGCGACCCGCTCCCCGTCGACCTCGCCGCGAACGCCCGCTCCTACGGCGTCGACGTCATCGAGGTCCAGCCCGGCCCGGACGCCGTCGAGGACCTCAAGGCCGCGCTGCGTCAGGCGAAGGCGAACGACCACACCACCCTGGTGCACATCAACTCGGACCCGCTCGTCTACGCCCCCGAGGGCAACGGCTGGTGGGACGTACCGGTCGCGCAGACCTCCACGCTCGAGAGCACCCGGAACGCCCGTGCCGAGTACGAACAGCAGGTCGCGTCGCAGCGGCCCCTGCTCGGCTGACCCGACCGTCCACCCCACCCAGAAAGCGACAGCGACGTCATGACCGACACCGCAGCCCCCGCCGGCGCCCCGTCCACGGACGCGGCACCCGCCTCCATCCGCATCGGTACCGCCCCGGACTCGTGGGGCGTCTGGTTCCCGGACGACCCCGGACAGGTGCCGTGGCAGCGCTTCCTCGACGAGGCGTCCGCGGCCGGGTACGAGTGGATCGAGCTCGGTCCCTACGGCTACCTGCCGACCGACCCGTCGCAGCTGTCCGACGAGCTCGAGTCCCGCGGGCTCAAGCTGTCCGCCGGGACCGTCTTCACCGGGTTCCACAAGGGCGACGACCAGTTCCAGCGGGCGTGGGACCAGGCCGTCGCGGTGGCCGGGCTCGCGGCGGCGCTCGGCGCCGAGCACCTCGTGACGATCCCCGACCTCTGGCGCTCGGACGCGACGGAGGAGGTCCTCGAGGCCCGCACGCTGACCGACGAGCAGTGGGAGCGCCTGGGCAAGGGGCACGACCAGCTCGGCAAGGCGCTGCTCGAGGAGTTCGGCGTCCACCAGCAGTTCCACACGCACGCCGACAGCCACGTCGGCACCTACAAGGAAACCGTGCGGTTCCTCGAGGTGACGAACCCGGAGTACACGAACCTCTGCCTCGACACGGGGCACTTCGCGTACTACGGCGGCGACAACCTGAAGCTCATCGCGGCGCACCCGGAGCGGATCGGGTACCTGCACCTCAAGCAGGTGGACACCGACCTGCTGTTCGACGTCCTGAAGAACGACGTGCCGTTCGCCACCGCGGTCGCACAGGGGATCATGACCGAGCCGCCGCACGGCACCCCCGAGCTGGCTCCGATCATCGAGGCCGTCGCACGGATCAACCCGCAGGTCTTCGGCATCGTCGAGCAGGACATGTACGGCTGCTCGGTCGACGCCCCCGGTCCGATCGCCGAGCGCACCTTCCAGCACATCTTCGGTTCCACCTCCGCCGCCCGCGTCTCCTGACGCACCGTCCACGCAGCGTCGTCCACCACCAGGAGAGAACACCATGACCACCAACCAGAACCTGCGCGTCGCCGTCGTCGGCGCGGGCATGATGGGCGCCGACCACGTCCGGCGCATCACCGCGAAGATCTCCAACGCCGACGTCGTCGCCGTCGTCGAGCCGGACGAGGCCCGCGCGCAGGCCGCCGCAGCGCTGGCCCCCGGCGCGATCACCGCGGCGTCCTTCGAGGAGGCCCTCGACGCCACGCAGATCGACGGCGTCATCATCGCGACGCCGGGCTTCCTGCACGAGCCGATCCTCGTGACCGCGCTCGAGCGGGGTCTGACGGTCCTGTGCGAGAAGCCCCTGACGACGAGCGCGGAGGACTCGCTGCGGATCGTCGAGCTCGAGCAGCAGCACGCCGATCGCCCGATGATCCAGGTCGGCTTCATGCGTCGCTTCGACGCCGGGTACCAGGAGCTCAGGGCGCTGCGTGAGTCCGGCGCCCACGGTGCGCTGCTCGCCCTGCACCACGCGCACCGCAACCCGACGACCCCGCCGAACTTCAGCGAGTCGATGCTCATCCACGACTCGGTGATCCACGAGATCGACATCATCCCGTTCCTGACCGGCGAGTCGATCGTCGCGGTCGAGGTGAAGAAGCCGCGGAAGAACTCGCTCGCGCCGGCCGACCTGCCCGAGCCGCAGTTCGTGCTGTTCACGACCGAGTCGGGGACCATGGCGATCGTCGAGATCAACGTCAACGCCCAGTTCGGCTACCAGGTCACGACGGACGCCGTGTTCGAGTCCGGCGTCGCGTACATCGGGCGGGACACCTCGGCGACGGTCGTCGCGGCTGGAGCCACCGGTCAGGGCGTCACGCCGTCCTTCAAGGAGCGTTTCGGCGCCGCCTACGACGAAGAGGTCCAGCGTTGGGTCGACGCCGCCCGCACCGGTGGCATCGACGGTCCGAGTGCCTGGGACGGGTACACCGCGTCGGTCGTGGCCGAGGTCGCCGTCCGGGCGCAGCAGTCCGGTGCGCTCGAGACGGTCGAGTACGCGGTCGCGAAGCCCGCGTTCTACGACACGACCGCCGCCGCGGACGTGCTCGCGGGGGCCTGATGCCGAAGATCGCCCTCGACCCGACGCCGTTCCACCACGACCTGTCCCTGCTCGAGTTCCCGCAGAAGGTCGCCGACCTCGGCTACGAGTACCTCCAGCTGACCCCGCACCAGGACTTCATCCCGTTCTACCGGCACCCCAAGGCCGACGACGACCTCGTCGACGCGTTCGCCGCGGCGTGCTCGGACGCGGGTGTCCAGGTGGCGAGCGTGCTGCCGGTGCTGCGCTGGTCCGGCCCCGACCGTGATGCCCGCGAGGCGGCGGTCACGAAGTGGAAGCGCGTGATCGAGATCACGAAGCGACTGGGCGTCGACACGATCAACACCGAGTTCTCCGGCCGTCCGGAACGGGCGGAGGAGTCCGAGGACGCGTTCTACCGCTCGATGGAGGAACTCCTGCCGATCATCGAGGACGCGGGCCTGCGCGTCCTCATCGACCCGCACCCCGACGACTTCGTCGAGGACGGGCTCGAGGCGCTGCGGGTGATCCGCGGACTGAACTCGAAGCACGTCGGCTTCGTCTACGTCGCCTGCCACACGTTCCACTACGGCGGGAACATGGACGAGATCATCGACGCGGCAGGGGACTCGTTGCAGCTCGTGCACGTCGCCGACGCCTTCGACCACACCCGGTCGCACGGCCTGCGCTACATCTCGAACCCGCCGGGCAACACCGCACGGGTGCACCAGCACCTGCCGGTCGGCCAGGCCGACGTCGACTTCGACGCGTTCTGGGCCGGGCTCGCCCGCATCGGGTTCACCGACCGCGACGACACCGTCGCCGTGTCCAGCGTCTTCGCCGAGGACGAGAACGCGGACGCCGTGTCGCGCTTCCAGCTCGACGCCATCAGGAAGGGACTCGACCGATGACCACGACCCTGCAGACCCCACCCCACGCCGAGGCCGACACCCGCCCCGTCACGCTGCAGGCGGCGACGCAGACGCCGACCGCACTCTGGAACGACTCGGCCGACCCGCGCGAGCTGGCGACCGCCATCCACGAGTACGGGGCCGTCGGGGCGACCTGCAACCCGGTCATCGCGTACACGTGCATCCAGCAGGACCCGGGGACGTGGGAGCCCCGGATCCGGCAGATCGCCGCCGAGCACCCGACCGCAGGAGAGTCCTGGATCGGGTGGAAGGCCGTCGAAGAGCTCTCGATCGCCGCCGCCGCTCAGCTGCTGCCGGCGTTCGAGTCCTCCGGTGGCCGCAACGGCCGGCTCAGCATGCAGACCGACCCACGGTTCCACCGCGACCGCGACGCCCTCGTCGAGCAGGCAGTCCGTTTCTCGCAGCTCGCGCCGAACATCATCGTGAAGATCCCCGCCACGAAGGTCGGCATCGCCGCCATCGAGGAGGCCGCGTACCGCGGTGTCTCGATCAACGCGACGGTGTCCTTCACGGTCCCGCAGGTCGTCGCGGTCGGCGAGGCCATCGAGCGCGCACTCGATCGCCGGGCCGCCGACGGTCTGCCGGAGCAGGAGTTCGGGCACGTCGTCACCCTCATGGCCGGACGGTTCGACGACTGGCTCAAGACCGTCGTCACGCGCGACCACGTGATGATCGACCCCGGGTACCTGGAGTGGGCGGGCGTCGCCGCGGTGAAGCACGCGTACCGGGTCTTCCGCGAGCGCGGGTTCCGCTCGCGGGTGCTCGTCGCCGCCTTCCGCAACGCACTGCAGTGGTCGGAGTTCCAGGGCGGTGACCTCGTCGTCTCGCCCCCGTTCCAGTGGTCGAAGGACATCAACGAGAACGCCTGGCCGTTCCGCCCGGACGCCATCGACGACGAGGTCCCGGCGCACGTCCTCGACGCCCTCCGTGCAGCAACGCCGGAGTTCGCCCGCGGGTACGACGTCGACGGCATGACGATCGACGAGTTCGACCGGTTCGGCGCGACGGTCACGACGTTGCGGCAGTTCCTGGACGCCGACGCGAAGCTCGACGCCCTGGTGCGCGACATCATCGTCCCGGCGGTCTGACGGCGATGGACACCCTCGGCGTCGGTCTCGTCTCGGTCGGGTGGATGGGACGACTGCACTCCCGCGCCTACCGCGCCCTGCCCGACCACTTCCCGGAGCTCGGCGTCCGCCCGCGGCTGGTGGTCGCCGCCGACCCCGTGCCCGAGGCCCGCGACCAGGCCGTCGGTCGCCTCGGGTACGAGCGCGCGGTCGCCGACTTCCACGAGGTCCTCGCCGACCCCACGGTCGACGTCGTCTCGATCTGCTCGCCGAACTTCCTGCACCGGGAGATGGCGGTGGCGGCTGCTGCCGCCGGCAAGCCGTTCTGGATCGAGAAGCCGATGGGTCGGTACGCCAGCGACTCCCGGGCGATCCACGAAGCCGTCGAGCGAGCGGGACTCGTCACGAGCGTCGGCTTCAACTACCGGCACGCTCCGGCGATCCAGCGCGCCCGCGAGCTCGTCCGGAGCGGTCGGCTCGGTCGCATCACGAACGTGCGCGGGTCGCTCCTCGCCGACTACTCGTCCGACCCTGACGCCCCGCTCACCTGGCGCTTCGAGCGTGAGCGGGCGGGGTCGGGTGTCCTCGGTGACCTGCTGTCCCACGGCCTGGACCTCGCGCAGTACCTGGTCGGCAGGATCACCAGCGTGACGGCGCTCGCCGAGACCTTCATCGACACCCGGCCCAGGCCCGGGACGGGGATCGTGGACCGTTCGGCGGCCGCGACGGGCGAGCACGGCGCCGTCGAGAACGAGGACTACGCTGCCCTCCTGTTCCGCTTCGCGGGCGGCGCGGTCGGCACCATGGACTCGAGCCGCGTGATGCGTGGCCCGCACGCCGAGTACACGCTCGAGGTCTACGGCACGCAGGGCTCGGTCCGGTGGGACTTCCAGCGCCTGAACGAGCTGCAGGTCGCGCTCGACGGGCAGGAGGTCGACGGGTACGTCACGCACCTCGTCGCGCCGGGCGACGGCCACTTCGCGCGCTTCCACCCCGGTGCCGGCACAGCGATGGGGTACGACGACCTCAAGACGATCGAGGCGGCACAGTTCGTCGCGAGCGTGCTGCGCGGCGAGCAGCTCGCGCCCTCGGTCGCCGACGGGCTGGCGGCCGCGTCGATCGTGGAGGCGGCGGAGGCGTCGCTCGCCGACGGCGCGTGGCACGACGTGGCGCGGGTGGACGGACGGCTGACGTCGGAAGCGGCGGCACCGGTGCTGTAGACGCACCTGGAGGAGGACGGGAGGCGCGGTGCAGGCTGGCACCGCGCCTCCCGTCCGTCATGGGGAGACTTCTGGACCGGCGCTTGTGAGAATGTACGGACAAAGTTCCCGAACCAGGAGGCACCATGCCGCTCGTCCGTATCGACCTCGCCACCGGCCGCACCCCGGAGGAGGTCCGTGCGATCGCCGACGCGATCCACACCGCCATCGTGGCCGAGTACGGCATCCCGGAGCGCGACCGCTTCCAGGTGATCACCGAACACCCCGCGCAGCAGATCATCGCCGAGGACGCCGGTCTCGGCTTCGAGCGCACGGAGGGGGTCGTCGTCATCCAGGTCTTCACGCAGCGCGGGCGCAGCGACGAGGCGAAGCAGGGCCTCTACCGCGCGGTCCACGATCGCCTGGCCGAGGTCGGCGTCGCGAGCGAGGACGTCTTCATCGGCTACGTCGAGAACGGCCCGCAGGACTGGTCCTTCGGTTTCGGTCGCGCCCAGTACCTGACCGGCGAGCTCGGCGTGCCGTCCGCGAGCTGAGGCAGCGGACCCGTCGCCTACTTGTCGACGAGGGTGACCTCGAACGAGTAGCGGTCCGGGCGGTAGCAGTGCACGCCGTACTCCACCGCCCGGCCCGACGCGTCGTACGCGGTGCGGGTCATGGTCAGCACGGGGTCGCCGTCCTCGATCTCGAGCAACGAGGCCTCGTCGTCCGTGACCGCCCGCGCCCCGATCCGCTGCTTCGCGACGCGCATCGTGACTCCTCGGCCGCGGAGCAGCTGGTAGAGCCCGTGCGCCTGCAGGTCGTCGTCGGTGATGTCGGTGAACTCGGGCGGCAGGAAGTTCTCGAGGATCGCCATCGGCACGTCCTCGGCGAAGCGGACCCGACGGATGTGTGCCACGGTCGTGCCCGGCGCGATGCCGAGTGCCTCGGCCACGACGTCGCTCGCGGGCACGTCGTCGCGCGCGAGCAGCTTCGTCGCCGGAGTCTGCGCACCCTGCGCCAGGTCGTCGTACAGGCTCGTCAGTTCGACCTTGCGCGTCACCGGCCCGTGCACGACCTGCGTGCCGATGCCGCGACGGCGGACGAGCAGGCCCTTGTCGACGAGGTCCTGGATGGCCCGACGGATCGTCGGACGCGACAGCCCGAGTCGCTCGCCGAGGGCGATCTCGTTCTCGAGCCGGGCACCGGGCGGCATCGCTCCGGAGCGGATCGCCTCCTCGATGCGCGAGGCGACCTGGAAGTACAGCGGCATCGGGCCGGACCGGTCGAGGTCCATGAACAGGTCGGACGGCAGCTGGCCTTCGTTGGTCATCGCGGTCCTTCGGGGGAGAGGGCACCGGCGACGGCGCCGTAGGGCAATGTCGTGACAATACCACCGGCGTTCCGCCGCCCCGGCGACCGGACGGCGTCAGTCGGCGAAGATCATCGGGCGGTTCGACAGCCGAGGCTGGCCCGCCGCGCGGGGCTGCTCGGTCCGCGGACGCACCGGCGCGATGTGCACCCGGGTCGCCGCACCGAGTGCCTCGACCGTGTCGCAGCCGTGCTGGCCCGCAGCGTCTACCACGATCGCGGCGCAGGCCTCGGCGTCGGCGGCGGCGTCGTGGTGCTGGAAGCCCTCGTGCCCGGCCGCGCGAGCCGCCATCGGCAGGCGGTACGAGTCGAGCGTGTAGGTCTTCCGCGCCACCTGCAGGGAGCACAGCGAGTGGTGTTCGGCGAGCTCGGTGCCCGTCGCCGAGCACCCGCCGGCGATCACGCCCATGTCGAAGCGGGCGTTGTGCGCGACCAGGACGTCCCCCTCTGCGAACGCCACGATGTCGCGGTACTGCTCGGCCCAGCCCTTGGCCCCGACGACGTCCGTCGCGACGATGCCGTGGATGCGGGTGTTCCACTCGAGGAAGGCGTCGTGCCCCACCGGCGGCTTGATGAACCAGGACGCCCGCTCGACCACGCGGCCGCCGCGGACCTTGACGAGTCCGACGGAGCAGGCGCTCGCGGGGGAGCTGTTCGCGGTCTCGAAGTCGATCGCGGTGAAGTTCAACGGCACGCCCTCGATGGTCGCACGGGGTTCCGACATCACCCGCACGCGGCCCCGGCGTTGCGGCCCGGCGCGGTAGCGTCCGAAGCGTGACCGGACCGACCTCCCCGCCGCTCGTCCTCGTCCTGCCCGGTGCCGGGTACGGACGACAGGCGCCCCTGCTCTGGTGGACCCGCGCGATCGCCGAGCAGCACGGCGTCGGAGTCGTCGCGCCGACGTGGACGGTCGACGCCGCAGCGAAGGACGACCCGGTCGCCTTCGTCGAGCACCAGGTGGCAGCCGCACTCGACGGCCGCCGCCCGGACCTCGTCGTCGCGAAGTCGTTCGGCTGCTTCGCCCTGCCGTGGGCGGTCCGGGACGGCGTTGACGGCGTGTGGCTCACGCCGGTCCTGACGCACGCGGCGGTGGTCGGCGCGCTCGCTGCGGCCGGACCCGGATCGCTTGCGCTCGGCGGATCTGCCGACCCGATGTGGCTGCCGTCCGCGGTCGCGACGACCCGTGCCGGGCTGCACACGGTCGACGGAGCCGACCACGCGCTCGAGGTGCGCGGCGACTGGCGGCGATCCCAGCGCCTCCAGGCCGACGTGCTCGACCTGGTCGAGGAGCGGATCGCGACGCTGGTGTCGTGATCCGCCGCGACGTACAGTCGGGCGCATGGGGGAGTCGAGGGACCGGGATGAGCTGCTGGCGCACGCGCACCGCGTCGATGCGCAGGCGCACACCGCCCGCCGAGGGGTGGGTCCTGGCGTGACGCTGCTCGCCACCGGTGGGCTGGTCGCCTGCATCGTGCTCGGGATCGCGCACGGCCTGCTGCTCACGTTCGTGAGCTTCCTGTCCGGCATCTGGCCGTCCTGACGACACCGGCCTGGAGGGACGGGTCGGCTCCGGCGGGTCGCCGCCGGTAGGCTGTCCTCCCGTGGCTCTCACCATCGGAATCGTCGGTCTCCCGAACGTCGGCAAGTCGACCCTGTTCAACGCCCTGACCAAGAACCAGGTCCTCGCCGCGAACTACCCGTTCGCGACGATCGAACCGAACGTCGGCGTGGTGAACCTGCCCGACCCGCGGCTCGACCAGCTCGCGACGCTCTTCAGCTCCGAGAAGACCGTTCCGGCACCCGTGTCGTTCGTCGACATCGCCGGCATCGTCAAGGGTGCGAGCGAGGGCGAGGGCCTCGGCAACAAGTTCCTCGCGAACATCCGCGAGGCCGACGCCATCGCGCAGGTCGTCCGCGGCTTCGCCGACGACGACGTCGTGCACGTGGCGAACAAGGTCTCGCCGAAGGACGACCTCGAGGTCATCAACACCGAGCTGATCCTCGCCGACCTCGAGACCATCGAGAAGGCCCTGCCCCGGTACGAGAAGACCGTGAAGCTCAAGCAGGCCGAGCCGATCGTGCTCGAGACCGCGAACGAGGCCAAGGCCGCGCTCGAGCAGGGCACGCTGCTGTCCGCGACCTCGATCGACCTCGGGCCGATCCGCGAGCTCGGGCTGCTGTCCGCCAAGCCCTTCATCTTCGTGTTCAACGTCGACGAGGCCGTGCTCACCGACGAGTCGCGCAAGGCCGAGCTCTCCGCGCTGGTCGCTCCCGCCCAGGCCGTGTTCCTCGACGCGAAGATCGAGTCCGAGCTCATCGACCTCGACCCCGAGGACGCCGCCGAGCTCCTCGAGTCGACCGGGCAGACCGAGTCGGGCCTCGACCAACTCGCCCGCATCGGCTTCGACACGCTCGGGCTGCAGACCTACCTGACCGCCGGGCCGAAGGAAGCGCGGGCGTGGACGATCGGCAAGGGGTGGAAGGCTCCCCAGGCTGCCGGCGTGATCCACACCGACTTCGAGAAGGGCTTCATCAAGGCCGAGGTCATCTCGTTCGAGGACCTCGTGGAGGCCGGCTCGATCGCCGAGGCGCGTGCGCACGGCAAGGCCCGCATCGAGGGCAAGGACTACGTCATGCAGGACGGCGACGTGGTGGAGTTCCGCTTCAACAACTGAGCGCCGTGGCCGGGAGCGCCCGTGCAGCCGAGGGCTGCGCGGGCGCTGCTGTCCGTCAGACGCCGCCGACGGCCTCGAGGTCCCACACCGGCGGCACGTACTCCCGCGACCAGCCCTCGCGGAGCCGGGTGACCGCACGGTCGAACGACTCGAGCAGGTCCATCTCCGGCCGGACCATCGACTGCAGCTGCAGCCCCTCGTACGTCGCGAGGAGCTGCTCGGCGCCACGAGCCGGCTCCATCGTGCGCGGCTCCCGGCCGAGCTCGACGTCGCGCTGCAGGGCCGCGAGCACGAACGCGTGGAAGCGCCGCCAGCGGAGGTGGAGCATGGGCGCGAGCGGGTGGTGCGGCGTCGCGGCGATGTTGAGCGTCGAGGTCAGGAACCGCATGAGCGACGGGTCGGCGACGTTCGCGCGGACGATGGCGCGGAGGAACACGATCGTGCCGCTGCGCTCGGCGATCGGCAGCAGCGCGGTGGTCCGCTGGTCGTTCCACTGGTCGATGGTGGCGAGCAGGAGTCCGTCCCAGGTCGGGAACACCTCGGTGACGACGTCGAGCGACTGCGACGCCTCGGTGGCCACGTGCTCGTACGACACCTCGTGCAGGGCGTTCGCGCGGAGCACGCGGATCATCGCGTCGACGATCTCGACCCGGAGCAGCGCTGACGTGTCGAGGGGGTGGAACGATCGCATGGGACCAGTCCAACGGGTGGGCGTTGCCCTGACCAGTCCCCAGAACTGGGAAGAGCCGATCTCCGCAGCCGTGCAGGCCCGGCGTGGCGGAGCAGCAGCGCGTCCCCCGCGGCCCGTCCGACCTGAGTGCTCACCAAGGGTGCGGCGTTGACTGGACCCATGAAGTACGTGGTCTACGGAGAGAACCGAGTGATGACCGGCGACGCGATCGCCGAGGCGGTGCTCGCCTACGCTGCTGCGCTCGGCGAGAACGGGACGACGGACATCGTCGAGATCCCGACCGCGGACGCCGAGGGCTACGGCACCACGGCGCAGGTGCTGCTCGGCCCGGCTTCCCAGATCATGGTCGAGGCGGCTCCCGACGACGAGCTCGAGCCGGATGACGAGGACCTGGTCAACGAGCTCGGGCGCCGCATCGCGGTCGTGGGCGGCGGGCGGTTCACGGACGCTGCGTCGTCGCACTCCGACGAGCCCGAGGCGAAGCGCCTGCGCACGGAACCGCCGCAGGTCTGATCGCCGCCCGTGCCGGGGGCACTCTGGCCACGGAACGCACACTCCGTACGTCCTCGCACACGCGGTACCTACCGTCGAAGGAGAGATGAGGAGGAGACGTGAAGTACATCCACTACGACGCGAGCCTGATCCTCACGGGGGACCTGATCGCGGATGCGGTCGCCGACTACGCGGCCGTCCTCGGAGCGAACTCGCGCACCGACACGATCACGGTGCCGAGCGTGGGCGACGACGGCGCGGTGTCGACGTCGATCCTGCTGGTCGGCCCGGCGAGCGAACTCTGCGTGACGGTCGCCCCGGACGACGAGCTCGAGCCCGAGGACCCGGCGTTCATCCGTCGTCTGCGTGACGCGGCACGGCGCGCGGGTCCGGCGCTGCCGGTGAACGCGGACGGCGGGCTGCGGTTCCGCGGCGCCGAGCAACCGTCGTCGCACGGCCCGGCCTGACAACCCGGAGGCACAGACGACGAACGCCGCCGGCGCTGGGCCGACGGCGTTCGTCGTGTGTGGACCGGGGACCGTGTGAGCGGTCCCGGGCGAGGTCCGACCTAGGCGGCCAGGGCGAGCTCGCCCTTGCCGACGCGGCGCGCGAGCAGGATGGTCCGGCTCGACTCGCCCCGCCAGGAGCGGCCGGGCACGGTCCAGCCGGCCTCGCCGTCGACGTCCACGCGTGCGTCACGCGTGACGAACAGGCGGAGGTCGTCGGCCGGGATGCGGACGAGGTACTCGCGCTGCGAGCGGTCGTCGCGCACCGGGAACTCGGCGATGCGGTCGGGGGAGACGGTGGGGGCCGCGAGTGCGGTCCCGGAGATGGTGATGCGGTCGTTGCTGGTCATGGTGGTGCGGTACTTCCTGGTCGTTCGGCACCCGGCCGTGCTCTGGTCGGCGGACTCCGTGGTCCGGCACGACGCATCGGCTGCGGGTGCGCACGTCGTGTCTCGACGTGCTGCTCGTCCGTTCGGACTGAGCGGTGGTCTCGGTGGAATGCGACCCGGCGGGTCGGTACGAGACGTGCTGGTGTGCGCGAGTCAGATGGGTTCGCTGCAGTGCACCAAGAAGACACTATACGTCGCTTCGTCCGGAACGTCCAGGAAGACGGACGGGAGGCGCGGTGCGATCGTGCACCGCGCCTGCCGTCCGGTGGGCCGTCAGTTGAGGGCGGGGGTGTCCTCCGGCACGACGCCGTCGCCGTACAGGTCGGTCGCCAGGTCACGGAGCGCACGCAGCGCGACCCGCTGCGTGAGCGGACCGTAGGAGATGCGCGCGACGCCGAGCGCCTCGTACTCCGCCGCGGGCAGGGCACCGGGCAGCCCGATCACCGAGAGCTTGCCGCGGCCGAGCCCGTCGACGAGTCGCTCGACCACGTCGCGCTGGATCGCACCCGGCACGAAGACGAGTGCGGCGCCGTTGTCGAGGAACGCCTTCCCGCGTGCGATGGCGTCCTCGATGCTCTCGTCGATCGGGCGGTCGCCACCCCGGACGATCGCGTCGGTGCGCGCGTTGAGCTGGAAGGCGACGCCCTCGGCCTCGGCGGCGGCGGTGATCGCGGCGACGCGTGCGACGGCCTCGTCGAAGGGGCGGAGACGGTCCTCGACGTTCGCGCCGACGATCCCGGCGGCGATCGCGCGACGGATCGTCTCGGCCGGGTCCGCGTACCCGTCGTCCAGGTCCGCCGTGACGGGCAGGTCCGTCGCGGCGGCGACGGTCGCGGCGCCAGCGAGGGCGACGTCGAGCGGCATCCCGCCGTCGTCGTAGCCGTGGCTCGCGGCGATCGAGTGCCCGGCCGTCGCGATGGCCTTCGTCTCCGGCAGGTCGCTGACGACCTTCGCGCTGATCGCGTCCCACACGTTGACGACGCGCAGGATCTCGGGGGCTTCGTGCAGCTGCTTGAGGGTGGTCGCCTTGTCGGCGGTGCTCGTGCTCATGGTGCCGAACCTATGCGGCCGGGGTGCGCCGTGCCCGGGAGGTGACCCGACGACGACGCAGGATGACGGCCGGACTCGCACCGGGCCTCCCGGTCGATGCATGCTGGGACGCATGGCTGACGACGAACAGGACCCGGTCGGCACGCTCCGCGGGGTCCGCACGAGCATCAAGTGGACGCGGTACGCGCCCGACGTGCTGCCCCTGTTCGTCGCCGAGATGGACCACGACGTGGCGCCGGCGATCCGCCAGGCGCTGGTCGAGCGGGTGCAACAGTCCGACCTCGGGTACCTCGACGGCCCCGGGCCGCTCGCTCCGGCGTTCGCGCAGTTCGCGCGCGACCGGTGGGGCTGGGCGGTCGACCCGGAGCGCGTGCACCTGGCGACCGACGTCAGCGTCGGGATCGTCGAGTCGCTGCGGCTCGCGCTGCCCGACGGCGGACGCGTCGCGATCACCCCGCCGGTGTACCCGCCGTTCTTCGAGCTCGTCGAGGAAGCACGGTGTCAGGTCGAGGAGGTCCCGCTCGCCGAGCAGTGGGGCGTCTACCGGCTCGACCTGGCCGGGCTCGAGCGCGCCTTCGCCGACGGGGTCCGGGTGTTCCTGCTCTGCAACCCGCACAACCCGATGGGGCTCGTGCACGACCGTGCCGACCTCGAGGCCCTCGCCGAGTTGGCGGCACGGTACGACGTGCTCGTCATCAGCGACGAGATCCATGCCCCGCTGACGCACCCCGGTGTCCGCTTCACCCCGTTCGCGATGGTCGCCGAGCAGCACGGCGCCCGCAGCGTCTGCGTGACGAGTGCGAGCAAGGGGTGGAACCTCGCCGGGGTGAAGTGCTCGGTGATGGTGGCCGGCGACGACCGCACCGCTGCGCTGCTCGACACGCTGTGGGAGGAGGTCGCCTGCCGCACGAGCATCCTCGGGCTGCACGCGAACCTCGCCGCGTTCACCCTGGCGACGGACTGGCTCGACGACGTCGTCGCCCGCATCGTCGCGAACGAACGGCTGCTCGGGTCCCTGCTCGCCGAGCACCTGCCCGGGGTCGTCTACACCCGTCCGCGCGCGGGGTACCTGGCGTGGCTCGACTTCCGGGGGATCGGGCTCGGGGACGACCCGGCGGTGCCGCTCCGCGAGCACGCCTACGTTGCGCTGAACTCCGGGCTGGGCTTCGGCGCGCAGGGGCGGGGGTTCGCGCGGCTCAACCTGGCGTGCTCGCCCGAGACCCTGCGCGAGGCGGTCCACCGCATCGCGGCGGCCTACCCGTCGAGTGCGCAGGAGGGGCTGGTCTGGCACGTCGCGTGAGCGACGGGGGCTCGCACTCGCACGAGTCTCGCGCTCAGCGACCCGTCTCGGGTCCGGGCACGCGAGGAACGTCGCTCAGCGCGAGTCTCGCTGCGGAGCGCGCACGGCTCAGTCGGACGGGGCGTCGACGTACTGGTTGCGCCCGACGACGCGGATGCGCAGGTCGTCGTCGCGGTCCATGGCGAGGAACTCCCGCGCGACCGGCCCGACGGACGACCAGCGCAGGACCTCGGTGATCGGGGTCCCCTCGATGAACACCTGCCACACGCCGCGCTCGCGGACGGCCTGCACCTCGTACGTCGCCATGCCGCGAGCGTACCGGCTCACCGCAGGCGCTTCTCGTACCACCGCATCGTCGGGACGGTCCCGTCCGGCTTCGCCCAGTCCGCGGGGGACCGGTGGGTCAACCGCCAGCCACGGCGTTCGTAGAGTCGCCACGCGCCGGGCGTCTCCTCGGTCACGTCGAGCCGCAGGACCGGTGACTCCGCGGAACCTTCGGCAGCCGCCAACAGGGCGTCGGCGATGCCCTGCCCACGGTGGTCCGGGTGGACCACGAGTCGGGTGACCAGCGTTGCCGCGTCCGCGGCGGGAGCGGCCAGTCCGACGTGACCGACCACGCTGCCCGACGACCACGCTGCCCATGCCGAGCGGTGCCCGGGCGGGGTCAGCCACGCGACCGGATCGTCCGGCCAGTGCGCGGGGTAGCCGTCCTCGTCGTGCGTGCGTCGGAGCACGTGGACCAGGTGCTCCAGGTCCTCGTCGCGGCGCGGTCGGATGTGCACGATCCCGACGGTACCGGGTGGTGGTCAGGCCAGGTCGAGCACCATGTGGACGTCGGCGCGGACGTAGGGGCTCGGGGCGATCTCGTCGTGCTCGAGGTGCCGGAAGCCGAACGCCTCGTACAGGTGCACGGCGCTCGCCAGGCGGCTGTTGCTCTCGAGTGCGATCCGCTGCGCGCCGAGGGCCCGGGCACGGTCGAGCGCGGCCGCGATGAGCCTCCGGCCGGTGCCGTGCCCCTGGTGCGCCAGCGAGACCGCCATCTTGACGAGCTCGAACACGCGCTCGCCGACCGGCATGATCCCGATGCAGCCGATGACCTCGTCGTCGAGCCGCGCGACGAACACCGCACCACCCGGCTCGACGATGCGACCGGTCGGGTCGCCGAGGATCGCGCGGTCCTCGTCCTCGAGGGAGAAGTACTGCTCGATCCACGCCTCGTTGAGGGTGCGGAAGGCAGCGGCGTCGGCGGCGGACTCGAGTTCGGCGATGGTCAGCGTGGAGGTCGTCTCGGGCATGGACCCATCCTCGGACGGCGATCTGATCGCGTCCAGTACTCGTTCGCGCTGATCGATAGGCTGCGTGCATGGATGTGGACCTGCGGCAGCTCCGGGCGTTCCTCGCCGTCGCCGACGAGCTGCACTTCGGGCGGGCCGCCGAGCGACTGCGCATCGCCCAGCCCGCGCTCTCGCAGCAGATCCGACGGACCGAGCGCGACCTCGGGGTCGACCTGTTCGTCCGGACCTCGCGCAGCGTCGCGCTGACCGCGGCCGGCCGGGTGCTGCAGGGCCGGGCGCGCTCGCTGCTCGACCAGGCAGCGCGCGACGTCGACGAGGTCGTGCGGGTCGGACGGGGTGAGGCCGGACGGCTGGACGTCGGGTTCGTCGTGTCGGCACTGCCGCTCGGTCCGATCGAGCGCGTCCAGGCCTTCCGCCAGCGGTACCCGCTCGTCCGTGTCGAGCTGACGGAGGGCTACTCCTCGTCGCTCCTCGCCCGCATCGTCCGGGGCGAGCTCGACCTGGCGGTCCTGCGCGACCCCGACCCGGACCCCGCCGTGCGCTTCCTGCCGTTCCGACGGGAGCGCTTCGTCGCGGCGGTCCCGCACGGGCACCGGCTCGCGGAGCGGCTGTCGATCCGCGGCACCGAACTGGTCGACGACCCGTTCGTGTTCTTCCCCGCGGTCGCCGGTGCGGTCGCCACCGAGCGCAACCTCGCGCCCGTGGTCGTAGAGGGGCGTCGGCCCGAGGTCGTCCAGGAGGCCACCACGTGGGCCACCGTGCTGCACCTCGTCGGAGCGGGGCTGGGCGTGACGGTCGCCCCGGAGAGCGCGACCCTCGCGGCGCCCGACACGGTGGTGCTGCTGCCCCTGCAGGACGACCCCGCCCGGAGTGAACTCGTCTGGGCGGTCCGAGCCGACGACGACCGCGAGATCCTCCGGAACTTCATCGCGGCCACCGAGCGCTGAGTCGCAACGACGCACCGACGCTCTCGGTCACCCGAGCGGCAGCACCGGGGCCCGCTGGTCGCCGAGCTCGTCCTCGTGCCAGGGTCGGGCGCCGCGCAGGGTCAGGCCGAGCTGCACGAGCACGAACGCCACGTGCGGCTCGACGTCGGGGTCCCACACCCCCTCGACGCCGAGGCCGAGCGCGCCGAGCTCGTCGTCGGCCTCGTCGCGGATGCTGAGCCGCCACCGTCCGTCGCCGGACTCCTCGACGACGGCCCACCGCGCGGTGTCGAAGCGGCTCACGCGGTCTTCGAGACGTCCTCGGTGAAGTTCCGCACGCGCTGCAGCAGCGCCTCGCCGCGCATGGCGATCGTCGCCGGCGGGTTGAGGTGCGGCGGCGCCGTGCGGATGAGCATCGAGCAGCCGAGGTCCTCGCAGATGTACGAGCCGATGGTGTTGCCGTTGCGTCCGGACTCGCCGGCGCGCGCGGCCGAGAACAGTCGCACCTGCGTCGCCGGCTGCGGCGAGTGGCAGAACGAGCACATCGCGGCGATGCCGGGTCGCAGGGAGCCACCGGCGGAACGGACGACGATGCCCACCGGGCGGTCGTCGATCCACGACACGATGTAGCCGCGACGGGCGGCCTGGGGGTCGCGCCAGCCCAGGAACTCGCGCTCGTCCCACAGCATCTCGTGCAACCCCGGGATCGGGAGCTGCTCGAGCTCGTCCGGGGTGGCGTTCACGAACGACGAACGGATGTCTGCTTCGGTCAGTGGCTTCACGGTGCCTGCAACCCTATGCCTCGCCTCCGACAGGCGCGTCCCGTGTGTTCAGCGCAGCCGGGAGGCGCGCACCGCCCCGAGCGCGCTCGTCCCGTCCGCCACGAGCACCGCTCGGCGCAGGGCGTCACGTCCGACGCGTCGGGCCGCCGCGTCGTCGGCCGCGAACTCGACGAGGACGCGCGTCGAGCGCGCCATGGCGCGCGCGCCCGGCACCCACGGGACCGCACGCTCGATCGACTCCGCGACCGCGACGGCCACCGCGTGGCGCTGGGTCAGGTGGGCGCGCTCGTGGGCGACCACGGCCTCCAGTTCGTCGGTCCGCAGCAGGTCCGCCAGCCCGGTGCTGACGAGCACCCCGCCGGAGCGGCCGGGGACCGCGCAGGCGAGCGCGTGGTCCGCCTCGACCAGCGCGACGGTGGTGCCGTCGATCTGCCGGTGCGGTGCGGAACCCGAGCGCATGGCCTCGCGCACGGCGTCGTGCTCGGGGCCCGGGCGGACCCGCACGGCGACCACGAAGGCGAGCACGGCGAGCAGCGCGACCGCGAGGTTGAACCGGTGCGTCGGCGACTCCCCGAGCCCGAAGGGGTCCGTGATCGGTCGGTTCGCGACGACGACCAGGGTGGTACCGACGACGAAGCCGACCACGCCGAGCACGACCGCCACCGACCAGGACACGAGGGCGGTGCGCGGGTGGTCGATCGTCCAGGCGGACCGGGTCAGCACGCGCGGGGCGGCCACCACGACGACGAGGGCGAGTGCGATGAGGACGACTCCGGCGACGACCACGCGGCGGCTTCCCTCAGGACTGTGCTCGGGCGTCGAGGGCGCGGCGCAGGACGTCGAGGTCGTCCGAGGCGAGCGATCCGGTGAACTGGAGCAGTGCGGCCTCGCGGTCCGACGCGGCGGCGAGCGCGTTCGACATCAGCGACGCGGTCTGCTGCTCGCGGCTGTGCACGGCGCGGAAGGTCAGCGGGGCGTCGTCGTGCTCCTGCCGCTCGACCTGACCCTTGCGTCCGAGCCGGTCGAGCACGGTCAGCACCGTCGTCAGCGCGGGCCGGGGCTCCGGGAACGCGTCCAGCACCTGGCGGGCCGTGCACCCGTCGACGATCCCGTGGTCGGCCGCGGCACGCAGGGTCTCGAGGACCGCCTGCTCGAGCTGCCCACGGGGGCGCGATCGCTGTCCTGCCATCCCCGCATTCTACGAGACGTCGAAGACGGTACCGCGACACATGCCCGAAACGCGGGGTCGGTATGCTCGGGCCTGCACAACTCAACACCGGCCGCACACCCGCCGCGGGAGAGCCGAGCGCACGCGCACGGCACCGAAGGAGCAACCTCCCCGTCAATCTCTCAGGTCCCACACCGCAGCGGACAGGCCACTCTGAAAAGCAGACACGCGTCCCCGCCGGGCCCGCGCGGTGTCTCGCCCACGGTGAAAGCCGCCGGACCTCACGGGCCGCGGTGAAACTCTCAGGCCCATGACAGAGGGGGAGTTCCCACCCGACGACGGCCGTCGGGTCCTGCCGATGCCAGGAGAACTCCGTCATGCGTTCCTCCCCACTCGAACCCGCGCACGAGGCTGCGGGCGCCACCTTCACCGACTTCGCCGGGTACCGGATGCCCGTCCGGTACTCGTCCGACCTCGCCGAGCACCACGCGGTCCGCCAGGCCGCGGGTGTCTTCGACCTGTCGCACATGGCCGAGGTCGGTGTCGTCGGCCCGGATGCGGTGCCGTTCCTCGACCACGCGCTCGCCGGGTCGTTCGGCGCGATGCCCGTCGGCCGCGCCAAGTACTCGCTGCTCCTCGCCGAGGACGGCGGGATCCTCGACGACCTCGTCGTGTACCGCACGGGCGAGGACGTCTTCCTCGTCGTGGCGAACGCGGCGAACCGCTCCGTCGCGGTCGACGCGCTCGTGGCACGCTCCCACGGGTACGACGTCGAGGTCACCGACGACTCGGACACCACGGCACTCGTGGCGATCCAGGGTCCGGCCGCCGCGGGGACGCTCGACGCGCTGGTCGTGGCCGACCGCCTGCAGCCGGAGACCCCGCTCGACGAGCTCCGGTACTACCGCGTGCTGCACGCGCTGTTCGACGGCGCCGAGGTCCTCGTCGCCCGCACCGGCTACACCGGCGAGGACGGCTTCGAGATCTACAGCGGCACCGACGTCGCCTCGTCGATCTGGGACGCGCTGCTCGAGACCGGGGCCGACCGCGGTGTCGTCCCCGCCGGGCTCGCCGCGCGCGACACCCTGCGGCTCGAGGCCGGCATGCCGCTCTACGGGCACGAGCTGTCCACCGACGTCCGACCCGCGCAGGCGGGGCTCGGTCGTGTCGTCGCGACCTCGGGCTCCTTCGTCGGGGACGCCGGCGTGCAGCCGGACCCGGACGCCCGCGTGCTCGTCGGGCTCGTGACCGAGGGGCGCCGCGCTCCCCGGGCCGGCTACGACGTCGTGCACGACGGGACCGTGGTGGGCACCGTCACGTCCGGGGCGTTGTCCCCGACGCTCGGACACCCCGTCGCGATGGCCTTCGTCGACCCGGCCGTGGCCGGCGAGGGACAACTCCTGCACATCGACGTCCGGGGGACCGCGATCCCCAGCATCGTCACCCCGTTCCCCTTCTACCGTCGCACCCCGAGAGGCTGATCCCGTGACCGACCAGACCGCACTGCAGTACACCGCCGACCACGAGTGGATCCTCGTCGAGGGCGACACCGTCACCGTCGGCATCACCGACCACGCCGCCGAGCAGCTCGGGGACGTCGTCTACGTCGAGCTCCCCACCGTCGGCACCACCACGACCGCCGGCGAGCAGATGGGCGAGATCGAGTCGACCAAGAGCGTCGGCGAGCTCTTCGCCCCGATCGAGGGCGAGGTCGTCGCGATCAACGACGCCGTCGTCGACGCCCCCGACACCGTCAACCAGGACCCGTTCGGCGCCGGCTGGCTCGTCAAGCTCAAGGTCGAGGGCACCTCGTTCCCCGAGGACCTCATGGACCACGACACCTACCGGGCGTCCCTCGCATGACCGGCACGCAGCAGAACCTCCAGACGTCCTTCGCCGACCGCCACATCGGGACGACGAGCGCCGACCAGCAGGTCATGCTCGACGCCGTCGGACAGCCGTCCCTCGACGCGCTCGTCCGCGCGGCCATCCCGGAGTCGATCCACGCCGCGCCGGTCACCGACTCGGTGATCCCGGCAGCGGTCGGGGAGGCCGAGGCCCTCGCCGAGCTCCGCGCGAAGGCTGTGCGCAACACGGTCCGCCGCGCCATGATCGGCCTCGGCTACCACGGCACCCACACGCCCGCGGTGATCCAGCGGAACGTGCTCGAGAACCCGAGCTGGTACACGGCGTACACGCCCTACCAGCCCGAGATCTCGCAGGGCCGACTCGAGGCGCTCATCAACTTCCAGACGATGGTGTCCGACCTGACCGGCATGGCCACCGCCGGCGCGTCGATGCTCGACGAGGGCACGGCCGTGGTCGAGGGCATGCTCCTCGCCCGTCGTGCGTCGAAGGTGAAGGGCGACGCGTTCCTCGTCGACGCCGACCTGCTGCCGCAGACCCGTGCCCTGCTCGACCACCGAGCCGACGCCGTGGGCATCACGCTCCGCGCGTTCGACGCCGCCACCGGCCCGAGTGACGGCGACCTGGACGGCGCCTTCGGCGTCATCGTGCAGTACCCCGGAGCCTCCGGGCGCGTGGTCGACCCCTCGGCGACGATCGAGCGCGTGCACGCCGGCGGTGGCATCGCCGTGGTCGCGGCCGACCTCCTCGCGATGACGCTCCTGGCGAGCCCGGGCGACCTGGGCGCCGACGTCGCCGTGGGCACGAGCCAGCGCTTCGGCGTCCCGCTCGGCTTCGGTGGCCCGCACGCCGGGTACCTCGCGGTCCGCGCGGGCCTCGAGCGGCAGCTGCCCGGCCGGCTCGTCGGGGTCTCCTTCGACGCCGACGGGCAGATGGCCTACCGGCTCAGCCTGCAGACCCGCGAGCAGCACATCCGTCGCGAGAAGGCGACGAGCAACATCTGCACCGCGCAGGTCCTGCTCGCCGTGATGGCGTCGATGTACGCCGTCTACCACGGCCCGGAGGGGCTGCGCTTCATCGCGGACCGGGTGGCCCGCACGACCTCGGCGCTCGCCGACGTCGCGCGAGCGGCCGGGCTCGAGGTCGTGCACGAGCACTGGTTCGACACCCTCACGCTCCGCGCACCCGGGCGTGCGGCAGCGATCGTCGACGCCGCGCGCGACGCGGACCGCCTGCTCCACCTGGTGGACGCCGACACCCTGCAGCTGTCGGTCGACGAGACGACCACGCCGGAGGACGTGACGGCGCTCGCCGGCGTGTTCGGGGCGGTGGACGTGACCGTCCCGGCGACCGAGGGCGCCGTGCGCGACGCGACCACGGGCCTTCCGTCCGACCTGCTGCGCAGCAGCGAGTACCTGACGCACCCCGTGTTCAGCGCGCACCGCAGCGAGACCCGCATGATGCGGTACCTCAAGCACCTGGCGGACAAGGACTACGCGCTCGACCGCGGCATGATCCCGCTCGGCAGCTGCACCATGAAGCTCAACGCGGCGACCGAGATGGCGGCGGTGACCTGGCCGGAGTTCGCGAACGTGCACCCGTTCGCGCCGCGCGAGGACGTCGAGGGGTACCTCGACATGATCGGCGACCTGGAGTCCTGGCTGGCCGAGGTCACCGGGTACGACACCGTCTCGCTGCAGCCGAACGCCGGCAGCCAGGGTGAGCTCGCGGGACTGCTCGCGATCCGCGGGTACCACCGCTCCCGCGGGGACCTCGACCGCACCGTGTGCCTCATCCCGTCGAGCGCGCACGGCACGAACGCCGCGTCGGCGGTGCTCGCCGGCATGCAGGTGGTCGTCGTGGCCTGCGACGAGGACGGCAACGTCGACCTCGCGGACCTCCGCGCGAAGACGGCCCGGCACGCGGACACGCTCGCCGCGCTGATGATCACGTACCCGTCGACGCACGGCGTGTACGAGCACGACGTCCGCGAGGTCTGCGACGCCGTGCACGAGGCCGGCGGCCAGGTGTACGTCGACGGCGCGAACCTCAACGCGCTGCTCGGGCACGCCCGCTTCGGCGACTTCGGTGGCGACGTCTCGCACCTCAACCTGCACAAGACCTTCTGCATCCCGCACGGCGGCGGTGGCCCCGGCGTCGGGCCGGTCGCGGCGAAGGCGCACCTCGCGCCCTTCCTGCCCGCGCACCCGATGGCGCAGCAGGCCGACCGGCGCCCCGGGTCGTCGGCTGCCGACGACGGCGCCGCCGGACGGCTCGCGCACGCGGGCGGCCCGGTCAGTGCTGCGCCGTACGGCAGCCCGAGCATCCTGCCGATCACGTGGACCTACGTCCGGATGATGGGGCTCGAGGGGCTGACACGGGCGACCGAGGCGGCGGTGCTCGGGGCGAACTACGTCGCCGCACGCCTGCGTGACGCGTTCCCGGTCCTCTACACGGGGGAGTCGGGGCTGGTCGCCCACGAGTGCATCCTCGACCTGCGCCCGCTGCGCGAGTCGTCGGGCATCACCGTGGACGACGTCGCGAAGCGCCTGGTCGACTACGGCTTCCACGCCCCGACGATGTCGTTCCCGGTCGCCGGGACGCTCATGGTCGAACCGACCGAGAGCGAGGACCTCGCCGAGCTCGACCGCTTCGTCGACGCGATGCTCGCCATCCGGGCCGAGGCCGCGGCGGTCGAGCGGGGGGAGTGGCCGGCGGACGACAACCCGCTCGTGCACGCCCCGCACACCGCGGCGTCCGCGATCTCGGGCGAGTGGACGCACCCGTACACGCGGGAGCAGGCCGTCTACCCGGTGCCCGGCATCAGCGCGCGGAAGTACTGGCCGCCGGTGCGCCGGATCGACCAGGCGTACGGCGACCGCAACCTCGTCTGCGCCTGCCCGCCCATCGAGGCGTTCGCCTGATCCGACCCGTCAGCCGTGTCACACGGCGGCGGTCCGACCGCTGAGCGCGTAGCGTGTGCCCTGCCCGGGAGCTCCGGGCAGGGAACACGTGTGTCAGGTGCCACGCGTGCCGGGTGGGCAGCGGGACGTCGGAGCGCTCCACGTCCTCGCGAGCGCTGCTCGGCTAGCCCATCGTTGTGCGCTCGTGCAACAACTTCGTTGCAGAAGCAACAAACCCGCTCGCACCCCGCCAGAGCGCCCGAATCTTGCATCCTCCCGCAATGATCCTGCAACTTGGTTTCCGGTTTGTAACCGATGGCCGCAGGGTTTGGTCGGCGGTCGGAGCACTGCCTACAGTGCAAGGACAAACACGCCCGGCAGCACCTCTGTGCCTGGCGTGTCCCATGCACCAGGAGGAACCTTGATCAAGAAGCGCGCTGGGCTCTCTGCCCTCGCCGTGCTCGGGGCCACAGCAATCGCCCTGACCGGCTGCTCCAGCAACGGAAGCGGCAACGGCGGTGACTCGGGCTCGACGAACGCGTCCGGGATCGTCACCACGAACGGCTCCGAGCCCCAGAACCCGCTCATCCCCTCGAACTCCACCGAGACCGGTGGCGGCAAGATCATCACGTCGATCTTCGAGGGCCTCGTCTCGTACGACGCCGACGGCAAGCCGGTCAACGAGGTCGCGAAGAGCATCGACACCGATGACTCCAAGACCTACGACATCAAGCTCAACACCGGCTACACCTTCACCAACGGTGAGAAGGTCACGGCCGAGTCGTTCACGAAGGCGTGGAACTGGGCTGCCCAGAAGTCGAACGCCCAGGGCGCGAGCTACTTCTTCGAGAACATCGAGGGCTACAACGCCGACGCGGACTCCGAGCTCACCGGCCTCACGGTCAAGAGCGACGACGAGTTCACGGTCACGCTGAAGTCGGCCCAGTCCGACTTCCCGCTGTCGCTCGGCTACTCGGCCTTCATGCCGCTGCCCTCGGACTTCTACAAGGACACCAAGGCGTTCGGTGAGAACCCGATCGGCAACGGCCCGTACAAGCTCGACGGCAAGGGTGCGTGGACGCACAACCAGTCGATCAAGCTCGTCACCAACGAGGACTACGCCGGCAAGCGCAAGCCGAAGAACGGTGGTCTGACGATCACGTTCTACACCTCGCAGGACACCGCCTACGCGGACGTGCAGGGTGGCAACCTCGACGTGCTCGACGCGATCCCGGACGCTGCCTTCGCGACCTACAAGTCGGACTTCCCCGACTCGAACGCGAACCAGCCCGCGGCGATCTTCCAGGCGTTCTACATGCCGTACTACCTGAAGCACTGGAGCGGCGACGAGGGCAAGCTCCGTCGCGAGGCCCTGTCGATGTCGATCAACCGCAAGCAGATCACCGACAAGATCTTCGACGGCACCCGCACCCCGGCCAAGGACTTCACCTCCCCGGTGATCTCCGGCTGGAACGGTGACCTCGAGGGCTCGGACGTCCTCGACTACAACCCGTCCGAGGCCAAGAAGCTCTGGGCGCAGGCCAACGAGATGTCGCCGTACGACGAGACCCTCACCATCCAGTACAACGCCGACGGCGGACACGAGGCGTGGGTGACCGCGGTCACCAACTCGATCTCGAACACGCTCGGCATCAAGGCCGAGGGCAAGGCCGTGCCGACGTTCCAGGAAGCCCTGGACAACCAGACGCAGGACAAGCTCACGGGCGGTAGCCGCACCGGTTGGCAGGCCGACTACCCGTCGCTGTACAACTTCCTCGGCCCGACCATGGGCAAGGGCTCGTCGAGCAACTACGCGCGCTACGACTCTGACGAGTACAACCAGCTGCTCGCCGAGGGCCGCTCGGCCTCGACCGTCGAAGAGGGCAACAAGACCTTCGACAAGGCGCAGGAACTCCTGTTCAAGGACCTGCCGGAGATCCCGCTGTGGTACTCCAACGTGACCGGCGTCTGGTCGGCTGACAACGTCAAGAACGTCAAGTTCGGTTGGGACTCCGTTCCGCTGTACTACGACATCGAGGTCACCAAGTAACACCGGTCTCCCTGCGGTCGAGCACCGCGGAGACACATCGCGAGCAGGTATCCTGCTCCGCGGCCACCGGACGGGGGTCCGGAGACCACACGGTCTCCGGGCCCCCGTACCTCGGCGGCAACACAACCCCCACCACCGCGGGCGCCGCCGCCCGCACCGGACACCCGTGCCGACCCGCGAGCCGTCCACCCCTCACGACATGAACCAGAACGACACGCGCGCCGCTGCGCAGGACCGAGCGATCTGATGCTCTGGTACCTCGGCAAGCGCCTCCTGCAACTCATCCCCGTCTTCTTCGGGGCCACGTTCCTCATCTACTTCATGGTCTTCTCGCTGCCCGGCGACCCGATCGCCGCGCTGTTCGGCGACCGCCAGCCGTCGCCGCAGGTGATCGAGCAGCTCCGGCAGCAGTACAACCTGGACAAGCCGTTCCTGGTCCAGTACTTCCTGTGGATCGGTGGCGTCTTCCGTGGCGACCTCGGGCTCACCTACTCGGGCCTGCCGGTGTCGCAGCAGCTCGCGTCGGCGTTCCCGATCACCGCGCGCCTCGCGTTGCTCTCGCTGCTGTTCGAGGCCGTCGCCGGCATCGTCGTCGGTGTCATCGCGGGCCTCAAGAAGGGCAAGTGGTTCGACACCACCGCGCTCGTCGTCTCGCTCCTGCTCATCTCGGTGCCGACCTTCGTCGTCGGCTTCCTGCTGCAGTACGTCTTCGGCATCCAGCTGGGGCTGTTCCGCGTCACCGTGTCGGGTCAGGCGCCGTGGTCGGAGCTCGTGCTCCCGGCGATCGTGCTCGCGACCGTGTCGTTCGCCTACATCGTGCGGCTCACGCGTGCCAGCGTCGCCGAGAACATGAGCGCCGACTTCGTCCGGACCGCCACTGCGAAGGGCCTGCCCCGTCGTCGCGTGGTCGGGGTGCACATCTTCCGCAACTCGCTCATCCCCGTGGTGACCTACCTCGGTGTCGACATCGGCAACCTGATGGTCGGTGCGGTCGTGACCGAGGGCATCTTCAACATCAACGGTGTCGGCGGCACGGTGTTCCGCGCCGTCAAGCTCGGCGAGGGCCCCACGGTCGTCTCCTTCGTCGCCGTGATGGTCATCATCTTCATGCTCGCCAACCTCCTGGTCGACCTGCTCTACGCCGTCCTGGACCCGAGGATCCGCTATGCCAAGTAACGCCGAACCCCGCTCCGCGACGCACTACGTGGCGCCGATCGAGGAGACGCCGCTCCAGGCCGTCGACCAGGTCGACGAGACGGAGAAGACGCGCTCGACCTGGACCGACGCATGGGACTCCATGCGCGTCCGCCCGACCTTCTGGATCTCGTCGGTCCTGATCCTGCTCGTGCTGGTCGTCGCGATCTTCCCCGGCCTGTTCACACACGTCGACCCCCGCGCGGCGAACCTCGACTTCAGCGACGAGGGCGCTCGTCCGGGCCACCCGCTCGGCTACAACCGTCAGGGCTACGACGTGTACGCCCGCGTCATCTGGGGTGCCCGCAGCTCGGTCATCGTCGGCCTGGTCGCGACGATCCTGGTGTCGCTCGTCGGCATCATCATCGGCGCCCTCGCCGGGTTCTACGGCGGCTGGCTCGACACGATCGTCTCCCGCATCGGTGACATCTTCTTCTCGATCCCGACCATCCTCGGCGCGATCGTGATCATGTCGGTCATCCCGGCCCGCAACGCGATCACGGTGGCGCTCGTGCTCGCCGCGTTCGCGTGGCCGCAGATCGCCCGCATCATGCGCGGTGCGGTGCTCAGCGCGAAGCAGTCCGACTACGTCACCGCCTCGGCGGCCCTCGGTGTCAGCCGCTTCACCACGCTCGTCCGCCACGTGATCCCGAACGCGATCGCGCCCGTCATCGTGATCGCCACGGTGTCGCTCGGTTCGTTCATCGTCGCCGAGGCCACCCTGTCGTTCCTCGGCATCGGTCTGCCCCCGTCGGCGCTCAGCTGGGGCCTCGACATCGGCACGGCGCAGACGTCGATCCGCACCAACCCGTCGACGATCTTCTGGCCGTCCGCCGCCCTGTCCATCACCGTGCTCGCGTTCCTGCTCCTCGGCGACGTGGTCCGCGACGCGCTCGACCCGAAGGCGAGGGCCCGTCGATGACCGAGACGCTCACCGATCCCACCACCCGTCGTCCGGCCGGTTCCGGCGCCCCGCTGCTCGAGGTCTCCGGCCTGCAGGTCGGGTTCCGCACCCAGAGCGGCTTGGTGCAGGCCGTCCGCGGCGTCGACTTCACCCTCGAGCAGGGCGAGCGCCTGGCGATCGTCGGCGAGTCCGGTTCGGGCAAGTCGACCAGCGCTCAGGCGATCATCAAGCTCCTCGCCGGCACCGGCGAGGTCACCGGCGGGTCGATAAAGTTCAACGGGCGTGAGCTCGTCGGACTGTCCGACAAGGAGATGGCCGGCATACGCGGGAAGGAGATCGGCTACGTCCCGCAGGACCCGATGTCGAACCTCAACCCGCTGTGGTCGATCGGCTTCCAGGTGGAAGAGGCCATCAAGGCGAACGGCATGGCGACCGGCAAGCACGCGATCCGTGCCCGCGCGGTCGAGGTGCTGCAGGAGGCCGGCCTCGGCGACGCCGCGACCCGGCTCAAGCAGTTCCCGCACGAGTTCTCCGGCGGCATGCGCCAGCGCGTGCTCATCGGCATCGGTCTGTCGAGCCGCCCGCAGCTGCTCATCGCCGACGAGCCGACCTCGGCGCTCGACGTCACCGTCCAGCGGATCATCCTCGACCACCTCGAGACGCTGACCCGCGACTTCGGGACCTCGGTCCTGTTCATCACGCACGACCTCGGCCTCGCCGCCGAGCGCGCCGAGAAGCTCGTCGTGATGTACAAGGGCCAGGTCGTCGAGTCCGGTCCGTCGAAGGAGATCCTGGCGAACCCGCAGCACCCGTACACGCAGCGCCTCGTCGCCGCGGCGCCCTCGCTCGCGAGCCGTCGCATCCAGTCGAAGGTGCAGCACGAGCGGGTCGACATCGCGGACGCCGGCAGCGAGGACGACGAGCTGATCGCCCGCGCCCAGGAGCGCGAGCACCGTCCGGCGCAGGACCTCATCGTGGTGAAGAACCTGCAGAAGGTCTACAAGCTCCGCGGCAAGAACCTGCAGTCCCGCGAGCTGAAGGCCGTCGACGACGTGTCGTTCTCGATCCCGAAGGGCACCACCACGGCGCTCGTCGGCGAGTCGGGTTCGGGCAAGTCGACCGTGGCGAAGCTCGTGCTGCAGCTCGAGTCGATCACCGGCGGTTCGGTCACGTTCGACGGCATCGACATCGGTGCCCTCAAGGGCAAGGACCTGTTCGACTTCCGCCGCCGCGTGCAGCCGGTGTTCCAGGACCCGTACGGCTCGCTGGACCCGATGTACAACGTCGGGAACACGATCGCCGAGCCCCTCGCCACGCACAAGGTGGGCGACAAGGCCAGCCGCCGGGCCCGCGTGCTCGAGCTGCTCGACCAGGTCGCACTCCCGAAGTCGATGGTGAACCGCTACCCGAACGAGTTGTCCGGTGGCCAGCGGCAGCGCATCGCCGTCGCGCGTGCGCTGGCGCTCAAGCCCGAGGTCATCGTGCTCGACGAGGCGGTCTCCGCGCTCGACGTGCTCGTCCAGGGCCAGATCCTCGACCTGCTCACCGAGCTGCAGAGCGAGCTGGACCTGACGTACCTCTTCATCACGCACGACCTCGCCGTCGTCCGCCTCGTCGCGGACAACGTGTGCGTCATGCGCAAGGGGCAGATCGTCGAGAAGGCGACGACCGACGAGGTCTTCGCCGACCCGAAGGAGCAGTACACGAAGGACCTGCTCGCCGCGATCCCGGGCGCCGGGTTCGAGTTCGGGCGCTGATCCCGCTGCACCACCCCGAGGCCGGACGTCCCGTCGTCCTCCGCGCAGGTCGCGGAGGGGCGGTGGCGTCCGGCCTCGTCGCCGTCCTGGGGCTCTTCCTGCTCGTCGACGCTGCGGCGCGGGGCAGCTGGGACGTCCTCTGGTCGGCGGTCGGCCCGGTCACCGCGCTCGTGTGGGCGCTCTGGCTGCTCACCGTCCGCCCGGTCGTCCGGCTCGACGACGACGCGCTCACCGTCGTGAACCCGCTGCGCACCACACGCGTGCCGTGGGCGGTCGTCGCCGACGTCCGGCTCCGCTGGCAGATCGTGGTGCAGACCGCCGACGGCCGCTCGGTCACCTGCCGGGGCGGGCCGTCGATCCGCGGGTCGCGTCCGGCCCGCCGTGGGGAGCTGTCGGTGCCGCACGAGCCGGAGGAGCTGCGGGCGATCCGTTCGCGCTGGCACGCACGGCGGACGGCGAGGCCCGACGACCGCGCGGTGCACCGCGCGTGGGACCGTCTCGCCGTCGGGACCGGGACCGCGGTCGTGGTCCTGTTGGTGGTCGCCGCGGTCGCGTTCGCGACCTGACGCACCACGGGCCGGCCGGGAGACCTGCGCCGTCCCGCCTCGCGCCTCCTGGCCGGACCACGGGACGGCCTGGAGGCTCGGCACGGGCCCGCCACGCGCCTCCCGGCCGGACCACGGGACGGCCCGGAGGCTCGGTGCGGGCCTGCCACGCGCCTCCGGACCGGACCGGTCCTGCCCTAGAGCTGCGCTCCGGCCATCGACGCGGCGACGCCGAGCACGATCATCGCCGTGACGGTCCAGCCGTGGACACGGTGGGTGATGGTCGCGGCCTCGACGGTCGCCGGCGGCGGCCCGTCCTGGACGGCCGGTGCGGGGACGTGCCCGCGGAGGACGTCCGCGACCGCCCGCACGTCGGCGGCCGTCGTCGAGCCGCCCCCGGGGCCCCGCAGCCCGAGCGCGGCGGTCGGACGCGTCGCGAGCCAGGTGCGGCGGACGCCCTCGGTCGTGACCACCTCGATGCCGTACTTCGTCCGGACCTCCTGCACGCGACGCCAGGGGTAGGTGCTCGTGCGGCGCACGTCGACGATCGTGAGCGTCTCGTCGGTGAGCTCGAAGCGCGGGCGCCAGAGCACGGCCCAGGCGATGAACGCGGTGAAGACACTCGGTACGGGGACGAGCCACGGGTTGCCGCCGGTCAGCAGCGCGAGCGGGACCAGCACGACCGCGACGGCCCACAGGACGACGGCGAACAGGCGCATGCGGGGCGCGACGACGGTGCTCATCCAGGCCATCGTAGGGGAGCGGGCGGGGTCGAGAGCGCCTCCCCGGGGACGCCCGGGAGCGGGTGTGACACACCTGCGCGTACGGCCGGGCGACCCGGTTCCCCGGGGAGGCGGGTCCGATGCGGACCTCGTCCGTCCATGGTCGGCACGCCCCGTCCGGGTGTCAACACCCGACGCCCGATCTTCAGGAACGCCGGCCCGTCCGGCGCGGTCAGACGAGCTGTTCGACCTGCTCGCGGATGGTCTCCGCCTTCGGGAAGCGCAGGCCGACGAGCCCGACGTGGCGCCACCGGACGATGCCGTCGGCGTCGATGACGAAGACCGAGCGGCGGAGGCCGATACCCGGCGCCCGGACACCGTAGGCGCGCGCGACGTCGCCGCCGGTGTCGCTCAGCAGCGGGAACGACAGGGATGCGCCGCGGGCGAAGTCCTCGTGGGAGTCCAACGCCTGCGGGCTGACGCCCCAGACGACGGCGCCGAGGTCGGCGAAGTCGTCGAGCTCCTCCTGGTAGCTGCAGAGCTGGGCCGTGCAGACGGGCGTGGCGTCGCCGGGGTAGAAGGCGAGGACGAGCGGACGGCCGATGACCGCCGACAGGGCGTACTCGTCGTCCGTGCGGGTGCCGTTCCGGACGACGAGTCCGGGCAGGGAGAAGTCGGGCGCCGTGTCGCCCGGCTCGGGGATGCTCATGTGCACACAGTAGGACAGGGAACGGGCCCGGTCGCGTGGTGCGACCGGGCCCGTCCTGGTGTCGTGCTGCTACTTGGTGAACCCGACCTTGGTCCAGTCGTAGACCATGGCGCCGGCACGGGCGCCGTAGTTCGCGAGCTTCGGGTTCTGCGCGATGACACGGGGCGACTGCACGATCGGCAGGGAGTGTCCGATCGCCCACACGTTCTCGTCGACCTGGTTCCACAGGGCGTTCGCCTTGGTGGTGTCGGTCTCCGCGATCGCCTGGTTCACGAGCTTGTCGATCTTCTCGTTGCCGACGCGACCGTAGTTCTGGCCGGTGTCGCCGCTGATGAAGATGCTCGCGCCGCTGGCGTGGTAGCCGGTGCCGCCCCAGAGGAACAGCGTCATGTCGTAGTTGCCCGGCGTGACGTACTGCGGGAAGAAGTCGTCGCTCGACACCGACTTGATGGACAGCTTCACGCCGACGTCCTTGAGCTGGGCCTGGATGACCTCGGCGATCTTCTGCGAGCTCGTGGCGCCGGACGGGATCGTGATGGAGATCGCGAGCGTCTTGCCGTCCTTCTTCCGGTACGCGCCGTCGGTCTTCCACCCGTCGTCGTCGAGGAGCTTCTTGGCCTTCTCGACGTCGAACGTGCCGTTCGGGCTCGAGTTGTCCTTGTACCCGTTGTCCGTGGCGAGGAACACGTGGTTGTTCAGCACCGGCAGCTTGTACGGCAGGGTGCCGCCGATGACCGATGCGAGCGATTCACGGTTGATCGCGTGCTGCAACGCGAGTCGGAGCTTCTCGTCCTTCAGGGTGCCCTGCGAGGAGAAGTCGACGTGGGTGTACGAGGCCGACTGGGACGCGTAGATCTTCGTGTCCTTCGCGTCCTTGACCCGGGCGTACCGGTCCGAGGTACCGACCGACACGGAGTCGAGCTCCTTGTTCAGGTAGGCGTCGACGTCGGCGTTGCCGTCGAGGCTCCGGAAGATGACCTGGTCGAGCTTCGGCTTGTCGCCCCACCACTTCTCGTCGGGGACGAGCGTGACGGTGCCCGCGGTCTCGTCGAGCTTCGACACCTTGTACGGACCGGCCGAGACCGGGACCTTGTCCTTGTAGCCGTTGTTGAAGCCGTCGGGCGTCCCGATGACGCTCGCCGGGTACAGCGGGCTGAAGAGCGACTTCCAGTCCGAGAACGGCGTCGAGTACTTCACGATCGCCTGGCGCTCGTCGGAGCCCTGGGTCACGGACTCGATGTCCTTCCACCCGGTGCTGTCACCGATCTGGTAGCTCGGGTCGGTCCCGTTGTTCGCCTTCCAGAGCGCCTCGAAGTCGTTCCACGTGATCGGCGTGCCGTCGTTCCACACGGCCTTCGGGTTCACGGTGTACGTGATCGTCAGCGGGTCCTCGCTGGTGACCTCGGCCGACTCGAGCGTGTCCTTGTCGAGCTGCGGCTTGCCGTCGGAGTCGATCACGAACGTCTGCGGCATCGTCGCCGCCTCGACGTCAGCGGCGTCCTGCAGGGTGCCGTCGAGCTCGAAGTAGTTCCACTGCGAGATCCACTGCGAGATCGGCAGTCGGAGCGTGCCGCCCTGCTGCAGGTCGGAGACGGGCTTCTCGTTGATCTGGGCGCTGGAGGGCAGGGCCTCCTTGCCCGAGTCACCGGAGCCGCCGGACCCGCCGGAGCCACCGCTGGAGCATCCGGTGGCGACGAGGGCGAAGCCGGCGAGTGCCGCCGTCAACGCCAGGGCTTTCCTGTGCTTCATGTTCTTCCTCCCGTGAAGATTGGGATCACCCTACGTCCCCTGGGTGGGGGCAGACGAGGGCTTCTGTTGCAAACGCCAATTCGTTACGCGCGGCGACCGAGCGTGTCATCTGCCGGAAACAAATCGAGTCGTAAGGTGATCCGCATGATCCGCTACCTGGCGCGTCGACTCGTGTACTACGTCGTGCTCGTGTTCCTCGCCACGTCGCTGACGTACTTCCTCGCGTCGGCAACGTTCAGCCCCCGATCCGTCTACGCGGAACGCAACCCGGCGCCGCCGACCGCCGTGGTCGACGCCAAGCTCGACCACATCGGCGTGAACGACAAGACACCGGTCATCGTCCGGTACGGGCACTGGCTCGGCGACGCGGTGCAGGGCAACCTCGGCCAGACGATCCAGGACAAGAGCGTCAACGACGCGTTCTGGCCGCGACTGGGCGTCAGCCTGCGGCTCCTGCTCGTCGGGTCGGTCATCGGCATCGTGCTCGGCGTGCTGCTCGGTGTCTGGAACGCGATCCGGCAGTACCGGTTGTCCGACCGGGTGAGCGCGATCATCTCGATCTTCCTCATCTCGACGCCCGTGTTCCTGACCGCGGTCTTCCTGAAGATCGGAGCGACGAAGCTCAACCAGGACAGCGGCACGCAGCTCATCAACTTCACCGGCGAGGCAACGCCCGGGCTCTCCGGCAGCTGGTGGGAGCTGTTCGCGGACCGGGGCGTGCACCTGCTCCTGCCGACCATCTCGATCGCACTCGGCCTGATCGCGATCTACAGTCGGTACCAGCGGGCGACGATGCTCGACGTGCTCGGCTCCGACTTCCTGCGGACGGCGAGGGCGAAGGGTCTGACGAAGGGCCGCGCGACGTTCAAGCACGGTCTGCGGACGGCCCTCATCCCGATGACGACGCTGTTCGCCTACGGGTTCCTCGGCATCCTGACGGGTGCGACCTTCACCGAGAAGATCTTCGGGTGGAACGGCCTCGGCGCCTGGTTCATCGACGCGGTCCAGAACAACGACGTGAACTCCGTCACCGCCTACACCCTGTTCGCGGCGGTCGTGGTGCTGCTCGCGGGGTTCCTCGCCGACACCATGACCGCCGTGCTCGACCCGCGCGTCCGGAGGGCCTGACATGACCGACACCCGCATCGAGCCCGTCGACGGGTCGACCGTCGCGCGCGCGGACACCCCGCTCCCCGGGACGCCGGCACCCGGCCGGAAGCAGCGCAACCGCTTCGTGCAGACCGTCGTCCGAGTCTTCATGAACCGCGGTGCCGGGGTCGGCCTCGTGACCATCCTCGTGCTGTTCGCGTTCGCCTTCATCGGCCCGCTCGTCAGCCCGTGGGGGTACTCACAGATCGACTACACCGCGTTCACGCAGCCGCCGAGCGGGACGCACTGGTTCGGCACCAACGGCATCGGGCAGGACGTCTTCACCCAGACCGCCCGAGCGATGCAGAAGAGCCTGCTGATCGGGCTGCTCGTCGCGGTGTTCTCCACCGCGCTCGCCGCCCTGGCCGGGGCTGCCGCCGGGTACTTCGGCGGCTGGACCGACCGCATCGTGATGTTCTTCGTCGACGTGCTGCTCGTGCTGCCGTCGTTCCTGATCATCGCGATCATCAGCCCGCGGATCCAGGACTCCGGCTGGATCGTCCTGGTCGTCCTCATCGCGGCGTTCGGCTGGATGGTCACCGCCCGGGTCGTCCGCTCGATGACGCTGTCGGTCAAGGAGCGCGAGTTCGTCCGCGCGGCCCGGTACATGGGCATCGGCCCGTTCCGGATCATCGTCCGGCACATCCTGCCGAACGTGGCGTCCTTCCTCATCATCGACGGCACGATCCAGGTCGGCGCCGCGGTGTTGTCCGAGACGAGCCTCAGCTACTTCGGCTTCGGCGTGCAGGCGCCGGACGTCTCGCTCGGCACCCTCATCGCGCAGAACCAGGACGCCGCGCTCACCTACCCGTGGCTGTTCTACTTCGCGGCCGGCGCCCTCGTGGTGTTCGCGCTCGCGGCGAACCTGCTCGGCGACGGTCTGCGGGACGCACTCGATCCGACGTCGGCGACCGGCAAGCGGCAGAAGCGGAGCGGCCGGAAGCGCGATCAGAACCAGGCCGCGGTCGACGCCGCGACCATCACCACGCAGGCAGGGGCCGGCGCATGAGCACCACCACGACCACCACCGAGACCGTCCTGCGCGTGCGCGATCTGGACGTCCGCTTCCCGACACCACGCGGTGAGGTGCACGCCGTCCGCGGCGTCGACCTGGAACTGCGCCGCGGCGAGGTCCTCGGCATCGTGGGGGAGTCCGGCTCGGGCAAGTCCGTGACGAGCATGGCGATCCTCGGCCTGCTGCCGGAGACCACGAAGGTCACGGGGTCGATCGAGCTCGAGGGGCAGGAGCTCATCGGCCGCAGCGACAAGCAGATGAGCAAGCTCCGCGGTGCGAAGGTCGCGATGGTCTTCCAGGACCCGCTGTCGGCCTTCACACCCGTGTACACGATCGGCGACCAGATCGCCGAGACCGTCCTCGTGCACCGCGGTGGCACCAAGCAGCAGGCCCGCGCCCGGGCGGTGGAGCTGCTCAAGCTCGTGGGCATCCCGCAGGCCGAGCAGCGCGTCGACGCCTTCCCGCACGAGTTCTCGGGCGGCATGCGACAGCGCGCGATGATCGCGATGGCCATGGCGAACGACCCGGACGTGATCCTGGCGGACGAGCCGACGACGGCGCTGGACGTGACGATCCAGGCGCAGATCATCGACGTCCTGCGGACCGCGCAGCAGGAGACCGGGGCCGCCCTGGTGTTCGTCAGCCACGACCTCGGGGTCATCGCCGGCATCGCCGACCGGATCGCGGTGATGTACGCCGGGCGGATCGTCGAGACCGCGAGCGCCGAGGAACTCTTCGCTCGGCCACGGATGCCCTACACGATCGGCTTGATCGGCGCGCTGCCGCGGCTCGACGAGTCGAGCGGCGGTCCGCTCGTGCCGATCCCGGGCTCGCCACCGTCGCTGATCGGACTCGCCGACGCGTGCCCGTTCGCCGACCGGTGCCCGCTCGAGGCCGCCGTGTGCCGCGGGTCCGAACCGCCGCTCGCCACCGTCGACGTCGCCGCCGGCGTGGCGGGCGAGGAACCGGTCGACACCGCGGTTCCGCATGCCGTCGCCTGCCACCGCTACGAGGAGGTCGCCGCGGCACACGCCGACGCCGGCGCGATCTTCCGCCTGCCGGAGATCCCCGCGGCCGCGACCGCGGTGATCGCGCCGACCGACCGCGCCGGACGGGACGCCGTCGTCCGGGTCGAGGGCCTGACGAAGACCTTCCCGCTCCTGCGCGGTGCGCTCTTCAAGCGGAAGGTCGGGCAGGTCTTCGCCGTCGACGGTGTCGACCTCGACATCCGGAAGGGTGAGACCCTGGGCCTCGTGGGAGAGTCCGGCTCCGGCAAGTCGACGACGCTGCACCAGCTGATGGACCTCGAGCGACCCGAGCACGGCACGGTCGAGCTCTTCGGTCGGCCCGTGGTCGCCACCAAGCAGCTCCGACAGCGCATCTCGATGGTGTTCCAGGACCCCGCGGCGAGCCTCGACCCGCGCATGTCGGTCTACGACGTCGTCGCGGAGCCGCTCCGCGCGATCGGTGCCTCGTCCGACCGCATCGCCGAGCGGGTACCGGAGCTCCTCGGGCTCGTGGGGCTCCGGGCCGCCGAGGCGGACCGCTACCCGCACGAGTTCTCGGGCGGTCAGCGGCAGCGCATCTCGATCGCCCGGGCGCTCGCCACCGAGCCGGAGCTCATCGTGCTCGACGAGCCGGTGTCCGCGCTCGACGTGTCGATCCAGGCCGGGGTGCTCAACCTGCTCGCCGACCTCAAGGCGCGTCTCGGGCTGTCCTACCTGTTCGTGTCGCACGACCTGTCGGTCATCCGGCACGTCGCGGACCGGGTCAGCGTGATGTACCTCGGCCGCACCGTGGAGGAGGGCGCGGTCGACGAGGTCTTCGAACGCCCGATGCACCCGTACACGGCGGCGCTCATGTCGGCCGTGCCGGTGCCGGATCCCGTCATCGAGCGGTCGCGGAGGACGATCCTGCTGCCGGGGGACCCGCCCAGCCCGACCGAACGTCCGACGGGCTGCCGGTTCCGCTCGCGGTGCCCGCTGTACGCGATGCTGCCCGAGGCCGAGCAGCAGCGCTGCCGCGACGAGGTGCCGGAGAAGGCCGCGCGCCGCGGCGCGGAGCGCGACCACCGTGCGGCCTGCCACTACCCGGAGAAGGTGCCGCAGCTGGTCGCGTGACCAGACGACGGACGGGAGGCGGGGGGGCGGGGGGGCCCCCCCCCCCCCCCCCCCCCCCCGGGGCCCCGGCGCCCGGACCCCGAACCGGACACCAGCGGGGACCCCCGCGCCCCCCAACGGGTTCCCACCAAAAACGACGCGGGGCGC
>NZ_JBEPMD010000014.1:0-80414 GCF_040545555.1 Curtobacterium oceanosedimentum
CACACACCCCCCGGCTGGGTCTTGCGGCGGCGCACCTGGTGGCCGGCGTCCCCAACCTCGAGGGGGGTCGCCGCACCGCCGCCGCCCCCCCCGGGGGGGGGGGGGGGGGGGGCCCCGCGGCCCCCGCGCCTCCCGTCCGTCTGCCGTGCCGTCTAGAACGCGGGGGTCCCGCCGGCGATCGTGATCGTCGAGCCGGACTGGTAGCTCGACTCCGGGCTGACGAGGTGCACGTAGGCGGCACCGAGCTCGGCGGGCTGGCCGGGGCGTCCGAACGGCGACTGCTCGCCGAAGTGCGCCACGGTCTGCGCGTCGTCCGAACCGGGCTGCAGCGGCGTCCACACCGGACCCGGCGCCACCGAGTTCACGCGGATGCCCTTCGGTGCGAGCTGCTGCGCGACGGCCTCGGTGAAGGTCTTCACCGCGCTCTTCGAGATCGCGTAGTCGATCTTGTCCGGCGACGGGGTGGCGGCCTGGATCGACCCGGTGGTGACGATCGTCGAGCCGGGCTCGAGGTGCGGGACCGCGGCCTGGGTCAGCCAGAACAGGGAGTAGATGTTCGTCTTGAAGGTCGAGTCGAAGTGCTCGGTGGTGAGCGACAGGATGTCGTCGTTGCTGTCCATGCGACCGGCGACCATCACGAGGGTGTCGAGCCCGCCGAGCTCGTCGACGGCCTGCTGCACGAGGTCCTTGCAGTACTGCTCGTCGGAGATGTCGCCCGGCACGAGGACGGCCTTGCGACCCTCGGACTCCAGGAGGTCCCGGACCTGCTCGGCGTCCTCCTGCTCGTCGGGCAGGTAGGAGAGGACGAGGTCGGCGCCCTCACGGGAGAGCGCGATGGCGGCGGCGCGGCCGATGCCGGAGTCGGCGCCGGTGACGATGCCGCGGAAGCCGGTCAGGCGGTCCTTGCCGACGTAGCTCTGCTCGCCGTGGTCCGGCTGCGGGTCCATCTTCCACGCGGCGCCGGGCAGTGACTGCTCCTGCTCGGGGAACGGCGGCTTCGGGTAGAGGGAGTTCGGGTCGCGCTTCTCGTACTGGCTCATGGGGCAATGGTGCTCGTCGGCCGCTCCGCGTCGGTCCAGCGGCGCTGCGCCCGTCGTCTGCCCGTGGCGACCGCCCTGTCCCCGTCACCCCCCGGCGACCGGTGGACAGAGCGGCCTCGTGCTCGACGGCTACTCGACGTGGTCCCCCCAACGGACCACGTGGACCGAGCAGTCGGCACGAGCAACAGCGTACCGCAAGGGGAACACGGGAGTGCCGTTCACGGCAGTGCGGTGAGGAAGCCGGTCACCGTCCGATCGAACCGGTCCGGATCGCCGTTGCGTTCCATACCGTGGGGAACGGGTGTCACCTGCTCGAGGCGGACCCGGTCGGGATGGCTCCGCGCGAGGTGCTCCGAGGCGCTCATCGGCGCGTCGGTGTCGCCGGAGGAGTGCAGGATCAGGACCGGCACCGTCCCGTCCGCGAGGTGCGGCCGGAGGTGGGCAGCGCGGAGCGGTCGCCGCAGCCCGGCGAGCTGCGCCAGGCCGGGGAGGGTCAGCGCGAGCGTGAACAGGGGCGCGAGCGGAGCGGGGATGCCCGACCGCCCAGCGGCATCCCGGATGCTGGCGCGCCAGTCGAGTGCGGGCCCGACCAGCACGAGTGCGGCGAGGTGGCGTCGCGTCCTGACGTCGTCGGCGAGGATCAGGCTGATGGTCGCTCCCATGGACCAACCGACGAGGACGACGTCCTCCGCACCGTGGTCGAGGGCGTACCGGATCGCTGCGTCGACGTCGCGTGCTTCCTCCTGACCGAGGGTCGCGGGCGGCGCGGTCTCGTCCTCCGCGTCCCCGCGGTAGGAGACGACGAGCGAGGGCATCCCGGCGGCGAGCGTCGCGGGCACGCTGCGGAGCGCCGAGATCCGCGACGAGTGGATGCCGTGCACGTGGATCGCCCACCGCGTGGAGGGCTGCTCGGTGTCGAACAGGAACGCGGGACGGGTGCCGCTGGGAGCCTCGATCTGCACCTCGCGGTGGGGCGCTCCGAGGTCGTCCGGGGAGGTGTACACGTAGCCCGTCCAGAGCACGGCGTCGCCGGCTCGCGGGACACCGTGCTCGGCCTCGACCACTGCGCGGGTCACGCTGGCGTCGTCCTGCGCGATGACGTCGCCGACGAGGACGTGCTGCGAGTCCCCGTCCCCGAACCGGATCCGGTACCGGCCCGGCGCGGCCGTGTGCACCGTGCGCTCGAGGCGGATCTGTCGGCTGTCGGCCGCGAGGACCCGGGGCCGCTTCTTCGGGCGGGGACGGATCGCGCGCCGGCCGCCGGCGACGCCGAGGCCCGCGGCTCCCAGGACGGCGCCCGCGGCGATCGCGGCTGCCGTGGTCACGAGTGCTGTCTTCATGCTTTCCAGGTCCTTCCACCCGTCGGGATCGCGGCGCGCGTGATCCAGCGCTCGATGTGTCGGAACCGGCGGGAGTCGCGCGGGCCGAGCTGGAGGGTGTCGTCCAACACTCTGCCCTGGATCCGGATCGACGTGGCGTACGCCTCTCCGAGTGGGTCGGACTCGTCCGTCCACCGCCGGAGGAGCTCCAGGGACGTGCCCGCCTCGCTCATGCGGGACAGGCGCCAGCCGACTGCTCTCCAGAAGGACCGGCCGAGCGCCGGGACCAGGTAGCCCGTCATGATGACGACCATCCCGGGGAAGAAGAACGCTTCGAAGGCGGTCAGGAGCGCACTGCCGGTGGGGGTGAGCTCGCCTCGGACGTGCCCGAGCGAGGTGTACGCCAGGTCGAACACCGCGCCGACCGCGACGGACGCGAACCCGACGACGAACGCCTTCCCGGGGAGGTCGGCTCGGCGCTTCCACGCGGAACGCAGCGAGTCGAGGGCGAGGTACAGCACGCCGAGCATGTACAGGCTGATGTACACCCAGCACGCCGTCGACGCCAGGTGCTCGTCGATGAACCGCACGGCGTCACCCTCCCGACGCGGGACGGCGACGAAGAAGGCACTGAAGACGAGGCAGTGGAGCACCAGGTGGCGACGACGAGCCGGGCGCCGGTCACCGCTGTAGAGCCGGACGGCGTCGCGAAGGTACCAGAAGCCGGCCGTGGCTGCGAGCGCTTCGACGAGGTTGAGGACGTTCTGCCCGCCGACGAGCGGTAGGGCGTCGTCCATCTCGTCGGCCGGGAGCCACACCAGGCCGAGGGTGAGCAGGCCGATGATCGCGAACCCGCTCGCGACCCAGGCGGGTTGGAAGCGGGCACCGACGCCGCCGGCGGCCCGCCAGGTGCGAACGGCGCGTCGAGCGCGGTACAGGAAGATCAGCGCACCGAGGACGAGCGCGAGTGTCGAGGCGAGCGACGGGGTCAAAAGATCTCGGCGGCGGAGGTCGTTCCGGAGCCGCGGAGCCAGCGGGCGAGCGCGAAGGCGCCGCGCTCCGCGACCACCTCCTCGGCCTGCTCGGCGTCCCCGAGGTAGCCGTTCACCACGGAGCGCCCACGGATCGAGATGACGGGATCGGCGGTCGCAGCGCGCAGCTCGTCGACGGTCTCGGGGCGAGCGGAGCATCCGCGGTGCTCGCCGACGGCGTGGATGCACTCGTGCAGGATCGTGTGCAGCTGGATCGAGTCGGTGTCCGTCGGCCGGTACATGATGACGCCGTAGTCGCCGTGGTCGATCCAGTAGCCGGTGTGGTGCTGGTCGGGGTTGCTGATCGGTCGGAGCTCGACCGGGATGCCCCGCGCGTCCGAGACCGCCCGCAGCAGGCGCTCCAGGGTGCGCTCGTCGTCGGGGAGCGCGAAGCGGTCCACGATGCCCCGGACCGCCGCTTCGACCTCGTCGATGTCCTTCATGCGTGTCGTCACTGCCCCCGTCTGTTGCTCTCCCGGATCGCTCGCGCGAGCGCGCGCAGCGAGGCGGGCGTGCCGCCGGGACCGCGCGAGGAGATCCCGCGTGCATCAGTCTGCGCGAAGGCGGCCTGGACATCCAGGCGGGCGTCGATGTCGTCCACCAGGTCCGAGACCTCGACGCTGGTCAGGTACTCCTCCGGGACGCCGAAGAACGTCGCGACCGCTGCGCGCTGCTCCACCGAGACCGCGGAGAGGTCACCGTCGACGACGGCCTGCCAGTGCGACGCGGTGAGCTGCGTCTCCCGCGCGACGTCGCTCGACAGCAGGGTCGCCGGCACGTCGATCCGCGGGAACTGTGCCCGAGCGACCGTGAGCAGCTTCTCGAGACGCTCCGCGATGACCTGCCCGGCGCTCTTGCCGCTCGGCCCGATGTCGGCCTGCGCCCTCGCCCAGAGGTCACCGACGGTGAGACCGCACGCTGCCGCGAGCGCCGACATGTCGTTCGTGGTGAACGGGAGTTCCCCGCGTGCGCGGCGGTAGTAGTAGTTCGCGGAGAGCCCGGAGCGCTTGATGAGGTCGCGGGTGGTGAGGCCGGCGGCGGACTTGGCGTCCTCGATCGCGCGCGCCACCGCCTGGGAGAACTCGTCGGCAGCGCCTGCGGGGACGTCGGGCATCGCACCAGGATACGGACTGCGTCGCGCCCCGCTGTCACCCGGGCACCCAGGTCGCGTCCGGGCGCCGGGCGTTGCCTGCTCCCGGTCACCCGAACAGCAGTTGGAGGCACGACATGGCCAAGACCTGGTTCATCACCGGAGCATCGAAGGGCTTCGGCCGCGAGTGGGCGGAGGCCGCCCTGGAGCGCGGGGACTCCGTCGCCGGCACTGCCCGGAACACCGACGACGTGCAGGCACTCGTCGACCAGTACCCGGACACCTTCCTGGCGATCCGCCTCGACGTGACGGACAAGGCCGCCGACACCGCTGCGGTGCAGCAGGCCGCCGAGCACTTCGGGCGCCTCGACGTCGTCGTGAACAACGCGGGCTTCGGACACTTCGGCATGGTCGAGGAACTCACCGAGGACGAGGTCCGGGCGCAGCTCGAGACGAACTTCTTCGGCGCGCTCTGGGTCACGCAGGCGGCACTGCCGATCATGCGCGAGCAGGGTTCCGGGCACATCGTGCAGGTGTCGAGCATCGGCGGGATCAGCGCGTTCCCGACGGTCGGTGCCTACCACGCATCGAAGTGGGCGCTCGAGGGCCTGTCGCAGTCGCTCTCGCAGGAGGTCGCCGGCTTCGGCATCTCCGTCACGCTCGTCGAGCCCGGCGGGTTCTCGACCGACTGGTCCGGTCCGTCCTCGGAGCACAGCGAGGAGCTCGACGCCTACGCGGAGGTCCGCGAGGCCGCCGCGAAGCGCCCGTCCGCATCGGACCCGGGCAGGCCCGAGGCGACGCGGTCCGCGATCCTCAAGGTCGTCGACGCGGAGCAGCCGCCGCTGCGCGTCTTCTTCGGCAAGGCGCCGCTCGGCATCGCCGAGCGGGACTACGAGTCGCGGCTCGCGACCTGGCGCGAGTGGCAGCCGGTCGCCGAGGAGGCGCACGGCGCATGAACGCCTGAACGCCTGGACGCCTGGACGCCTGGACGCCTGGGCGCTACGTCGCCGACGTCACCACGTGACGGACGGGAGGCTCCCCACCAGCTGGTGGGGAGCCTCCCGTCCGTCGGTGGGTCGGGTCGGTCAGACGCCCGCCGTCGAGCGGATCCACGAGGACGACTGCGACAGCAGCGCGTAGTTCGACCCGGCCGTCGTGTCCGCCCCGGGGTCGGCGCTGTCACCGGTGGAGCACACCGCGACGACCTTGCCGTTGACCAGGAGCGGGCCGCCGGAGTCGCCGTGGTTCGACGCACCGGTGACGCCGGTGACGTGCTGCGCCTTGCCGCTGTACGCGTCGCGCGTCGCGCCCGTGAGCGACACGGTCGCCTGGTACAGCCCGTCCGACTGCTGCGCGTTCGCGCGGAGTCCGTAGCCCTGGATCACGCCCGTGCCGCTCGACTTCGCCGCGGCGGTCAGGTCGAGGGGCGCGTAGGTCGACAGCGCGTAGGTGCTCCGCAGGTGCACGAGTGCGATGTCGCCGGCCGGCGCGGCGCTGACCCGGTCGATCGCGACGGCGGTGCCGCGGTTCGTGGTGGAGTTCGAGTGGTAGACGTTCATCGCGCCGATGCCGTCGATGCAGTGGCGGGCGGTGACGATCCACGAGGCGTTGATCTGCTCGCCGGTGCAGTTGCTGACGTACCCGGACGGGATGGTGCCGCCGGAGGCCTCGAGCTGGACGGCCCAGGTGGTGGTGGGTGCCTTCTCGCCGCCGACGACCTCGGTGCCGACGGGCAGCGCGGAGGCGGGAGTGGCGGCGAACACGCCGCCGGCGACGACGGCCACGGCGGCGAACGCCGCTGCGAGGGTGTGCTTCATGTGGACTCCTCGGTCAGGGACCCTGCGACGTTGCAGGGTGCAACTGAGAGTCATCCTGACCCCCGTCCGGGGGCCGCACCAGTCCGCACTTCGACCGACACGGCACCCGGACGGACGACGTCCGCCGGCTCAGCTGGGCGTCATCACCGAGAAGAAGTCCTGCTCGGTGATCTGCGTCCCGTCGTTCGACGCCGCCGCGTTGCGGTGGTACTCGAGGTCGAGCACGTCGGTCGGGTTCGTCACCGAGTACGCGCACCAGCCCTCGCCGGACTCGCCCTGGTCGATCGACTCGAGCGCCGGGTACCCCGCCGCCTGCATGTCGTCCTCGATCACCGACGTCGTCCCCTGCGAGGTGTACGTCTCGGTGCTGCCGTGGGCCTGCACCCGGATCGGCAGGCAGTCCATCGTCGAGTAGAACCTGTCCCCCGCCGTCACCTTCACGTGCACGAGGATCTGTTCGTTGTCGTCGCGGTCCGCGAGGCCCGCCTGCGCCGAGCTCCACGGGAAGTTCCGGACGATCTCGTCGGCCTGCACCGTGTGGCCCATCTGGTCGTCGACGATCTGGTCCGACGTCACCGTCACCACACCGGACGCCGCCGCGGGCTTCGACGCGGTCGGCGTGGGTGTGGACTGCTCCGCGGCGGCGGTGCGCGACGGTGCCGGCGCCGATGCGTCGTCGGAGCCGCCGGACGAGCAGCCGGCCAGGGCGAACGAGGCGATCGCGAGACCCGCGACCGCGATGGAGACGTGCTTGTACTGCATGGGTTCCTCTCGGAGCTCACGCCGGAGGAACGACTCCGCTCCCCCAGCGGGCGTCACGGCCGGATGAGGGTGATCCGTGACGCGATCGCGCGGCCGTACGCCCCCGCGTACGCCCCGGCGCCGCCCTGTCGGCCGGCCGCGCTCGGTGCGACCGAGGCAGGTCGACGCTACCCGAACCGAGCAGACACGTCGTACTGCGGTCATCGATCGCGCACAGGCACCCCGTGTTCCCGGGTGTCGGTCAGGATGGACGTCCAGCAGCCTCGCCGTCGAAGGCGTCCCGTCGTCCACCACCAGGAGCAGGAGGACCCGTGTTCGAGATCCCCGCCCGCCGCCGTCCCGTGATCGCGATCGCCGGACTCGCGATCGAGACCTCGACGTTCACGCCGACCCGGACACCGGCGCCCGCCTTCCACCCGGATCGCGGGGACGAGGTCGTCGCCCGGCACCCGTTCCTCGCGTCGTACGAGCACGCTGCCGAGTTCCACGGCGTCCTCACCGGGCACGCGCTGCCGGGCGGGGTCGTCGAGCGCGCCGCGTACGAGGAGCTCGCGGGCGAGATCGTCGCCCGGCTGCGGGACACCGGGCCGGTCGACGGCCTCTGGTACGACATCCACGGCGCGATGGTGGTCGAGGGGCTCGACGACGCCGAGACCGACCTGCTGCACCGCATCCGCGCGGTCGTCGGGCCGGACGTGATCGTCTCGGCGTCGATGGACCTGCACGGCAACGTCACGCGGGAACTCGCGCACCAGCTCGACCTGGTCACCTGCTACCGGACGGCCCCGCACGAGGACGTCGACGAGACCCGGGAGCGCGCGGTCCGGAACCTGGTCGACGTGCTCACCACGAGGCCGGTCGGGTCACAGCGCCCGGTCAAGGCGTGGATCCCGATCCCGGTCCTGCTGCCGGGCGAGCAGACGTCGACCCGCATCGAGCCCGCGGCGTCGATCTACGCGCAGGTGCCGGAGGTCGAGCAGGAGGACGGCGTGCTCGACGCCGCGATCTGGGTCGGGTACGCCTGGGCCGACCAGCCCCGCGACCGGGCGGTCACCGTCGTCACGGGATGGGACGCCGACGCCGTCGCCGCCGGGGCCGAACGACTCGCCCGCGCGTTCTGGGACGCCCGCGAGGACTTCGCCTTCGTGGCACCGACGGGCTCCTTCGACGAGTGCCTCGCCGCCGCGCTCGCACCCGGTGCTGCCCGTCCGTTCTTCGTGTCGGACTCCGGCGACAACCCCACCGCCGGCGGTTCCGGGGACATGACCTGGGGCCTCACGCAGGTGCTCGCGCACCCGGCCTTCGCCACGCCCGACGGCCCCACCGTCATCTACGCGAGTGTCCCCGGCCCGGCCGCCGTCGCCGCGGCGGTCGCAGCCGGGGTCGGCGCGACCGTGACGGTGACGGCCGGCGCCGAGGTCGACGACGTCCACGCCGGGCCGATCACGATGACCGGCCGGGTGCACGCCGTCAAGCACGGCGACCGCGACGCCGGCACCGAGGTCGTGCTGCAGGTCGGCAGCGTCTTCGCGATCCTCACGACACTCCGCAAGCCGTACCACCACGAGCACGACTTCACCGATCTCGACCTCGACCCGCGTCGGGCCGACGTCGTCGTGGTGAAGATCGGCTACCTCGAGCCGGAGCTGTTCGACATGGCGGCCGGCTGGATGCTGGCGCTCACCCCGGGAGGGGTCGACCAGGACCTGCTCCGCCTCGGGCACCACCGGATCGAGCGGCCGCTCTTCCCCTACGATCGGGAGTTCGCGACGCCGCCGGACCTGTCCGCGCGCATCGTGCCGCCGTCGGACGAGCCACTCGGAGCCACCCCGTGACCCCTGCACCCGCGATGCCCGTCGCGCTCGAGATCGCCGTGACCTCCCCGGCCGGAGCGATCGTCGCCCGTGACGCCGGGGCCGACCGTGTCGAGCTCTGCGTGGGTCTGGAGCTGGGCGGGCTCACCCCCTCGCAGGCGCTCGTCGAGGCAACGCACGAGACCGGCATCCCCGCACACGCCCTGGTGCGCTGCCGTCCCGGGGGCTTCGAGTTCGACGCCGACGAGCTGGCGCTGATGGAACGCGAGGTCCGCACGGTCCTGCGCTCCGGGGCGGCGGGCGTCGTGGTCGGCGCCCTGCGCTCGGACCGGTCCCTCGACGAGGACTCCCTGCGCCGCTTCGTGGACGCAGCCCGCTTCGTCTCCGCGCACGCCGAGGTCACCCTGCACCGCGCGGTCGACCACGCCGCCGACCCGGTCGCGACGGCCGCGCGGCTCGCCGACCTCGGCGTCACGCGGGTGCTGACCTCCGGCGGCGCCGCGAGCGCTCCGGTGGGGGCGGCGACGATCGCGCGCATGGTCGACGCCGCCGGGCCAGTGCAGGTGATGGCGGGGGCGGGGGTCACTCCCGCGGACGTCCCGGGGCTGCTCGCGACCGGGGTCGCGGCGGTGCACCTCTCCGCCAAGCGGTCGGTCACGGGCGGTCACGCGGGTGTGTCGATGGGCAGCGGAGACGACGGCTCCGGACACACCGTCACCGACGCGGCCGTCGTGGCTGCGGCGCGAGCGGCGCTCGATCAGTCGGCCTGACGACCACCCCGTCCGGGCAGGTCGGGCGGGTCAGCCCAGCGTCACCACCCGGTCCGCAGCAGCGATCGCGACCGGATCGTGTGCCGCGTGGACGACGACGACCCCCGCAGCGGCCTCCTCGGCGAGCGCCGCCGTGACCAGTTCCGCGGACGCCGCGTCGACCCCTGCCGTCGGCTCGTCGACGAGCAGCACGGGAGCACGTTGCGCGAGTCCGAGTGCCACGAACGCCCGTTGGCGCTGCCCGCCGGACAGCTCGTCGAGCGGCCGGTCCGCGAGCTCCGCGATCCGCATGCGCTCCAGCTGCTCGCTCACGACGGCCCGGTCGGCGCGCCCGAGCGGGCGCCACCACGGTCGGCCCCGCCAGCGCCCCATCGCGACCGTCGACCGGACGGTGAGCGGGAGCGCGGTGGGCGGCACCGCTTGCGTCACGTAGGCGACACCATCGGCCGGGAGGCCCGTCACCGTTCCGCCGTCCAGGGTCACCACCCCGGCGAGCGCGTCGAGCAGCGTCGACTTGCCGGACCCGTTCGGTCCGGTGAGCGCCGTCACGACCCCGGCGGGGAAGTCCGCGTCGAACCCGTCGAGCACGGTGCGGTCGCCCCGGCGGAGGACGAGACCGGTGACCTGGAGGGCGCGCGGATCGGCAGTGGTGAGCACCTGTGCACGCTATCAGTATCGATAGTCGTTTTCATGTAGCGTCTCCCAGCGTGACCTGGCTGACCGACCCGTTCTCCGTCGACTTCATGCTGCGCGCCCTCGGCGGCGGCACCCTGGCGGCGGTGCTCTGCGCGGTCGTCGGCACGTGGGTCCTCGTGCGCGGCATGGCGTTCCTCGGCGAAGCGCTCGCGCACGGCATGCTCCCCGGCGTCGCGGTCGCCACGCTCACCGGGATCCCCGCCGTGCTCGGCGCCGCGGTCAGCGCGGGCGTCATGGTGGTCGGCGTCGGAGCACTCCGCCGTCGCGCCCGGCTGTCGTACGACACCTCGATCGGGCTGCTGTTCGTCGGCATGCTCGCCCTCGGGGTCATCATCGTGTCGTCGTCCCGGTCCTTCGCGACCGACGTCACTGCGATCCTGTTCGGGGACGTCCTCGCCGTGACCCGGAGCGACCTCGTCGGGCTCACGGTCGCCGTCGCCGTCGCCCTCGCGCTCGCCGCGGCCTTCCACCGGCCCTTCACCGCCGCCGCGTTCGACGCCCGGAAGGCCGCGACGCTCGGCCTCCGCCCCAGACTGGCCGAGGTCGTGCTCGTCGGGCTCGTGACCCTCGCCGTCGTCGCCTCCTACCGGGCCGTCGGGACGCTCCTGGTCGTCGGGCTCCTGCTCGCCCCCGCCGCCGCGGCCCGGGCCTGGACCCGGCAGGTCGGCTCGACCATGCTCCTCGCCGCCGTGATCGGCAGCGCCGCCGTCACCACCGGCCTGCTCGTCTCCTGGCACGCCGGGACCGCCGCGGGAGCGAGCATCGCAGCCGTCGCCGTCGCGGGCGTCGCCGTCTCCCGCGGCCTCGCCGCCCTGCTGCCGCACCGGGGGCGGCGGACGACCACGACCACACCAGCACCAGCACCAGCACCAGCACCAGCACCACGAGAGGGAGCATGACGAACCCCACCACGACCACCACGACCACCACGACCACCACGAAGCGTCGCGCGGCGGCGCGACGCATGACCACCGCGGCCGTGACCGCCGGCCTCGCGCTCGGCCTGACCGCCTGCTCGGCAGGGGGCACCACCGGGCCGGCGGCCGACGACACGACCGCCACCGCGAAGCCCCACGGCTACGTCGAGGGGGCGAGCGAGGCCCAGGAGCCGCAGGTGCGCCTCCTGACCGTGTCCGCCGCCGGTGCGACGGCGGTGCACGACCTGCTGAGCGGTGGGACCACCGCACTCGACGACGTCGACGGGCCGGAGCACTCCGCGACCGACGGGCGGTTCCTCGTCAGCAGCACGCAGGACCGCACCACGATCGTCGACGGCGGTTCGTGGACCGTCGACCACGGCGACCACACGCACTACTACGCGGCCGAACCGCGCGTGGTGGGCTCGATCGACGGCGGCGGACCGGTCGAGGTGCACTCGTCGGAGACGATGACGACGATCACCTGGCCGGAGCGCGGCGAGGGCGTGGTCCTCGACCGAGCGGCACTCGGGCAGGGCGACGTGGAGGAGACCGCGCGGATCGACGCCACCGTGCTGCTGCCGTTCGGCGAGCAGCTCGTCGCCGGCACCGCCGACGGCGTCCGTGTGCTCGATGCCGACGGCGAGTCGACCGGTACCGAGGCCGCGTGCCCCGACCCGGCGGGCGGCATCGTCACCCGTGCCGGTGCCGTGGTCGGCTGCGCGGACGGCGCGGTCGTGGTCAGCGAGACCGGCGACACCACCGCTGTCGCACTGCCCGACGGAGCCGAGCGCCCGACGGCGTTCTCCGCCCGGTCGGGCCGCCCGACGGTCGCCGGGCTCGCCGGGGACCGCGGTGCCTGGCTGCTCGACAGCCGCGAGGGCAGCTGGCGGCTGGTGGAGACCGAGCGCCCCCTGCGCGCCGTGACGGCCGTCGACGACGAGGACGAGCACGTCGTCGGCATCGACGACCAGGGACGCGTGGTCGTGATGACCGCATCGACGGGAGCGGTCGCCACGACCGACGCGCTGCTCGACCCCGACGAGCAGCCGCTGCTGCAGCTCGACGCCCAGCGGGCCTACGTCGCCGATGCCTCCGGGCAGCAGGTGCACGAGATCGACTTCGCGGACGGTGCCCGCGTCGCGCGGTCGATCGACCTGCCCGCAGCACCCGTCGCGTTCGCCGAGGTCGGACTGTGATGCGCCCGGCGCGGCTCGGGATCGCACTGGCCCTCGCCGCAGGGCTCGTCGGGACCACGGCGGGGTGTTCCTCCGCCGGGTCGGACCGCCCGGTCGTCGCGGTGACGACGAACATCCTCGGCGACGTCGTCACCGAGGTGGTCGGGGACGCTGCCGACGTGATGGTCCTCATGCCGCCGGGCGCCGACCCGCACTCGTTCGAGGTCTCCGCACAGGAGGCCGCCCGACTCCGGAGCGCCGACCTCGTCGTCGAGAACGGGCTCGGGCTCGAGGAGGGCGTCGCCCGGCACGTCGAGGCCGCAGCGTCGGACGGCGTCCCGGTGTTCACGGCCGGCGAGCACGTCGACGCACTCGAGTGGACGACGGAGGACGACAGCGGCCCCGACCCACACCTCTGGACCGATCCCGCGCGCATGGTCGACGTCGTCGAGGCCCTGGACGACGCCCTGCGTGCGAACGGCATCGAGCCGAGCGGGACCGACGCGTACCTCGACGAGCTGACCACGCTCGACACCGAGATGTCCGAGGCGTTCGCAGGCATCCCTGACGAGCGCCGGGCCCTCGTGACGAACCACCACGTGTTCGGGTACCTGGCGGACCGGTACGACTTCCGGGTCGTCGGCGCCGTCATCCCGAGCGGGACGACCCTGGCGTCCCCGAGCGCCGCCGACCTGCGCGACCTCGCTGCGGCGATCGACGAGGCCGGGGTGCCGACGATCTTCGCCGACCTCTCCCAACCCGCCCGCCTGGCCGAGGTGCTCGCCGACGAGGTCGACGTGCACGTGGAGATCCGTTCCCTGGCCACCGAGTCCCTGACCGACCAGGGCCCGGCGTCGACCTACCTGGGGATGATGCGGTCCAACACGGATGCGATCGTCGCGGGCCTGTCGGTTTCGTAATGAGAATGAGAATCAGTACAGTGAACGTCATGACATCCCTGCGCACCACGCTCGCGCCCGCAGCCCTGCTCGGCGCCGCAGCCCTCGTCCTCACCGGCTGCTCGACCACGCCCGCCGACGCGGAGGCCGAGGGCACCCGCACCGCGAAGGCGGCCGCCGCCGAGGGCGACCGCATCGTCCTCACCTACGACGGCGGCCTGCTGACCCTCGACCAGGACCTGCGGGCCGTGGCCGACGACGCGATCGACGGCTTCACCCGCGTGAACCCCGCCGGCGACGGCCGCCACGTCCTCGTCACCGTGCCCGAGGGCTTCCAGGTCCTCGACACCGCCGCCGACCCGGCCCTGACCGATGCGGTCTTCCCGGCCGACACCGGCGGTCACGCGGTCGTGCACGGCGACACGACCGCGCTCTTCGCCGACGGCACCGGCGACGTCACGGTCTTCGAGCACGACGACCTCGACGGCGCCGCACTGCCCGAGGTCGAGACGACGGAGTCCGAGGCCGCCCACCACGGCGTCGCGATCGTGCTCGAGGACGGCACGCTCCTCACCACGATCGGCACCGAGGAGTCGCGCTCCGGCGTCCGCGCCCTCGACGAGGACGGCAAGGAGCTCACCCGCTCCGAGGACTGCCCGAGCGTGCACGGTGAGGGCGCGGTCAAGGACGAGGTCGCCGTCTTCGGCTGCACGGACGGCGCCCTGGTCTACCAGGACGGTGCGTTCACGAAGATCGACGCCCCGACCGAGTACGGCCGCACGGGCAACCTGTTCACCACCGAGACGAGCTCGATCGCGGTGGGCGACTACAACGACGACCCGGACAGCGAGGGCTACCTGCTCGACCAGGTCGCGCTCATCGACGCCGCGTCGGGCGAGTACCGCGTCGCCGACATGCCCGAGGGCGTCGGCTTCACCTTCCGCGACATCGCGCGCGGCCCCGCCGACGAGGCCGTGATCCTCGGCTCGGACGGCGCCCTGCACACGTTCGACGTCGAGACCGGCGAGCCGATCGACACGTTCGACGTCATCGACGGCTGGGAGGGCCCGGCCGAGTGGCAGGACGCCCACCCCGCACTGAAGGCCTCCGGTGACGTCGCGTACGTGACCGACCCTGCGGAGCGGAAGATCCACGCGGTCGACCTCACCACCGGCAAGGTCGTCGCGTCGAGCGACGAGCTGCCGGGCGTCCCGAACGAGATCGCGGTCGCCTGACCGACGACGGCACCACCTGTCGGACGGGAGGCGCGGTACCAGCTGGTACCGCGCCTCCCGTCCGTCGCGTGCGCGGCTCGCGTACGGCGCCACCCGATCGTGTTGACACGTTTGTACTACCATGGCTCTTGTGAACACAGTCGTACCCAGAAGGCCACGTCGGCGCCGAGCCGCCCTGGCGGTGGCCGCCGCCCTCCTCTGCATCGTCCCGCTCCTCGGTGCCGGCTACGAGCACCTCAGTGCGGCAGCCGGCCGCGCGTCCCACCCGGTGCCGGGCAGGATGGTCGACGTGGGCGGCCGCCTGCTCCACGTGGTGCAGCACGGCACCGGAGGGCCGACGGTCGTCCTCGAAGCCGGGAGCGGTGAAGCGGCATCAGGGTGGGAGGCGGTCACGGACCGGCTCGCTCCGACGACGACCGTGGTGGCGTACGACCGCGCCGGCATCGCACGCAGCGAACCCTCGCCCCGACCGCGGACGGCCCGCGCGGTGGTCGACGACCTCCGCACGGCGCTCCACGCGATCGACGCACCGCAGCCCTACGTCCTGGTCGGACACAGCCTCGGCGGGCTCTACGTCCGCGAGTACGTGCGGGAGCACCCCGGAGAGGTCGCCGGTCTCGTGCTGGTCGACGCCCGCCCCGAGGACGACGCCCGGCGCACCGCACACCTGCTGCCCGACGGCGCCGGAGCAGGGACGATCCCACCGTGGGTCGGACGCTCCCTCCACGCCGTCGGCGCCCTGCGGATCGGCGGAGGAGTCCTGCTGGACGGGATGGTTCCGCCGGCAGGCCGTCGCGAGTTCCTCGACGTCACCGCGTCGCCCACCTACTTCGCGACGAAGCAGGCCGAGGCGGACCACATCGCGCCGACGGAACGGGCACTCCGCGGCCAGGACCTCGGCACCCTCCCCGTCCGGGTGATCGCCCGAGCCGTGCCGCAGGACTACGCCGCCGCCGGCATCGACGCCGCGACGGGACGACGCCTCGAGGACATCTGGCAGGACGGCCAGCGCCGCATGCTGCACCTGTCGTCGGACAGCACCCTCGTGGTCGCCGGCGGCAGCGGACACATGGTCCCCACCGAGCGGCCCGACCTGGTCGCGGACGTGGTCCGATCGTTGGTCGAGGAGCTCCGGGACGGGACGTGAGCGGAGCCGTGAGCAGGGCCGCCCGCCCGGTCACACGACAGCGGGCCGCCACATCGAGATCGGCGCAGCGGCACCCAGCCCCGTGATCGGTGCGCCGTCACCGAACCCGTGCCGCCGGTAGAGCCGCCGGTTGTGCGGCGTGGACGACTCCAGGTAGGCGTCCTGCCGCCGACGGTCGACCCGGTCGAGGGCGTGCTCGAGCAGGAGCCCCCCGACGCCCCGACCACGTGCGGCCGCAGCGACACCGATCTCCGCCAGGTACCAGTGCGGGGCCGCGGGGCGCGCTCGGTCCATGCGGCGCAGGTGCCGGACGGCACGCAGTGCACCGCCGACGCCGAGCACCCGGAGGAACGTCGGGACCCGTGCGCCGAAGGCCTCGACGGCACCGGCGTGCGGACGCGGGGCCTCCCAGAGCGCCGCCCCGACGATCCGCTGCCCGTCGAGCGCGACGTCGAGGGCGCGTGACGTGGCGGGGACCGACCGGATGAGCGCGGCGAACAGGTCACCGAGCACGGCGACGCGATCCTCGCCCGGGCGGGGCGGGCGGAACCCGAGCAGGACCGGATCCTCGGCGAAGGCCTCGGCCAGCACCGCTGCGGCGGCGGTGACCTCGGACTCGGATGCGGGGCGGACGGTGATCGTCACAGGGACTCCTCTCGGATCTGGCCAACTGGCCGAATCCAGCTTGCCGAGGAGTCCTGGGGCCACGCCGTACGCTGCCTGTGTGATCGAGGAGCAGCGCCCGCGCGGGTACCGGAGCCGCGCCGACCGCCGTGACGAGCTCCTCGACGCCGCCGCGCTGGTCGTCCGCGAGTCCGGGCTGCCGGGCCTGACGACGCGGGCGGTCGCCGACCGGGCCGGGGTCGCCCACGGAGTGGTGCACTACGTGTTCGGCGCCCGACGGAACCTCGTCGTCGCGCTGCTCGAGCGGCAGGCGCGGGACGTCCTGCCCCGGGTGCTCGCGGCTGCGGACGCGCACGACGACCTGCTCGGCGCACTCGACGCGGGGATCGGCGCCTGGCTCGACCTGGTGCGGCAGGAGCCCGAGCGGTTCCGGCTGCTCGAGGCGGTGAGCGGGACCGCCCTCGACGGCGACGACGGACTCGCATCGGCGGAACGCACGCTCTGGCACGACGGGGTCGCAGCCGGGATCAGCCGGTGGGCCGTGCGGCACGGGGTCGAGCTCGCAGAGCCGACCGCGGTGGCGGGGGACGCCGTGCTCGCTCTGGTCGACGGCCTCGGCCGGGCGGCGTGGAGCGACCCCGACGGCGGCGCGACCGAGCGCGCCCGCCGGCTGCTCGTCCGCGGCCTGGCGGTCACGCTCGCACCCTGAACCGGGCGAGCGGGACGTCGGCGTCGGCACGCAACCGGCCCGGAGTCGGACCGGGACGACACCGCGACGGCGCTCAGAGCCAGGTGCGCGCCACCACCCAGCCGTCCCCGTCCGGCACGATGTCGACGACGACCGCGTCACCCTCGTTGCTCACCTGGAAGCGCCACCCCACCGTGCGCTCCGGCGCGTGGGTCATCGCCGACGGCAGGAACTCCGCCGTCGCCGTCAGCCGCGTCGGGCTGTCGCTCACCCGCCAGCGCCGGTCACGCCACACCATCCGGTCCGGCACGCCGCGCTCCCACCACACCGTGGCGACCTCGTGCGTCAACATCATCTCGACCTCCCGATTCGAACGTGTGTTCGAATGGTAGACCACGGCCGGGACACCTGCGCGGGCCTCCGGCGTGGCGGCGGTCCACGGACACCGACCGCTCCCGGGGCGCCTCCGGACAGCCGGCACCCGGGTCGACGCGGCACGATGGAGGCCCGGGAACACCTGCGCCCACACGCGGGTTGCACCCGGTGATGCCGCAGCCAGCGGCGCCACGACCCCCAGGAGGCCACCATGACCACGACCGAGACCGCCATCCTCGCCGGCGGCTGCTTCTGGGGAGCGCAGCAGCTCCTCCGTCGCCGACCGGGTGTCATCAGCACGCGCGTCGGCTACTCGGGCGGTGACACCCAGAACGCCACCTACCGCAACCACGGCGACCACGCCGAGGCCGTCGAGATCGTCTTCGACCCGTCGCAGATCTCGTACCGCGACCTGCTCGAGTTCTTCTTCCAGATCCACGACCCGTCCACGAAGGACCGGCAGGGCAACGACGTCGGCCGCAGCTACCGCTCGGCGATCTACTTCACGAACGACGAACAGCGCCAGGTCGCGCTCGACACCATCGCCGACGTCGACGCCTCGGGGATCTGGCCGGGCAAGGTCGTCACCGAGGTCGAGCCCGCCGGCGACTTCTGGGAGGCCGAGGAGGAGCACCAGGACTACCTCGAGAAGTACCCCGCCGGGTACACCTGCCACTTCGTGCGCCCGGGCTGGAAGCTCCCGCACCGCGACGAGGTGACCGCGAACGCGTGATCGCGGCGGTCGCGTGATCACGTGACCACACGACGAACGGGAGGCTCCCCACCGGTCCGGTGGGTAGCCTCCCGTCCGTCCGTCGGCTGCCGGGGTACGCACCCGTCCCGAGGACACAGCGACAGACCACTACAAGTGGCATCATGACCTCTTCCTCCCGCACGCCCCTCGGTGTCACCCTCGTCGAGGGCGGCGCCAACGTCGCCCTCTTCTCCAGCACCGCCGAGCGCGTGGAGTTCTGCCGCTTCGACGAGGACGGCACCGAGCACCGCACCGAGCTCCGCAACCGCACGGGCTACACGTTCCACGACGTCGTGCCGGACGTCACCGTCGGCACCCGCTACGGCTTCCGCGTGCACGGCGCGTGGGACCCGGCGAACGGTCTCCGCCACAACGCCGCGAAGCTCCTGCTCGACCCCTACGCCACCGCCGTCGACGGCTCCTACGAGTGGGGCCAGGCGCTGTTCGGACACGACATGGAGGACCCCGAGCAGATCGACGAGACCGACTCGGCGAGCGCCATGCCGAAGTCCGTCGTCGCCGACCGCGAGTTCGACTGGGACGGGGACACCCTGCTCCGCACCCCGTACCGCGACACGGTCGTCTACGAGGTGCACGTCAAGGGCTTCACGAAGCAGCACCCGGACGTGCCCGAGGAGATCCGCGGCACCTACGCGGGCCTGGCGCACCCGGCGGCGATCAAGCACCTGACCGACCTGGGGGTCACGGCGGTCGAGCTGCTGCCGACGCACCAGTTCGTGCAGGACTCGACCCTGGCCGACAAGGGCCTCCGCAACTACTGGGGCTACAACAGCATCGGCTTCTTCGCCCCGCACGACGAGTACTCGTCCTCGGGCACGGCCGGCCAGCAGGTCACCGAGTTCAAGGAGATGGTCAAGGCCCTGCACGCCGCGGGGCTCGAGGTCATCATGGACGTGGTCTACAACCACACCGCCGAGGGCAACCACATGGGCCCGACGCTGTCCTTCAAGGGCATCGACAACCAGTCGTACTACCGCCTGGTCGAGGGCGACGAGGCGAACTACTTCGACACGACCGGCACGGGCAACTCGCTCAACGTGTCGCACCCGTCCGCACTCGGCCTGATCACGGACTCGCTCCGCTACTGGGTCGAGGAGATGCACGTCGACGGATTCCGCTTCGACCTGGCGACGACGCTGACCCGCCAGGACGGCGAGGCCGAGAAGCACTCCGCGTTCCTCGACATCATCCACCAGGACCCGGTGCTCCGCGAGGTCAAGATGATCGCCGAGCCGTGGGACACCGCGGGCTACCAGGTCGGCGGGTTCCCGGCCGACTGGTCGGAGTGGAACGGCAAGTACCGCGACGACCTCCGCGGGTTCTGGCGCGGCGACGAGGGCACGCTCGGCGACGCGGTCCAGCGCACGCTCGGCTCCCCCGACGTGTACGAGGGCTCCCGCCGTTCGCCGCTGTGCTCGGTGAACTTCGTCACGGCGCACGACGGCTTCACCCTGGCCGACCTGACGATGTACGCCGAGAAGCACAACGAGGCGAACGGCGAGGACAACAACGACGGCGAGAGCAACAACACGTCGTTCAACGGCGGCATCGAGGGTCCGACCGACGACGGCGCGGTGAACGACTACCGCGACCGCCAGCGCCGGAACTTCCTCGGCACGCTCATGCTCTCGGCGGGCATCCCGATGCTGCTCGGTGGCGACGAGATCGCCCGCTCGCAGGGCGGCAACAACAACGCGTACTGCCAGGACGACGAGATCTCGTGGTTCGACTGGCAGGCAGCCGACCAGGACCTGCTCGCCTTCACCACGGCGGCGATCGCGTTCCGCAAGGAGCACGAGGCACTCCGCCCGGAGTGGTACCGCACGGCCCCCGGTGACTCGGAGTCGACGGTCCAGGTGCTCCGCGCCGACGCACAGGGCTTCGAGGACGGCGACTGGGCCGACGGCGGCAACCGCGCGGTGATCCTCGTGCTGCAGCGCGGGGACGACACCGTCGCGGTGCTGCTGAACGCGTCCGACACCACGGTGGAGTTCACCCTGCCCGAGAAGCCGGGCGGCGGCAGCTGGTCGCTCGGACTGTCGAGCGACCCGGACCAGGCCGTCGAGAGCGACGCGACGACGCTGCTCGTCCGCGACGCGTCCTTCACCGCGCTGGTCTAGCGGGGACGGTCCGCAGGACGGTCCGGACGGGAGGGACGGTGCCAGCTGGCACCGTCCCTCCCGTCCGTCGTGCGGTCGCCTGGTCCACCGGGCCGGGCGACGAGCGGTCAGTCCCCCAGGACCCCGGCGGCGACCGCGGGGAGCTCCGCCCGGGCGGGCGGGTCCGCGCCCGGCCGGGCCACCGTCACCGCGGCACAGGCCAACGCGAGCGACGCCAGACGGCCGAGCTCGTCCGCGTCGAGTCCGGTCGGAGCCGATCCCCGGGCGAGCACGCCGGCGAGCAGCCCCGCCATGAACGAGTCGCCCGCGCCGATCGTGTCCGCGACCTCGACACGCGGCGCCGGCATCGTGGTGCGTGCACGAGCGGACGCGATCGCGCACCCCGAACCGCCGAGCGTCACCGCGGCGAGCGCCGTCCCGGACGCCAGCAGGCCGTCGAGGACCTGGTCCACGCTGCGGTCCGGCCAGAGCCACGCGGCGTCCTCGTCGCTGAGCTTGACCACGTCGGCCTCGGCGAACAGCGGTTCGAGCGTGGCGAGCACGGCGTCCCGGTCGGGCGTGATCGACGGCCGGACGTTGGGGTCGACGGAGACGAGCGCGTCGGTCGGGCGGATCCGCAGTGCCTCGAGCACGGCGCGTGCCCCGGGTTCGAGGACGGCACCGATGGAGCCGACGTGCACGAGCGGCGTCCCGTCCGGCACGTGCACCGGGTCGAGCCGCCAGTCGAGGTCGAACTCGTAGGACGCGCCGCCGTCGTCGCCGATCGTCGCGACCGCGGTGGAGGTCCGCTCGATCGGCGTCGCGTCGACCTCGACGTCGCTCGCGCCGACGTGCGCCCGGATCGAGGCGCCGCGGTCGTCGTCGCCCAGCGCGCAGACGAGTCGTGCCGACCGGCCGAGCCGGGCGAGTCCGACGGCGACGTTCATCGGGCTGCCGCCCGGGTGCTCGACGCGACCCTCGGGGCGGTCGACCACGTCGACCAGGGCTTCTCCGATGACGATGACGGTGTCCACGGGTCCAGGGTGGCAGACCCGGCGCCCGTGCGACGGCGCACTGTCCGGTCGTCCCCCGGTGGCCTGCGGACGCACGGGTGCGGCGGAGTTGACTGACGGACCCGGCACGACCCCCACCAAGGAGACCCGATGCTGTCCCTCATCTACTCGAGCGTCGCCACCCGACCGCTCGGCGACGACGACCTCGCCGCCCTGCTCGCGCAGAGCCGACGGGCGAACGCGGAGAACGACATCACCGGCGTGCTGCTCTTCCGGAACGGCTACTTCCTGCAGCTGCTCGAGGGGCCGGACCAGGCCGTGCGCACCAAGATGGCGACGATCAAGCACGACGACCGGCACACCAAGGTGGCGGTGCTCACCGAGGAGCTCATCGAGGAGCGGCAGTTCCCGGAGTGGACGATGGGGTACCCGGCCGAGGACACCGACGTCGAGCAGGCACCCGGGTACCGGACGACCTTCGACGACCTCGACGCCGCCGACGGCACGCCGATCAGCGCCCTGCCGGCGCTCCGCGAACTCATCCGCTGGTTCCGTCCCGCGACCCGCTGACGCCCGGGGTCAGGCCGTGCCGGGCCCCTCGGCCGCGGGGTCGAGGACCGCTCCGAGCTGCGCCCGGCCGCCGATGCCGAGCTTCCGGTAGGCCGAGTACAGGTGGGCCCCGACCGTCCGGGGTGACAGGAAGAGCTGCTGCGCGATCGCGCGGTTGGTCAGCCCGGTGTTCGCGAGCGTGCAGATCCGCAGCTCCTGCGGCGTGAGCACGGTCGTTCGCGACGGTGGAGCGTCCGGCAGGCGCTCACCGGCCGCACGCAGCACCTCGCGTGTCCGCCGCGCCCACGCCGGAGCGGGCAGGCGTTCGAACAGCGCGAGTGCCTCGTGCAGGACGGGCCGGCTCTCCGGGGCCAGCCCGACCCGACGGAGGTGGTCGCCGGCGTGCAGGAGCGCCCGCGCCTGCACGTAGGGCATGGGGAGCGGCCGGTCCCGGAGTCCTTGCACGGCCCGCCCCGGATCGGCCGCGAGCGCCAGGGCGGTCTCCGTGTAGCCGAGCGCCGACACGAGGATCGGACCGTGCCACGTCTCGTGGAGCCCGGCCAGCCGTGCGGCGTGGAGCTCCACCAGGTCGCGGGCGTCGGTGGCGACGGCCGCGTCGACGTAGTCCTGCGTCGTGAGGACCGCGAAGTTCGGGTTGTACGCGTCGCCGTCGACGTCGAGGAGCGGGCGCAGGGCCTCCCGGGCGTCGCGGGCCCGTCCGTCGAGCAGCGCGGCCGCCGCGGTCGCGCCCTGCAGGTTCGCCCGCATCACGCTGGACTGCAGCACGTGCGCGCCCGCCGCGGACCCGGCCGTGATCGCCTCGCGGTCGGGCGCCGTTCCGTCGATGCCGTCGAACCAGGCGACGCACGCCCGCGCCGCCGTCGCGAAGCCGGCGTCGCCGAGGTCGCGGCCGAGCACGACGGCTTCCTCGGCCAGGGTCCGGGCCCGCTCCAGCCGACCGGCCTGGAAGTTGCTCATCGACGCACCGAGCAACGCCTGGGGCAGGACGCGGATGTCACCGCTCGCGCGCAGACCCGCCACGGCGACCTCGAGCCGCTCCCGCGCCTCCACGAACTCGCCCGCGATGTTCAGGGCGTAGCCCGACCACCACGCCTGCTCCGGGTCGTCCGGGTCGACCGGTCCGCGTGCGAGCACGCGTTCGACGACCTCGTCCCCCCGCACCAGTGGCTCGGTGACCGCGGCGAGCAGGATCCCCCGCGGGTCGTCGTCCGGCAGTGCCAGCGCGTGCACGGCCTCGAGCATCGGGGCCCCGGGCACCGCCACCCGGTTGTGGTCCCACGCGATGGACGCCAGGTGCAGCAGCGCACCGGTCGCGAGGTCGACCGCGCCGTGCTCCTGCAGTGCCCGGACGGCGGCGAGTGCCGGGGACAGGTCACCGCGGGCGAGCGCCGTCCGACCGGTGGGGAGCGTCTCGCGGACCCAGGCGGCGCGGGCGGCCAGCACCGGGTCGGTCGTCTCCGTCGCGGCGCGCTGGACGAGCAGCGTGGCGTCCGCGGTCCGGCCCGCGAGCCCCGCGTGGTCCGCGGCGTCGAGGAGGCGCTCGACGCGGAGCGGCCCGGGGTCGGTGAGCTCCGCAGCGCGATCCGACGCCCGGGCAGCGGCCACCGGGTCACCGGTCGCGAGCGCCGACCTGGCGTGCGCGGCGAGCTCGGCCGCGAGCTCGGCATCCGGACCGGTCGCCAGTTCGGACCGCCACCACAGCGTCCGCACCGGGTCGGACGCGTGCTCCTGCACGAGGGCGCGGAGGACGGCCGCCCGCTCGGACGGTCGGCTGATCTTCGTGACGGCGGTCTGCACGAGCGGGTGCCGGAACCGCAGCCCGCTCCGGTCCGACCAGACGAGCAGGGACGCGGCGACCGCCCGGTCGATCCACGACGGGTCGGGGTAGCGGCCGAGGGCACGGTCGACGAAGCGGCCCGCGTCCTCCGCCGTGGCGGTCCCGCCCAGGGCGATGGCGAGCACCGCGAGTCGGGTCGGTTGGTCCAGGTCGGCGAACCGCTCCGCGAACGCCGTCTCGAGACGTCGCGTGACCGCGCCGTCCTCGACCGGGTCCGGGCCCCTGCCGGTGAGCTCCACGAGGGCGAGGGGGTTGCCCTGCGCGAGTTCGTGGAGTGCTCGGCGGGCCGCGCCGAGGGGTGGCCGTGGCAGCGCGTCGAGGAGTGCGTCGGCGTCCGCGGCCGACAGCGGGCCGAGGTGCATCCGCTCGAGGCCCGCGTCGTCGTCGGTGCGCCGCTCGCGCGTGGTCATGAGCACCACGACGGGGTCCTGCCCGATGCGCCGGGCGAGCATCCGGAGCGCCCACCGCGACTCGGTGTCGATCCAGTGCACGTCCTCGACGACGAGCAGGAGCGGGGTGACGGCGGCCGCGTCGGACACGACCGTGAGCGCCGCGAGGCCGGCGAGCAGCGGCGACGGCTGCTCGCCCTCCGCCGACCGGAAGGCGACCGCGAGCGCTGTGCGCTGGGGCGGTGGCAGGACGTCGATGCCGGCACGGAGCGGGTGGAGCAGGAGCTGCAGCGCGGCGTACTGCTCGCCGGACTCCGCTGTCGAACCAGCGGTGCGCAGGACCCGCACGCCGCGACCCCGGGCGTACTCGGCCACGGCGTCGACGAGGGTGGTCTTGCCGACCCCGGCGTCACCGTCCACGACGACGGCCGACCCCTCGGACCCGATCCGGTCGATCAGGGAACCCAGACGCGCGAGCTCTCCGTCCCGCCCGACCACACCGGAACGCTCCTCCACGCGTCGAGTATGGCATCCTCCCGCAGCCGCACCTCCACCTGGTGGCGGGCCCGGAGGTACTCGACGGTGGCCGCTGCAGCGCTGCCTGGAGGGCCCGAGAACGACGACAGGAAGTGCTCCCCGCCCGACACCTCGAGGGTCTGCCACCGGAAGGTCACGCACCCGAAGGGCTCGACCTCGACCGGTGCCCAGCCCTCGCGCAGCGGTCGCGCCTCGTGGTCTTCCCACACCCGCCGGAAGGTGCGCGACCGCGATGCGAGGCGCTCCACGAGCTCGTCGAGCCGCGGCGCTCCCGGCTCCGCGTGGAACCGCAGCGCCGCGGTCATGTCCGCGACGGTCCGGTCCCAGGCGGCACGGTGTCGCTCGTCCGTCTCGCGGTCGGCCCGGCGGACGACCTCCTCGAGCACGTTCGCCCCGGGTGCACACCCGGCGGGCAGCAGCATCCGCCCCAGGTCGTTGGCGGCGACCAGGTCGTGGTGCCGGTCGACCACGTAGGCCGGGATGGTCGACCACGAGGAGAGCATCGAGGTCAGGTCGACCGCCCCGCCCCGGATCGCGCCCGGGTCGCCGCCCTGGCCGTCCGTCCCCGACGACGGCGACACGGCCGTGCGAGGCCGCGGGCCCACCTGCCCGGCGAGGCGGAAGAGGTGCTCACGGCCGTCGGCATCGAGCCCGAACGTGCGCGCGAGCGACGCGAGGACCTGCGCCGAGGGGCGACGGTCCTTGCCCTGCTCCAGCCGGAGGTAGTAGTCGGCGCTGATCCCGGCGAGCTCGGCGACCTCCTGCCTGCGCAGTCCCCGGACCCGGCGGCCACGTCCGGTCTCGAACCCGTGGTCCTGCGGCCGGAGCCGGTCGCGGCGAGCGCGGAGGTAGGCCCCGAGATCGGTCGTCAGGTCGTCCAAAGCGTCCCCCTTCCCGTCTCGACGGTAGGGTCGGCGGCCCCGCCGCCGCCACCCGTCGACGACCTAATCCGGTGGGCCGACGTACCTAGGTCGGTGCGACCGGGTGCCGGAGCTGGCCGCCGTGGGGCCACCGTCACGCTCCCCCTCCGCAGCGGTCGGTGCCCGTGGGTCCGCAGGACCCGTCGACGACCGGAGCGGTGCCTCCCGCCCGGAGACGCCGCGGAGCCCGCTCGCGTGCGGACGGATGCTCGTCGAGCTGACCGGGGCGGGGCCACGACAGGCACCGTCGACCCGCCCTAGCGTGTGGCCGTCCCACCTCCACCATCCGATCCAGAGAGGAGCGACGGTGTCAGCACCCACCATCGTGCTCGTCCACGGAGCGTTCGCCGACTCGGCGAGCTTCACTCCCGTCACCCGGGCACTGCTCGACCAGGGGCACCGCGTCGTCGTGCCCGCGGTCCCGAACCGCAGCCTGCTCGGGGACTCCGCCCACGTCCGCTCGATCGTCGAGGGGATCGACGGCCCGGTCGTGCTCGTCGGCCACTCGTACGGCGGCGCGGTCATCACCGTCGCCGGCGCCGCCGAGAACGTCGTCGGGCTCGTGTACCTCGCCGGGTACGCGCTCGACGAGGGCGAGAGCCTCGGCGCCCTGCAGGGCGGTTTCCCGGACTCCGACCTCGCCGCGAACCTCGTGTACACGCCGTTCCCGGTGCCGGGTGGCGAGGACGGCACCGACGTGTCCGTCGCCGTCGACGCGTTCCCGGACGTCTTCGCCGCCGGGATCGACCGGACGACGACCGAGGTGCTCGCCGTCTCGCAGCGCCCACTGGCCGCCCTGGCCTTCGGCGAGCAGGCACCGGTCGCCGCGTGGAGGACCACGCCGGCGTGGGGCATCGTCTCCGCCGCCGACCGCACGATCAACCCGGACGTGGAGCGGTTCGGGTACCAGCGCGGCGGCTTCCGCGCCGTCGTCGAGCTGGACGCCCCGCACCTCGTCATGCTCTCCCACCCCCAGGACGTCGTCGCGTTCATCACCGACGCCGTCACCGAACTCGACCGGAAGGACCAGTCGTGACCACCGCGAACCCCAGGGGCATCGCCCTCGAACCCGCCGCCCAGGCCTTCGCCGAGGCGACCGCGAACCCGCCGTTCCTCTACCAGCTCAGCCCGGAGGACGGCCGCGCCGCCGTCGACGGCGTGCAGGACTCGGAGATCTGGAAGCCCGAGGTCGACGAGGAGTGGGTCACCGTCGAGGGCGGTCCGACCGGCTCCGTCCGCGCCCGTGTCGTCCGGCCGAAGGGCGCCACCGGCGTCCTGCCCGTCGTGCTCTACACGCACGGTGCCGGCTGGGTCTTCGGTGACGCCCACACCCACGATCGCCTGGTCCGCGACCTCGCGGTGGGCACCGGTGCCGCCGTCGTCTTCCCCGAGTACGACCGCGCCCCGGAGCACCGCTACCCGGTGCAGAACGAGCAGTCGTACGCGGTCGCGCAGTGGGTCGTCCAGCACGGCGCCGAGCACGACCTGGACGGCAGCACCGTGGCGATCGCCGGCGACTCGGTCGGCGGCAACATGGCCATCGCGCTGAACCTCATGGCAGCCGAGCGCGGGGACGTGTCCTTCCGCGGGGCGGTCCTGTTCTACCCGGTGACCGACGCCTCCTTCGACACCCCGTCCTACGAGGAGTTCGCCGAGGGGTACTTCCTGGCCCGCGACGGCATGCGCTGGTTCTGGGACCAGTACACGACGAGCGAGGAGGACCGGGCGCAGATCACCGCGTCCCCGCTCCGCGCGACCGAGGAACAGCTCGCCTCGTTCCCGCCCACCCTCGTGATCACGGGCGAGGCGGACGTGCTCCGTGACGAGGGCGAGGCGTTCGCCGCGAAGCTCCGTCGCGCCGGCGTCGAGGTCACCGCCGTCCGGTACGGCGGCATCATCCACGACTTCGTGATGGTGAACAGCATGCACGACACCCCGCAGGCCCGGGCCGCGGTCGCCCAGGCGGTCGCACACCTGTCCGCAGCACTGCAGCACTGACCGGGTGCGGGGCGACCGGCCGCCCGTCGGTCGCCCCGCACCGACCACCCGACACCGAGAGGCCACCGATGCCCGCAACCACGCCCACCGCCGTCCTGATCCACGGCGCGTTCGCCGACTCCTCGAGCTGGAACGCGGTCGCCGCGCAGCTCACCGCCGAGGACGTCGACGTCGTCGCGTTCGCCAACCCCCTGCGCAGTGTCCGCGCCGACGCCCGCGCGCTGCAGGACCTCGTCCGCTCCCTGGACCGCCCCGTCGTCCTCGTCGGCCACTCCTACGGCGGCATGGTCGCGACCGAGGCAGCAGCCGACCTCGACGCCGTCACCGCCCTCGTCTACGTCGGCGCCTTCGTCCCCGCGCCCGGCGAGAGCGCCGGCGACCTCGCCGGCCGATTCCCGGGGAGCACGCTCGGCGAGACCCTGCTGCCGACGCCGCTGACCGACGGCGGTGTCGAGTTCCGCATCGACCCGACGCGCTTCCGCCACCAGTTCGCGCACGACGTGGGCGAACCCGAGGCAGCCGCCATGGCGATCGCGCAGCGTCCCGTGACGGAGGCCGCCCTCGGGGAGCCGCTCGGAGCCTCCCGTGCGGCCTGGTCGTCCCTGCCCGCGTGGAGCGTCTTCGGGGAGGACGACCGGAACATCCCGGTCGCCGCACACCGGTGGATGGCGGAGCGCGCCGCGTTCGTCGAGGCGACCGAACTGGCCGGCGCATCGCACGCGATCGCCGTCTCGCAGCCCGACGCCGTCGCCGCCGCGGTGCTCGCCGCGGTCCGGCACGACTCCTGACCGTGGAGGACCTGCCCGACGCGCGCGAGTCCGCCGACCACCTGCCCGACCGGCCGAGCGCCTTCTTCAGCGCCCTGTTGACGGAGCAGTTCATCCTCGAGTCGGCGCGGAACGCGACGGTGTCGGAGTCCGGGACGCGGGCATCGATCTACCTGACGACCCTGTCGAGCAGCCTGGTCGCCTTCGGCTTCCTCGCGGACACCGCGTTCGCCGTCGTGTTCCTCGCCGCGGTCCTGCCCATGGTGTTCCTGCTCGGCGTGTTCACGTACGTACGGCTGGTCGAGACGTCCCTCGAGGACGTCGCGGCGCTCGCCGCCCTGCAGCAGATCCGTCGGTACTACCGGACGATCCTGCCGGGAGGCGCGCGGTACTTCCCGATGCCGACCCGCGGGCACGCACCGAACGAGATGCTCGACATCGGTGGCACCGCGTCGTGGCGGCGGGTGTTCTCGACGCTGTCGTCGGCGATCGGCGCCGTGAACTCGGTCGTCGCCGGCGCCGGGGTCGTGGCGCTGCTGTCACATGTGACGACGACGCCGCTCGCGGTGACCGGGGGCGTCGTCGTGGTGGTGGTGCTGCTGGTGCTGCACGGGCTGTTCCAGGAGCGGCGGTACGCACAGCTGCCGGCGATCGTGCGGGCGGCGCGGGCCGCGTCGGCCGAGGACGGGCCCGCCCCGTGGTGAGCGAGCCCGTCCGCTGGGTGGCGTCTACTGCAGGCGGATGCTGTCGAGTTCGGCGTACCCGGTCCCGCCGCCGAAGTTCGGCGAGCCCTTCGCGAGTCGGATCACGTTGTACCCGGCCTTCAGCTGCACCGTGACGTCGACGCTGCCGGTGGGGTTGCCCCAGCCGGACGTGGTCGGCGGGTAGCTCACCGTCGAGAACGCGCCCCCGTTGTAGGCGAGCCCCTGCGTGGCGGTCGTACCGGTCCCGTTCGCGTACTTGACCGTCATCGTGTACGACCTCGCGGTCGGCACGTCGACGAGGAAGTCCACGAAGCTGTCGGTCCGGACGTCACCGGAGTTGTCGATGCGGCCGACGTAGCCGCCGTTCGAGGCGGTGGACGAGGACAGGCGGCTGGCGTTGACGACGGTCGCGTTCTCCGCCTCGTACGTCTGCTGGTAGGTGGGTACACCGGTCGTCGGCGTGATCAGCAGCTGGTAGGCGGCGACCGCGTCCATGTTCGACACCGGGACGCTGATCGAACCGTTGACGACGCTGTAGGTCGTGGTCGAGACGAGGTTCGGGGCGGCCTGGTTCGTCTTCCGGCCCGTGGTGTTCGTCGACGAGAGCTGCACCGAGACCTGGCTGCCGAGGCCGGCGAGCCCGTTCACCCGGACGGTGTTCGTGCCGCTGTCACCGCCGAAGACGACGTTCACCTGCTTGCGGCTGGCGTCGTACGAGGCGACGCCGTCGAGGTAGGACTGCGGCACGGTCTGGACGACGTTGCCCGACTGGTCGCCGTACCACTTGTAGGCCCAGTAGGACGCGGTGGGCTGGTTGTCGTACAGCAGCCCGTCCATCGTCCCGGCCTCGTACCAGTACGCGCGCTCGGCGTCGTGGATGCCCGCCCGCTCGAACGCGGCCATGTAGTGCACGCCGATGCTCGGCTGGTCGACCTGGCCCGGCGAGGCGTACTCGTTGATCGAGATCGGGATGTGCGGCAGCCCGAGGGAGTCCTCGATGCCGCGGAAGTCGGCGACGTGTGCCTGCACGTCCTGGTAGCTGAAGTCCCCGAGCTCGTGCCAGACCGCGACCGACGGCAGCGTGTTCGTGTTCTTCGCGTTCGTCATGAACCCGACCATGAAGTCGTGGCTGTACGCGCTGGCGCCGGGTCCGATGATCGGCGTCAGGGTGTCGATCGCGCGGATGTCCCGGTACGTCCGCGTCCATGCGTTCAGGTACGTGCCGGCGTTCGGGTCGTTCTTCGTGCTCTCGGCCCAGTTGGCGTCGGGCTCGTTCCAGATCTCGTACCCGGCGATGTTCGTGGTGTTCGTCGCGTTCACCCTCGCGGTGATCATCGTCCGGATCTTCGACTCCCAGTCGGGCCAGCTGACCCAGTTGTACGGGAAGGTGCTGAAGATGTCGGGGAGCCGGAGGTACTGCTGCCCGCCGGCGGCGGTGATCTTGTCCGCGACCTGCAGGCCGTCGCAGCAGGGGCTGGTCGCGCCGTTGCCGAGCTGCTGGGTACCGGGCGGCGGTTGGGTGAAGGTGTTGACGTGCAGCGGGTAGAGCTGGCTGAGCGGTGGCGTGCTGCCGGTGTCGACGCCGTACAACCCGCCGGCGGCGACGTGCGTGACCGGGCGGACGGTGGTGCCGACGTTCACCGTGAGGGTGTTGCCGGCGGCGAAGGCGGGGGCGCCGAAGCCGAGGACCGCGGTCCCGGCGACGACCGCGGCGAGGACCGCTGCGGTCCGGCGCGGTCGGCTCCGAGGCTGCTCGGTCCGGACTGGTGGGCGAAGATGCGTCATTGCTTCCTCCTCGTGGCGCTCCGGGTGGTCCCGGAGCGGTGGTGTGGTCACTCCGCGGTGCCCGCGGCGTGTTTGTGGAGCCGACCGAGGCGTTCCGCCTCGGTGTTCCGCTCGTAGCCCAGGTAGGCGATGACCGCGAGGACGCGGTGCCGGTTCACCGGTCGCACCGTCTCCGGGCAGTTCAGGACGCGGGACACGGTCTGGTGGGACACCCCGGCGACGAGCGCCACGTCGTAGATCGTCGGCTTCTCGGAGCCGTCGAGCGCCATCGCTCCTCCTCTCGTGGCCGATCCGGCCGGACCGCGTCGCGCTGCGCTGGTCGCGCTGGTCGCGCTGGTGCGGGGCGGACGGGAGGCGCGGTGCGGCTCCCGTCCGCGGCTCGCCTACCCGACGGGCAGGAAGACCCGCATCGTGGACGGACCGCGGTTGCCCCACGTTGCGTACGGCACCAGGCGCACCTCGCGGGGGCCGTCGACCGACAGCGTGTCCGGCCCGGCGCCGTAGGGCAGTCCGTCGGGCTCCGGGAGCGAGCGCGTCCGGACGGGCAGACGCACGTCGTCCGCACCGTGGTCGGCCGGTTCGGCTCCGGCCGGCACCACGACGTCACGCACGTCTGCCCCGGCCTCGAGGGACTCGATGGCGTAGACCAGCGGACCGCGCTCGATCGCGACGGTGCCGCGGACGGCGTCGATGCGGGGGTCGGGGACCGTGACGCGGGCCTGCACCGGCACGTCGAGCACGATGCGGTCCCCGGCGGTGAACACCCGCCGTACCGTGACGGTGTCGCCGCCCACGGGTACCGCCTGGTCCACCACGTCGAGCGTGGTGCCGGACGCCCAGGACGGCACCCGCAGGCGGAGGGCGACCGGGCCGCCGGAGTCGGCGGTCGCGACGACCTCGACCCGGCCGGCGTGCGGCCAGCCCGACCGCACGGAGAACGCCGCACGGGCGCCGTCGCCCACCACGGTGTCGACCTCGTAGTCGCCGTACTGGTGCAGCTGCAGGCCGTCGTCGCTGACGGTGGCGAACACGGTCTGCACGCTCGCGAGCGTCCGGGACAGGTTCGTCGGGCAGCAGGACACCTCGAACCACGGGGCACGCAGGCTCGACAGCGCGCGGCGGCTCACCTCGTCCTCGGGCGGCACCGTGCCCGCGACCCGCTGGTGCATCGTGTTGGCGTAGAAGAACGCCCGGCCGTCCTCGCGCGGGGCGACCATGACCGCGTTGTAGAGCGTCCGCTCGATCAGGTCGGCGTACTTCGACTCCCCGGTCTCGAGCAGCAGGCGCCACGACAGCATGTTCGACGCGATCGCCGCGCACGTCTCGCCGTACTCGCGGTCCGGCGGGAGCTCGAAGTCGGCGCCGAACGCCTCGTCCTGGTGGTGCGCCCCCATCGCACCGGTCAGGTAGGTGCGCTTGGCGACCGTGTTCGCCCACTGGGTCTCGACCGCGCGGAGCAGCTCGGCGTCGCCGGTCTCGACGGCGACGTCGACCGCGCCCGCGGCCAGGTAGAGCGCCCGGACGGCGTGCCCCCGCAGGACCTCGGCGTCCCGGACGGGGACGTCGTCCTGGAAGTACTCCTGGCCGTACTCGATCGGCGCGAGCAGACCGTGACCGCGTCGCTCGACGAACGTCCGCGCCAGCTCGACGTACCGGTGGTCGCCGGTCGCCCGGCCGAGCTCCACGAGGGCCGGCTCGATCTCCGGGTGCCCGCACACCGCCTCCCGTCCGCCCGTCCCGAACACGTCGACGAGGTGGTCGGCGAGGCGGACCGCCACGTCGACGAGCTGCCCGCCACCGGCGGTGCGCAACCGGGCGACCGCAGCCTGCAGCAGGTGCCCCATCGAGTAGAGCTCGTGGCCCCACTCCATGTCGGACCACCGGGGCCGCTGCCACGGACGACCGAAGGCGGTGTGCAGGTACCCGTCGGCGTCCTGCGCCCCGGCGACCCGCTCGACCAGGCGGTCGTACCGCTCGGCGAGGTCGTCGTCGGGCTGCGCGCCGAGCTGCCACGCCATGGCCTCGAGCAGCTTGTACACCTCGGAGTCGACGAACTCGATGCCGGCGTGGTCGAACGGCTGCCCGGTGGCGGCGGCGTCGAAGTTGCCGGTCCAGCCGATGCGCTCCATCCAGGTCTCGCAGTGCCGGATCACGGTGTCGGCGTTGCGCTGCTGCCAGTCGGCCCAGTAGCCGCCGGTCAGGCGCAGGTCACCGAGCGGCAGGGGGCGGAGCGCGCCGGTCGACGGCACGACCGGACCGGCCGCGACGGTGGTGTGGGTGATGGTCACGATGTCCTCCTGGGACGTGCGGGTACGGGTGCGTCAGTCCTTCACGGCGCCGGCGGTGACACCGGCGGCGACGTAGCGCTGGGCGAGGACGAGGAGCACCGCTGCGGGGATCGACGCGACCACGGCGGTGGCCATGATCGAGTTCCACTCCTGGTTGTTGTTGCCGATGTAGGCGTAGATGCCGAGGGTGATGGGCTTCGCGTCCCCGCCGCCGTCGAGCGTGTTGGCGAACAGGAAGTCCGACCACGCCCACAGGAAGCTGAAGAGCGAGACCGTCACCACCGAGTTGCGGCTGACGGGCATGACGACCGCGGTGAACGTGCGCCACGTGCTCGCGCCGTCGATGCGGGCCGCGTTGAGCAGCTCGTCGGGGATGCCGCGCATGAACGCCGTGAAGATGAGGACCCCGAACGGCACCGCGATCGTCGAGTCGGCGAGGATGAGTCCCCAGACCGTGTCGAGGATCCCGAGCTGCACGTAGATCGTGTAGAAGCCCATCGCCATGATGATCGCGGGGATCATCTGTGCGATGAGGAGCACGAAGCTCATCGCACCGCCGCCGCGCGGGCCCAGCTTGGCGAGCGAGTACGCGGCCGGGGCGGACAGCGCGAGCGTGAGCACCACCGTGCCGAGGCCGACGAGCAGGCTCGTGCCGAGGAACGGCAGCTGCTGGCCGAGCACCGTGGTGTAGCCGTGCAGGGTCCCGTCGATCGGGATCAGGTTCGGCGGGCTCTTCCGCATGTCCTGGTCGCGGGTCAGCGAGACGTTCACCATCCAGTAGACGGGGAACAGCATCACGGCGGTGAGGACGATCCCGAGTGCGGTCCGCCACCAGCGCTTCGCTGCGGTCGGTGTCGCGGTGGTGCGTCCGCGACCGCTCGTCGTGCGGGTCGTGACGGCTCGGGTGACGGTCGTGGTGGCCATCTCACACCTCCAGGCGGCGCTGGACGCGCGCGTAGACCAGGCCGACGACCAGGGCGATGACGATGAGCACGTTGCCCACGGTCGCGGCGGAGCTGAAGTCGGGCAGGAGCGATCCGAAGCCCAGTTGGTAGGACCAGATGGCGAGCGTGGTGGACGAGCCGGAGGGGCCGCCCTTCGTCATGATCCAGATGATGTCGAAGACCTTGAGCGTGTAGACGAAGCCGAGCAGCAGGGTGATCGCGGTGACCGGGCGGAGCAGCGGGAAGGTGATCCGCCAGAAGCGCTGCCAGCCGTTCGCTCCGTCCAGGGACGCCGCCTCGTAGAGCTCCCCCGGGATGCCCTGCAGGCCGGAGTACATGATCACGAGGTTGAACGGGATGCCGATCCAGATGTTCGCGACCAGGACCGCGACGAGCGACCAGTCGGGCGAGGTCAGCCAGTTGATCTGCCCGATGCCGACCGCCTCGAGGAACGCGTTCACGATGCCCGAGTCGCTGTTCATCATCCACGACCACGTGCTGGCGGACACCAGCAGCGGCAGGAGCCACGGCACGAGGAACAGTGCGCGCAGCAGCCCCGACAGCGGGAAGTGGTCGTGGAAGAACACCGCGAGGGCCAGCCCGAGGGCGAACTGCACGACGATCGACACGAGCACGAAGACCGTGGTGTGCCAGATCGCCGGGCCGAAGGTGGCGTTCGAGAACACGTCGACGAAGTTCTGCAGGCCGACGAAGGGGGCGTTGCCGGAGACGAAGGACGCCACCGTGTAGTGCTTGAGGCTCAGCTCGATGTTCTTCCAGAGCGGGTACGCGTAGAAGAGCACGAGGTACAGGGCCACCGGGGCGAGGAACGCCCAGGCCGTGAGCTGCGCTCTCCGCTGCGCGTGCGCGCGGCGGCTCCGGGCCGAGGAGGCGGTGTCCTCGGCCCGGGGACGCGCAGCCGACGGTCGCAGTGACGTCGTGTCGGTCGTCATGGTCGTGTCGGCTTCCGTTCGGTGGTGCGGGTGGTGTCGGTGTTGGACGTCGCCGGCGGCTACTTCTGCAGCTTCGAGTCGACGGCCTGCTGGGCCGCCTGCAGGGCGTCGGACGTCGACGCCGAACCGGACTCGGCCTTCTGCACCGCGGTCCAGAGCTGCTCGGAGATCACCGGGTACTTCACGCCGAGGTTGTCCCCGGTCCGAGCGCGGGCAGCACCGACGGCTTCGACCCAGGTCTTCAGGTCGGCGTTGCCGGACAGCTGCTGCTGCTGGAGGTCCTTCGACGCAGCGATGTAGTTGAGCGTGTTGTCGGTCTTCACCACGTCGTCACCGGACGACAGGCACTCGACGATCTTCTTCGTCGTCGCGTACCGGGCGTCGTCCTTCTGCACCGGGATGGTGAAGAACTCGCCGCCGGTCGGGACCGGAGCGGCGCCGCCGTCCTTCGCCGGGATGGTGATGACGCCGGCGCCCATCTCCTCGGCCGCGTCCTTCTGCCACGTGCCGTTCTCGCCGAAGGCGAAGTCGCCCGACTGGAACTCCTGCCAGCTGGTCGTCTGGGTGTTCTGGATGACCGAGTTCGGCGCGTAGCCCTCGTCGATCCAGCCCTTCCAGAGGTCCAGCGCTTCTTCCGCCTTGGCGGAGTCGAGCTTGGTCAGGTCGGCATCGGCACCCCAGAACCACGGCAGGAACTGGAACGAGCCCTCCTCGGTGTTGATGCCCGAGAACGTGATGCCCTTCTTCCCGGCCGCCTTCACCTTGGCGAGTGCCGCGGTCAGCGAGTCCCAGTCCTTCACGGACGCGGGGTCGACGCCAGCGGCCTCGAGCACCTTGGGGTTGTAGTAGAGCGCCAGGGTGTTCGCGCCGATCGGGACGCCGTAGGTCTTGCCGTCGATGACGCCGGCGCCGAGGATGTTCTCCGCGATGTCGCCGGTCTTCAGGCCGTTCGTGGCGGTGTCGGTGACGATCCCGGCCTGCGCCAGCGTCGAGACGACCGGGTTGTCGACGAGCAGGACGTCGGGCGACTTGCCCTGCTGCCCGGCGAGCAGTGCCTTGTTCGTCAGGTCCGACGTGTCGTACCCGGTCCGCTTGACGGTGACGCCGGCGTCCTTGCCGCACTGGGTGACGAGCTTGCCCCACGCCGACGAGGCGTCGTACTGGGGGTACGGGTCCCAGAAGGTGTAGGTGCCCTTCGCGGCGTCCGACGAACCGGAGCCGGAGGACTGGGCAGAACATCCGGTCAGACCGGCGACGACGCTGGCTGCTGCCACCAGCGCGCCGATGCGGACAACAGTCTTGGTGCGCATGATCACGGGTTCCTCTCTGAATGCGACGTGATCGCCGTTCGGGTCCGGCTGCGACCGTCCCGACAAGGGCACCCCGTGGGAGAGGAACTCTTCGTCGAGCGGAACCGAAACCGGTTTCGGGAGCAATGTACGAGCACTCTTGCCGCAGTGTCAAGAACTTTCGTAAACTGGTTTCGGAGGGGCTGATGGACGACGAGGATCACCGCACCGCGACGACGGTCGAGACCGTGACACTGGCCGACGTCGCCCGCGCCGCTGGCGTCTCGGTCGCCACGGCATCGAAGGCACTCAACGGTCGCGCGCACGTGAGCGCCCGCTCGCGCGAGGCCGTGCTCGCCGCCGCCGCCGCCCTGTCCTTCACCCCGAACCCGTTCGCACGCGCCCTGAACCGCGCGTCGACCAACACCATCGGCATGCTCACGAGCGACCTCGACAACCGCTTCGTGCTGCCGATCCTGCTCGGGGCCGAGGACGCCTTCGGCGCCGGCTCGCTCAGCGTCCTGCTCGCCGACGCCCGCGACAGCGCGATGCGCGAGCAGCTGCAGCTGCAGTCCCTGCTCACCCGACGGGTCGACGGCGTGCTCATCGTGGGGCGGACGACGAACCCGCGGCCACCGCTCCAGGCGAAGCCCGACGTCCCGGTCGTCTACGTGTACGCCCCGTCGACCGACGAGCAGGACCTGTCCTTCGAGCCGGACAACGAACTCGCCGGGTGGATCGCCGTCGACCACCTGGTGGCGACCGGTCGGCAGCGCATCGCGATCGTCAACGGCGAGGACACCTACGCCGCCGCGCGGGATCGTCTCCGCGGCGCCGCGACGGCACTCGACGAGCACGGGCTCGAGCTCGTCGGCAGCCCGGGCCGCGTGTTCGGCGAGTGGAACGAGACGTGGGGGCGTCGGGCCACCGAGCGCCTGCTCGAACGCCACCCGGACCTCGACGCGATCGTCGCCGGCAGCGACCACATCGCCCGCGGGGTCATGGACGCGGTGCGGGAGTCCGGGCGGCGGATCCCCGAGGACGTCGCCGTCGTCGGGTTCGACAACTGGGACATCCTGGTCGAGGGCGCCCGACCGCGGCTCACCAGCGTCGACATGGACCTGCAGCAGCTCGGGCGGTTGGCCGCCGGAGCACTCGTCGACACCATCGAGGGCAAGGTGCAGCGGGGGCGCGTGCGGAACCCGGTGTCGCTGGTCGTGCGGGGGTCCACCGTCGCCGGAGCCGACAGCGCCTGATCCGGGGTCGTCCGGCACCGTGACCGGCGCGCGGCGTGCGGCCCGTCGTCGCGCCGCTGATCCGGACGGGAGGCACGGGGCGGGCCCGCACCGCGCCTCCCGTCCGACGGCGCCGGCTCCGCGGCACGGATCGCCCGAGCAGGCTGCCGCCCTCGGTCAGGCGGTCGGGCCGAGCGGCAGCGGGTCGACGCGCCCGTCGCGACCGGCGACCACGAGGTCGGCGCTCGCCCCGACGCTGAGCGGCGGACGCAGACCGATCAGCGACGCCGCTCGTGCGGACGACGCGCGGACGGCGGTCGGCAGCTGGTCCGGACGACCGTCGACGAAGCGCGCGACGGCGTCCGCCACCGTGATCGTGCTCCCTGCCAGGGACGAGCCGTCCGCCAACCGGGCGACCCCGTCGGCGACGACGACCTCGGAGCCCGCGATCCGGTAGCTGCCGTCGGCACAGCCGGTCGCAGCCATGGCGTCCGAGACGAGCACGAGGCGGTCACCCGCGGCTCCGCGCACGAGGTCGACGGTCACGGGGTCGAGGTGGTGGCCGTCGACGATGCACTCCACGGTGAGCCGCTCGTCCGACAGCGCGACGCCGACCGGGCCTGGCGCACGGTGGTGCAGCGGCGGCATCCCGTTGAACAGGTGCGTGACGAGGGTCGCGCCGGCGTCCACCGCCGCCCGGACCTGGTCGCCGTCGGCGTCGGAGTGCCCGATCGCGACGACGATGCCCGACGCGACCAGCCGCCGGACCGCGTCGAGCGCGCCCGGGAGCTCGGGTGCGAGGGTGACGATCCGGAGCGCTGCGCCGCCGGCGTCCACGAACAGGTCGACCTCGTCGGGGGTCGGCGGGTGCAGCAGCCCGACGGCGTGCGCACCCCGGCGGGCGGGAGCGAGCCAGGGTCCCTCGAGGTGCAGTCCGGCGAGCGTGCCGTCGTCGACGAGCGGTCGGAGGCGGTGCAGCGCCGCGACCGTGTCGGGGACGGTGCCCGTCGCGATCGACGCCACCAGGTGGGCGGTCCCCCGCGCGGCGTGGTGGGCGGCCGCTGCACGGGCCTCGTCGACCGAGCACGAGGCGAAGTCCTGCCCGAGTGCGCCGTGCGCGTGCAGGTCGACGAAGGCCGGCAGGACGGTGCCCGTCACCTCGGTCACGTGGTCGTGCGCGGGTGCCGGACCGGTGCCGACCGCGGCGACCCGGTCACCGTCGACCGCGAGCCAGGCGTCCGGGAGGTCGACCTCGGCGGTGACGATGCGTGGGGCGCGGACGAGGGCCGTCACGCGGTCACCGTCACGGCGTCCGTCGAACCGGCGCGCGCGGAGCCGGACCGCGCCGGGGCGACCAGCACACGGCGGGCGAGCAGCACCGCACCGATGGCGCCGGCCGCATCACCGTGGCGCGCGCCCACCAGCTCGGGGAGCCTGACCCCGGTGAGCCGGTCCGCCACCGCGGCCCGCAGTGGGTCGAAGAGGAGCGGCCCGGACTGGGCGAGGCCGCCGCCGACGATCAGGGTGTGGCAGCCGGCGACCGCCGTCAGCCAGGCCAGGGTGTCGGCGAGCACGTCGACGCAGTCGTCCCACGCCCGTCGGGCCACCGCGTCGCCGTCGAGGACCCGGAGCATCGCGTCGTGGGCACTCGGGGAACCGCTGCGACGCGCGACGGCGCCGGCCGAGGCGACCTCCTCGACCCGGAGGCCCGCGTGCGCGCCGTCCCGGATCCGCACCTGGCCGATCTCCCCGGCCCAGCCACCGCCCGACACGACCCGGCCGTCGACGACCAGGGCGCTCGCGAGACCGGTCCCGACGGGGACGAACGCGACGGTGCCGCGACCGAGCGCGGTGGCAGGATCGGTGGCGAGCGGACCGCCCGGGGTCGCTGCGGGGGTGGCGGCGTGGACCTCGGCGAGCGCGCCGGCCCGGACGTCGTGGCCGACGGCGAGCGGGACCGCGTCGACGCCTGCCGCACGCAGGGCCCCCTCCACCAGGGCCCGGACCGGCACGTCCCGCCAGCCGAGGTTCACCGAGAGCACCGAACGGCCCCTGTCCTCGTCGACGACCCCGGGGACGACCAGTCCGATCGCCCCGAGGTCGGCCCCGTGCTGCCGTGCGAGCGTCCGCGCCCGCTGCCCCAGCGTCGCGACGAGTCCGGCCAGTGCGACGGCGTGGAGGTCGTCGCGCGGGGTCGGGACGCGCTGCTCCTCGAGCACCCGCCCGTCGTCGGCGACCAGGCGCACCTTGATGCTCGTGCCCCCGACGTCGATCCCGAGCACTGCGCCGTCAGCGGTCATCGCGGGCCCTCCGATCACGCCGACCAGCGCTGATCGGACGCCGTCAGCCTGCCGACCGATCATGATCAGTGCAAACAACGCGCATCATTTCCGCTCACATCGCACGGCAGGCTCGCCCGTAGGATGACGCCATGACCCCGCAGCAGAGGCTCAACGCGCTCCTCGAGCTCGTGAGCGACCGCGGGAACGTCTCGATCGCCGAGATCGGCGAGGCCCTCGGCATCTCCGCTGCGACCGCACGCCGCGACCTCGCGACACTGGCGGACCAGCGGCTCGTCACGCGCACCCACGGAGGGGCCGCAGCACTGGGGGCCGGGTACGAGCTGCCGCTGCAGTACAAGATCGCACGGCAGGCCGAGGCGAAGACCGCCATCGCCCGGGCGACCGCGGCGCTCGTCTCGCCCGGCGACACGGTCGGCCTGAACGGCGGGACGACGACGACCGAGGTCGCGCGGGAGCTCGGCAAGAGCGAGCGCTTCCTCCGCGCCGACGGCGAGTGCGGCATCACCATCGTCACGAACGCGCTGAACATCGGGTACGAGCTGTCCGTCCGCGCCAACGTCAAGATCATGGTCACGGGCGGCGTGGCGCGGCGGCAGTCCTACGAGCTCATCGGGCCGACCGTGCGGGACACGCTCGACGGCTTCGCACTGGACGTCGTCGTGCTCGGCGTCGACGGTCTGACCGGCCAGTACGGCGCGACGACCATGCACGAGGGCGAGGCCGAGGTCAGCAGGCACTTCGCGTCCGTCGGCCGCCGGGTCGTGGTGGTCGCCGACTCGACGAAGATCGAGCGCGCCACCTTCGCGCGCATCTGCCCGCTCGAGCGCATCGACGTGCTCGTCACGGACCAGCCGGTCCCTGCTCCGTTCGCCGCGGAACTGGCATCGGCCGGCGTGGAGCTCGTCGTCGCGAGCTGACCCGACCGATCCGGACCGCACGGATGCGCGGCCGCTCGGATGCGTCCACGGCGCCCCACAGCCCTGCCGTGCGCGTCGACCGCCGGACGTTGCCGACATGTAACAACGTCGGATGAACGCTTCCGTGATCGCGCCGTGCGTGCTTATTGTGCACTCATGATCGATTTGGCATCATTGCCGTCACAATCACGCAAGGGAGCGAGATGACCACCACGAGCACACGCCTGCTCCGGGTCGGCGTCGTCGGCATCGGACAGCGCGCAGCCATCGCCGACCACGTGGCCGCCGCGGGCCTGGACGCCGACGGCGTGGACGCGCGGGTCACGGCCGCCGCCGACACGACGCCCGCCGGGCGGGACCGTGCCGCCGCACACTGGCCCGAGGCCGAGGTGGTGGCCGACCACCGGGCCCTGATCGGCACGGACGGCGCACCGAACCTCGTGGACGCGGCGATCGTCACCACCCCGGACTGGACCCACGCCGAGATCGCGACCGACCTGCTCCGCGCCGGCATCGCCGTCTACCTCGAGAAGCCCCTGGCGATCACCGTGGAGGACGCCGACGCCGTCCTGGACACCGCCGCCGAGACCGGCACGCCCCTGTACGTCGGCCACAACTTCCGGCACGCAGCCGTCGTCCGCCTCATGCGCGAGGTCATCGCCCGCGGCGAGATCGGCGAGGTCAAGGCGGTGTGGGTCCGCCACTTCGTCGGCAACGGCGGGGACTACTACTTCAAGGACTGGCACGCCGACCGCAGCCGTGTGAACTCGCTCCTGCTGCAGAAGGCGAGCCACGACCTCGACGTCGTGCACGCCCTCGCCGGTGCGTACACCAGCCGGGTCGTCGGGATGGGGTCGCTCTCGGTGTACGGCGACGTCACGGACCGGCGGGACCGCAGCGACGAGCTCATGACCGACTGGTTCTCGTTCGACAACTGGCCGCCCGCCGAGCAGACCGGGCTCAACCCCGTCGTCGACGTCGAGGACGTCTCGATGGTGATGATGACGCTCGACAACGGCGTGCAGGCGAGCTACGAGCAGTGCCACTTCACGCCCGACTACTGGCGGAACTACACCGTGATCGGCACCCACGGGCGACTCGAGAACATCGGGGACACCGGCGGTGGCGTCGTCAAGGTGTGGAACCACCGCCGTGGGTGGGACGTCGCCGGTGACGTGGAGTACCCGATCGACGGCGTCGAGGACGGCCACGCCGACGCCGATCTCCTCACCATGACCGAGTTCCTCCGCTCCGTCGCGCTCGGTGAGCCGACGACCCTGTCCCCGATCGCGGCGCGCATGGCGGTCGCCGCCGGCGCACTCGCCACCCGCTCGCTCCGCAACGGCTCCGTCCCGCTCGACGTGCCGCCCCTCCCCGAAGCCACCATCCGTCACTTCGCGGCCGCAGCCGGCCACGACGACCCCTCCGGAAGGAACACCCGATGACCCTCCCCTCCCCCCGTCACGGCCGCGGTCGCCGCCGTGCCCTGCTCGGCCTCGCTGCCGCGGTCAGCGCCGTCGCCCTCCTCGCGGGGTGCAGCAGCGCGTCCTCCGCCGGCTCCGACTCCGGGACGGGCACGGTCGCGAAGGACACGAAGGCCGACCTGACCTACGCCGTGTGGGACCAGAACCAGGTCGACGCGATCAAGGCGAACATCAAGGGCTTCAACGAGGAGTACCCCGACATCACGGTCAACGTCGACGTCACGCCGTACGCCAACTACTTCACGAAGCTGCAGACGCAGGGTTCCAGCAACACGCTCCCCGACCTGTTCTGGATGAACGGTCCGAACTTCCAGCTCTACGCGGGCAACGGCAAGCTCGCGCCCATCACGGGAGCGGTGGAGTCGGGCGCGATCGACCCGTCGAAGTACTCGAAGGCGCTCGACGACCTCTACACCTACGACGGGAAGCAGTACGGCGTCCCGAAGGACTTCGACACGATCGGCGTCTGGGTGAACAAGGCGCTGTTCGAGAAGGCCGGCGTGCCGCTGCCGTCGAAGGACTGGACGTGGCAGGACTTCCAGGACACCGCCGCCGAGCTGTCGCAGAAGCTCAAGGGCGACGGCGCGTACGGCGCCGCCGGCGGCATGGACGGACAGACCACCTACTACGACACGATCTTCCAGGCCGGCGGGTCCGTCGTCGACGACGGGAAGTCGGAGTACGACACGAAGGCTGCTCAGGAGGGCATCCGCTTCTGGACGGACCTGATCGCCTCCGGCGCCTCGCCGACGATCAAGCAGTTGACCGACACCACGGCGGACCAGTGGTTCACCTCCGGCAAGCTCGCGATGTACCAGGGCGGCAGCTGGTTCCGGTCGGCGCTGATCGGAACCGACATGGAGCAGGACGTCGTCGTCTACCCGCTGCCGAAGGGCAAGGAGCAGGCGACCGTCATCCACGGCGTCTCGAACGTCGTCGCCGAGGGGTCGGGGAACAAGGCGGCCGCCCAGGCACTGCAGGCGTACCTGGCGAGCAAGCCGGCCCAGCAGCAGCAGGGTGACATGGGCGCGGTGATCCCGGCCTACGAGGGCACGCAGGACGCCTTCACGAAGACGATGCCCGACGCGGACCTGCAGGTCTTCCTCGACGCGGTCGACTACGCGAAGCCGCTGCCGGTGTCGAGGAACACCGCCGCGTGGAACACCCTCGAGACGAACCTGCTGCCGAGCGCCTTCGACGGCTCGCGACCCGTCGACCAGGTGACGGCCGAGCTCGCGAAGGAGATGGACGCCGCGCTCGCCAAGGAGTGACCGTGACGCCGATCGGCCGGGTCCTCCCGGTCGATCGGCGTCGTCCGTCCCACCGGACCCACCTCCCCGCACCCACACCCGCACCCCCTGATCCGCCCGCCCCGGCGTAGGAGCGACCCGATGACGACCACCACCCGGCAGACGACGGCGACCCGGCCGTCTCCGCCGTCCCGACCCCAGCACGACGATCGGCCGCGATCGACCCGTGCCCACCGCACCGACGGCATCTGGCCGTGGTTGTTCGTGCTCCCGCTGCTGATCGGCGTCGGCACGTTCTTCATCTGGCCGATCCTGCAGACCTTCTGGTACTCGTTCACGAGCTGGGGTGTCTTCGGCGGCGCCACCTTCACCGGGCTCGCGAACTACGGCCGCCTGCTGACCGACCCGCAGCTGTACCAGTCGCTCGTCAACACGATCGTCTACACGGTGATCGTCCTGCTCGGCATCCCGATCGCGGTCTGGCTCGCGAGCCTGCTCAACACCCCGGGCCTGCGGTTCGCACAGTTCTACCGGGTGCTCTTCTTCCTGCCCTACGTGGCGATGCCGGCCGCGATCGCCCTGGTCTGGCGCATCATGTTCAACGGCGACTTCGGCATCGTGAACTGGTTCCTCGGCCGCTTCGGGATCGACGGCCCGTACTGGATCTCCACCCCGGGCTTCGCGCTCGTCGCGGTGTCCCTCGTCGGCCTGTGGTCGTCGCTCGGGTTCTCGATGATCATCCTCGGCGCTGGGCTGAAGGACATCCCGCCCGAGCTGTACGAGGCGGCCGAGCTCGACGGTGCGAGCCGCTGGCGTCAGTTCCGCTCGCTCACCGTGCCGTTGCTGACGCCGAGCATCTTCTTCGTGCTGGTGGTCACCACGATCTCGAGCTTCCAGCTGTTCGACCTGCTCTACGCCATCCTCGGCTCCACCAACCCGGTCATCCCGGAGACGATGTCCCTCGTCTTCTACTTCTACAACGCCGGGTTCATCGACAACGACAAGGGCTTCGCGGCTGCCATCGCGATGGTGATCTTCGTGCTCATCGGCATCATCACCGTCGTGCAGTTCCGGGTCCAGCGGAAGTGGGTCCAGTCATGACCGGCATCATCGACGCGCGCGGCAGCAAGGTCGCGGCGGCCACGAGGGCCGCGGGTCGCACCCGCGCACAGGCCGCGTCGCGGCCCGGTCGCCGCGGTGGCAGCCACTGGTGGATCCACGTGGTGCTCGGCATCGGCGGGTTCGTCATGGCGTTCCCGTTCCTCTGGCAGATCATCATGGCGCTGTCCACGAACGCGCAGGTGACCTCGCCGACACCGACGTTCTGGCCCGGCGAGCTGCAGTGGGGCAACTTCGCCCGGGTCTTCGAGCGGCTCCCCTTCCTCGACCAGCTCGCGACCTCGATCTGGGTGACCCTGATCCGCACCCTGGCGCAGATCGTGCTGTGCACGCTCGCCGGCTACGCCTTCGCCCGCATGCGCTTCCGCGGACGCGCGGTCATCCTCGGCATCGTGCTCTCGATCCTGCTGGTGCCGTCGCAGGTCTACCTCATCTCGCAGTACCAGATCGTGCAGGGCCTCGGGTGGCTGGACACCCTGGCCGGCATCGTCGCACCCGGCCTGTTCAGCGCCTTCGGCACGTTCCTCATGCGCACCGCCTTCCTCAACATGCCCGCCGAGCTCGAGGAGGCGGCGCGCATGGACGGCGCGAACCCGTTCCAGACCTTCTGGCGGATCATGCTGCCGCTCGCACGTCCGTCGATCAGCGTGCTCGCGATCACGACGGTGCTGTGGTCGTGGAACGAGCTGCTCTGGCCGCTGGTGGTCTCCACCCGCGCCGAGGACATGCCGCTCGCCGCCGGGCTCGCGACCCTGTCCAGCGACCGGACGATCGACTACCCCCTGCTCATGGCGGCGAGCCTGATGGCGATGGCCCCGGTGCTGGTCCTGTTCATCGTGCTGCAGCGGCGGGTGATCGACGGGCTCGCGTCCTCCGGCCTGAAGTGAGCGGTGGCTGACACGGCCGAACGACGACGAAGCGCCCCTCGGGATCCGAGGGGCGCTTCGTCGTGCCCGGTGGGACCGCCGGACGGGAGGGACGGTGCCGGGCCGACACGCGCCTCCCGACCGTCCGGACGCACGACGGGAGGCTCGCCACCGACCGGACCCGCGCCTCCCGTCCGGCACACCGCGCCGTCCGGCAGCACGGTGCCGGGCCGACACGCGCCTCCCGGACCGCCCGCACGGACGACGGGAGGCACGGTGCCCGTGGGCACCGTGCCTCCCGTCGATCGTGCCGCTCAGCCCTTCAGGCCGGCCGACGCCATCGTCGCGACGAACTGCTTCTGCGCCACCAGGAAGAGCAGGATCAGCGGCAGCGTCGCGACCACGTTCCCCGCCATCAGCAGCGACCAGTCGGTCCGCCGCGCGCCCTGGAAGTTCGTCAGACCGAGCTGCAGCGTGAACGAGTCCGCGTCGTTGATCGCGACGAGCGGCCAGACCAGGTCGTTCCAGGACCCGAGCAGGGTGAAGATCGCGAGCGTCGCGAGCGCCGGACGGGCGAGGGGCAGGACGATCCGGAAGAACACCTGCAGGCGCGAGCACCCGTCGATCTGGCCGGCCTCCTCGAGCTCGGCGGGCAGGGAGAGGAAGAACTGCCGCATCAGGAAGATGCCGAACGCCGACGCGAGCCACGGCACGATCGCGGCGCCGAGGCTGTCCACGAGGTGCAGCCGCGCGAACATGACGTAGGTCGGGATCATGAGGAGCTGCGACGGGATCATGATCGTCGCGAGGATCGCCAGGAACCCGAACGTCCGCCCCGGGAACCGCAGTCGTGCGAACCCGTAGCCGGCCAGCGAGCACAGCACCAGGTGCGAGACGATCGCGGACGCCGACACGATCACCGTGTTGAGGAGCCAGTGCAGGATGTCCGACTCGGCGAACAGGCGCGTGTAGCCCGACAGGGTGAACTGCGTCGGGAGGAACGACGGCGGGAACTTGTTGATCTCCGACGCCGGTTCGAGCGAGGTGAGGAACATCTCGACGAACGGCAGCAGGAACAGGAGTGCCACCGGTGCGAGCAGGAGGTGCCACGGGCTGAACGGCAGGCGACGTCGACGGCGGGGCGCGGGGCGTCCCGTCGGTGCCGCGACGGCGGACCGCCGGTTCGGGGTCTCGAGGACTCGGGTCTCGACGGTCATCGTGCCGCGTTCCTTCCGGCTCGGCGCTGCACGACCGTGACGATCACGGTCGCGGTGAGGGTGACGAAGAACATGCCGTAGGCGATGGCGGACCCGTAGCCGAACTGCAGGTTCTGGAAGGCCGTCTTCCACAGGTAGTAGACGATCGTCTGGGTGGCGTCGAGGGGTCCGCCGCGGGTGGTCGCGTAGACGAGGTCGAAGAGCTGCACGGCCTGCAGGGTCTGGTAGATCCCGACGAACGCGGTGACCGGCGCCAGCTGCGGCCAGACCACGCGCCAGAAGGTCTGCCAGGTGTTCGCGCCGTCGATCCGCGCTGCCTCGAGCACGTCGCCGGGGACGTCCTGCAGTGCGGCGAGGTAGATGACGGTCGTGAAGGCCGCCTGCCCCCACAGGGACATGATGACGATCACCACCATCGCCTCGGAGCGGTCCTCGAGCCAGCCCTGCGGCGGCACGTGCAGCACGCGCAGCACGGTGTTGACGATGCCGAACTGCGGGCTGAACAGGTAGGTGGTCAGGATGCCCGTCGCCGCGGCCGAGGCCACGAACGGCACGAAGATCGCCGTGCGGTACAGGCCGATGAACCGGATGCGCCGGTTCAGGGCGACGGCCAGGGCGAGCCCGAGCAGCAGGGACGCGGGGACGAACAGGACCGTGTACAGCAGGGTGTGCACGGCGGCCGCGAGCGCGCTCGCGTCGGTGGCCAGGTCCTGGTAGTTCTCGATGCCGGCGAAGGACGGCGGGCTGAAGCCGTCCCAGCGCTGGAAGGAGAGGACGAGCGCCCAGACCCCGGGGAAGATCGTGAGGCCGAGCACGACCGCCAGGGCCGGGCCGACGAAGCCCCAGCCGGCGAGGCCCTCGCGGGCGGCGGCCGATCGTCGTCGACGCGGCTCCGGGGCGCCGGCAGCGCCGGTGGTCGGACGGGTACGGAGTGCGGGAGTGGTCACGGGGGCCTCCTAGCCCTGACGGAGTGCCTTGTCGGCGGCGACGGTCGCCTGCCGGAGTGCCTCGGCCGGTTCGCCCTCGCCCTGCAGCACGCGGGACACCGCGTCGCCGAAGGCCTCGGACAGGCCGTTGTAGCCGGGCAGGGTCGGACGGACCTGCTTCGCGTTCGCGGAGTTCGCCTGGATGACGTCGAGTCCGGGCAGGGCTGCGACCTGCTCCCGGAAGGCCGGGCTGTCGGCCTCGCTCGACCGCAGCGGCAGGTTGCCGACAGCGACGTTGAACCGTTCGTCCTGCGCGGGCGAGGTCAGCCACTTCGTGAAGTCCTTCGCCCAGTACGCGCGGTTCACGTCGTGGTTGTCGAACAGGGTCCAGAGGTCGGGTCCGGACACCGTCTGGTGGTCGCCGTCCGTCCCCGGGAGCCGCACCACGCCGTACGACGTCCCGGCGGTCTTCAGGGCGGAGAGCTCCCACGGACCGGAGGTGATCATGCCGACGCGGTCGCTCTCGAACAGCTGCGCGAACTTGGTGTCCGTCTGGTCGAGGTACACGCTGCGGTCGGTCACGGCCATGGACCGCATGAACGACAGGGCGTCGACGCCGGCCGTCGAGTCGAACGCGGCGTGCTCGCCGTCCTCGGACAGGATCGAGCCGCCGTTCTGCCAGAGGTGCGGCCACATCTGCCAGGTGGTCTCCTCGCTGCCGGACACCGAGTAGCCGTAGCCGAAGGTCTGGCTGTCCCGGTCCGTCAACGCCTTCGCGGTGCGACGGAAGTCCGACCAGTCCCAGTCCGCCGTCGGGTACGGCTCGCCGGCGGCGTCGAAGACCGTCTTGTTGTAGAAGAGCGAGATGTTGTCGACGACCGCGGGGAAGCCGATCACCTTCCGCCCGGTCGGCTGCGCGGTCCCGCGGGCCGCCGGGGAGAACTCGTCCCAGTGCGTGTCCGGGTCCTCGGCCTCGGCGCGCAGGTCGAGCGTCCGCCCGGACCGTTCGAGCTGGCTCGCCCACGACCCGAAGGTGTACGAGATGTCGGGTGAGTCGTTCCCGGCGAACGAGGCCGCGAGCTTCTGCAGCAGCTCGTCCGTCGACGAGGCCCCGGAGGACATGTCGATCGTCACGTTCGGGTGCGCGTCCTCGTACTCGTCGACGAGCCCCTGCAGGAGCTTCGCCGCCTCGTCGCTCTGCCCCGACCACATGGTGAGGTGGACCGGTGCGGTGGTGTCGAGCACGGTGGTGCCCTGCGGTGCGCAGCCGGTGAGGACCGACGCGGCGACCGCGATCGCGACGGCGAGTGCCGTGCGTGCGGTGCGACGTCGTGCGGTGCGGCGGCGGGCGGAGCTGGTCCTGGTGCGTGTCACTGCGGACTCCTTCGTCGTCAGTGGTGCGTCGGCCCGCGAGCTCAGATCCCGCGAGCCGGGATCGTCGCGCGCAGCGGTTCCGGCAGCAGGTCACCGTGGGCGACCACGAGGTCGTTGCACAGCTCCCAGATCTGCTCGGGTGTCAGCGTCGACGACGCGTTCGGGTCCATGAGCACCGCCTGCCGGATCGCGACGGGATCGCCCGTCCGCGCGGCGTGCACCGTGAGCTCGTTCACGGAGACGTACGGCCGGTTCAGCGCCGCCGCCTGCACGGGGAGCGCCCCCATCGGGATCGGTGCGATGCCAGCGGCGCCGACGGTGGTCGGGACCTCGACGACGCAGCCCGCCGGCAGGTTGTCGATCAGGCCCGCGTTCGGGACGTTCGCGTGGATCTCGCGCTCGGTGCCGGTGACCAGCGAGTGGATGACCTGCGGGGCGTACTCCGACGCGCCCTCCTCGAGCTGCACGGGCCGGCCGGCCGCCAGGTCGCGCTCGGCTGCCTCGAACTCCGCGACGTTGTCCTCGGAGATGCCGACGTACTCGAGCGGCCGCAGGCGGAAGCGGTCCACCTGCTCCTGCGAGCGGAGGAACCACGACAGGTACTCCGAGGAGTGCTCGCTCGTCTCGGTCGGGTAGAAGCCGACCCGCTTGAAGACCTCGACCCGCACGCGACGTTCGAGCTCCGGGTCCTGCCGGATGCGCTCACGGAGAAGGGGGTAGAGGTCCTCGCCGTCGTGCGTCCACTCGAGCAACCACGACTGGTGGTTGACGCCCGCTGCGCGGAAGCGGGTCTGCTCGACGTCGAGGCCGAGGAGTCCGGCGAGGTCGTGTGCCGTCCAGTAGACGCTGTGGCAGAGCCCGAGCGCGGTGATGTCCGGCGCGACGGTGTTCGCCCACCAGATGTTCATCGCCATCGGGTTCGTGTAGTTGAGCAGGACCGCGTCCGGGGCGACCTCGCGCATGTCCGCGGTCAGCTCCGTGAGGAACGGGAAGGTACGGAGGGCACGGAAGACCCCGCCGACCCCCGTCGTGTCGCCGATCGTCTGGTGCAGGCCGTACCGCTCCGGGATCTCGAGGTCGGTCCGGGTCGCCGCGATCCCGCCGATCTGCACCATGTCGACGACGAAGTCGGCGTCGGCGAGGGCGCGACGGCGGTCGGTCGTCGCCGTGACGGTGACCGGACGCCCGAGGCGCTCGCTCACCTGGCGGGCGGTGGCCTCGGCGACGGCGAGGCGGCGCTCGTCGACGTCGAACAGCCGGAGGTCCAGCTCGGGGAGGTCGTCGTAGCGGAGGAGGTCGGCGAGCAGCTGTCGGGTGAAGACGACGCTGCCGGCGCCGACGAACACGATGCGGGACACGGGAAGCCCTTCGTTCGGGGTACCGCCGAGGGACGGCGGTCGGAACCACCTGCGGTGGCAGAAGGCACGGAGGGGTGGGAGGGCGCGCTTCCCGACACGGGCTCCTGCGGTGTCCGGGTGCGCGGCCTCGACGGGGTTCGCCGGCCGGGCCCCACGGTAGGGGGCGGCGGACGCGACCACCACGCAGCGTCGTGAAACGCGCAGGACGAGTGCGCGTTCGGGTGCGCAGTGCTCAGGCGATGAGGACCTCGACGCCCGCCGCGGCGATCTGCTCGAGCGCCTCGCGCGGGGCGTGCTCGTCGGTCACCAGGACGGACACGTCACCGATGTCGGCCATCCGTGCCATCGTCTGCCGTCCGACCTTCGACCCGTCGCAGACCACGACCACCCGGTCGGCGTGCGTGACCATCACGCCGTTCGTCCGCGCCTCGGTGTCGTCGTGCGTGGTGACGCCGCCGGCAGCGCTGATGCCGTCCGTGCCGAGGAACGCCGTCGTCACCTTGAAGGCGGAGAACGCCGCCTCGGCCAGGGGGCCGACCGCCTCGAGCGAGGTGGCGCGGAGGGTCCCGCCAGTCAGGATCGTCTTCACACGGGGACTGCGCGAGACCTCCAGCGCGATGGTCACGGCGTTCGTGATGACGGTCAGGCCGTTCCGGTCGCCGAGCGCCCGCACGACCTCCTGCGTGGTGGTCCCTCCGCTGACCGCGACGGCCTGCCGCCCCGGGGGCAGGAGCCGGGCCGCGAGCCGTCCGACCGCGCGCTTGGCGGCGTCGGCCTCGGAGGCCCGCATCACGACGGGCAGCTCCGGGAGCGCACCCACGGCCTCGACCCGGCCGTAGCTGCGCCGGACGAGCCCGCGTGCCTCGAGCTCGCTGAGGTCGCGGCGGACCGTGGCCGCGGAGACCCCGCAGGCGCGGATCAGCTCGTCCGTGCTCGTCGACCCCTGCTCGCGCACCCGCTCGAGGATGTCCCGCATCCGGTCCCGCCGCTTGCGGCCGACGTCCGGGGTGTCGTTGTCCATGGCCCCATCATGCGACAGAACGATCACTGCGAATGACCGGAGTGATCGTTACGGCAGCGGAACTGATCGGTCGTTGCCGACACTGAGACCGGACGCGGCGCCGGACGGTGCCGCGTCGGCAGCGCCGCCGACCGCGGCGCACGCACCAGGAGAACCACGTGAACCCCATCACTGCGCTCGTCGCTCGCCACCGTGCCGGATCCGGTGAGGGCATCACCTCGGTCTGCTCGGCGAACCCCTACGTCCTGCGGGCCTCGATGCGCCAGGCGCTCGAGGACGACGCACCCCTGCTCGTCGAGGCGACCTCGAACCAGGTCGACCAGTTCGGCGGCTACACGGGCATGACACCCGCGGACTTCCGCGCGGCGGTGCTCGAGCTCGCCGAGGCCGAGGGCTTCCCGGCCGACCGGCTCGTCCTCGGCGGCGACCACCTCGGCCCGAACACGTGGCAGGAGCGCCCGGCCGACGAGGCCATGCCGCTCGCCGTCGACCTCGTCCGCGCCTACGTCGCCGCCGGGTACACGAAGATCCACCTCGACTGCAGCATGCCGCTGCAGGGCGAGACCGCTCCGCTGACCGACGCGGTCGTCGCCGAGCGGGCCGCGGTGCTGCTCGCCGCCGCGGAGTCCGCCGCCACCGACGCCGGGATCGACCGCGACGGCATCGTCTACGTCATCGGCACCGAGGTCCCGACCCCCGGCGGGGCGAAGGAGACGCTCCACGACCTCGTGCCGACCCCGGCGACGGCAGCGGTCGGCACGTTGGACGTGCACCGCGCCGCGTTCGAGCGCGCCGGGCTCGCCGACGTGTGGCCGCGCGTCGTCGCCCTCGTCGTGCAGCCCGCGGTCGAGTTCGACCACCTGCAGGTGATCGACTACGTCCCCGAGGCCACGGCCGCCCTGCAGGAGGTCATCGAGGCGACGCCCGGACTCGTGTACGAGGCGCACTCGACCGACTACCAGACGCCCGAGGCGCTCCGTGCCCTGGTCGACGACCACTGGGCGGTGCTCAAGGTCGGCCCCGGTCTGACCTTCGGGCTCCGCGAGGCGCTGTTCGCCCTCGACGCCCTCGAGTCGGAGCTCGTGCCGGACGGCTCCGCCACCGACCTGCGCGGCGTCGTCGAGCGCCGCATGCTCGCCGAGCCGGGCCGGTGGGAGCGCTACTACGAGGGCGACGAGCACGAGCGGCGCATCGCCCGCACCTACAGCTACAGCGACCGCATGCGCTACTACTGGCCGGACCCGGAGATCACCGCCGCGACCGAGGCGCTCCTGCACAGCCTCGACGAGGTCGGCATCCCGCTCCCGCTGCTGAGCCAGTACCTGCCGGTGCAGTACGAGCGGGTCCGCGAGGGTCTGCTGCCGAACCGCGCCGAGGACATCGTGCTCGACCGGGTCCGCGACGTCCTGCGCCCGTACGCCGCCGCCGTCGCCCCGCGCGAGCGTCTCGCCGCCGCGGTCGCCACCACCACCAGCAAGGAGTCCCTGTGACCACGACCGCCCCCGTCCGCGCCGACGAGACCGCGACCCACCGCGAGATCCTGCAGCAGCCCGAGAGCTGGCAGCGCCTCGTCGCGTCGCTCGACGACAGCCGTGCCGCGCTCGACGCCTTCCTGCAGCCGCTGCTCGCCGACCCGGACCTGCGCATCGTGCTCACCGGGGCCGGCACCTCGGCCTTCGTCGGGGACATCGCGAGCGTCGACCTCCGCCGCCACATCGGCCGTCGCGTCGAGTCGATCGCCACGACCGACATCGTGGCCGACCCGCACGGCTCGCTCGGCGACCCGGGCCGGGTGCTCCTGGTCTCCTTCGCCCGCTCCGGCAACAGCCCGGAGAGCGTCGCAGCGACCCGCGTCGTCGACGACGTCGCGCCGGGTGCGCACCACCTGGTCGTCACCTGCGACCCCGCGGGCTCCCTCGCCCGCGAGCACCGCGGGCAGGACCGGTCCTTCGTCCTCGACATGCCGGCCGAGACGAACGACACCGGCTTCGCGATGACGTCGAGCTTCTCCACGATGCTCCTCGCCGTCCTCCTGGCCTTCCGGCCGGAGCTCGTGGCGGGCACCGGCGCGCTGGTCGCGGCGGCGCGGACGATCGCCGGCCTGGAGGCACGGATCGCCTCGCTCGCCGAGGGCACCGAACGCGTCGTCTACCTGGGCAGCGGCGCGCTGCAGGGCCTGGCACGCGAGTCCGCGCTGAAGCTGCTCGAACTCACCGCGGGCGGGGTCGTGTCGTTCTTCGACACCCCGCTCGGCTTCCGGCACGGCCCGAAGGCCGTCGCGGGTGCACACACCCTGGTGGTCGTCTACGGCTCGGCCGACCCGTACACGGCGCGGTACGACGCGGACATCCTCCGCGAGCTGCGCGGGGACGGGACCGTGCGGGTCGTCTCGGTCGGCGGAGACGCGGACGACGAGCGTTCCTTCCCGCTCGACGGCCTGGCGGGGCTCGACGACGCGTTCCGCAGCGTCGCCCTGGTCGGCTTCGCGCAGCTCCTCGCCCTCGCGACGTCGGTCGCGCACGGCTGCACGCCGGACAACCCGTTCCCGGGCGGCACGGTCAACCGCGTCGTGCAGGGCGTGACGATCCACGACCACCGCGGGGGAGTCGCGCGGCCATGACGGTCTTCCTCGGCATGGACGGCGGTGGCACCAAGACCGCGTTCCTGCTCACCGACGGCGAGGGCACCACGCTCGCCGAGTCGCGGCAGCCGACCTCCTCCTGGTTCGACGCGGGGACCGGACTCGTCGGCGACGTCGTCCGTGCGGGCGTCGACGCGGTGACGTCGGCGGCCGGCATCACCCCGGCGGACATCACGTCCGCGCACTTCGGCATCCCCGGACACGGGGAGTCGAGTCGGGACACCCCGGTGCTCGACGCCCTCCCCGCCGCGGTGCTCGGACACGACCGGTACTCCTGCGGCAACGACATGGTCGGCGGTTGGGCCGGTTCCCTGGCCGGGCGGGACGGCGTGAACGTGATCGCGGGCACCGGGTCGATGGCCTACGGCGAGCGCGACGGCACCGCACACCGCGTCGGCGGCTGGAGCGAGGTGTTCGGCGACGAGGGGTCCGCGTACTGGGTCGCCGTCCAGGGGCTCAACGCCTTCTCCCGGATGGCCGACGGCCGACTGCCCCGGGGTCCGCTGCACGCACTCGTCCGCGAGCGGGTCGGGGTGACCGAGGACCTCGACCTGATCGGCGTCGTCATGGACGAGTGGGGGGCGGACCGCGGGACCGTCGCCGACCTGGCGAAGGTGGTCGTCGCGGCCGCCGACGCCGGCGACGACGCGGCTGCCGAGATCCTGCACCGCGCCGCAGCCGAGCTCACGACCCTGGTCGGCACGACGGTCCGCGCGCTCGGTTTCCCCGCCGGCGAGACCGTTCCGGTGTCGTACTCCGGCGGGCTCTTCCGGGCGCCGCGCTTCCGCGAGGCGTTCGCCAGCGCCCTGTCCGCCGAGGACACGAACCTCGAGCTCGTCGAGCCCCGCCACGATCCGACCGTCGGCAGCGTCCTGGTCGCGATGCGTCGGGCCGGGGCACCGATCCCCGAGCGGTTCGCCGCGGACGTGCTCGCGGCGACCAGCTCCAGCGCCGCCGCACGCTGACACCGCGCACCGACATCGCGTACCGACCCCACGAGGAGCCCAGCAGTGCAGTTCACGTTCGAGTTCGACGGCCTCCGGGTCCCCGCGAACGTCTCCGGAGCACCCCGCCGGACGGCGGACGGGTGGATCGTCCCGGCCGGTCCCGTCGCGCTGCTCCACACCTCCGGTCCCGCGGCCGAGTTCTACCGGCACGGCTGGAACTCGTGGAGTCCGAGCGGATGGACAGGTGTCGACGGCGACACCATCGGGATCAAGGACAGCCCCGAACGGCTGCTCACCGCCGACGACGCTGCGAACGAGACACCGCACGCACACTCCGGCAGTGCCGTGGGCGCGGTGACCGGTCCGGACGGCGGGACGTTGCTCGTCGGGGCGCTCGGGCTCGGCACCCCGCGGGTCGGCGCCGACCGCAACGTCCTGTGGGCGAGGAGCGAGCACGACGACGCGGAGTGGTTCGTCGCGTACGGCGCCGAGCAGGACGTCTTCGCCGCGTACGCCGACCGGGTCGCCGAGCGGTTCGGTCGCCGGACCGCCCGCGCCGGCACCGTGTGGAGCAGCTGGTACTCGTACTACGAGGACATCACCGAGGACCGGATCGCGCGTGCGGCCGCCGACCTCGAGGGGTACCCGGTCGATGTCTTCCAGATGGACGACGGGTGGGAGCCGATCGTCGGCGACTGGACGGCCGGACCGGACTTCCCGAGCGGGATGGCCGCGACGGCGCGGACCATCGCGCGCCACGGCTTCCGCCCGGGCATCTGGCTCGCGCCGCTGATCGCCCTGCCCGGATCGACGATCGCCACCGAGCGCCCCGACCTGCTCGTGGCCGGTGACGACGGCCGTCCGCTCGTCTCCGGGTACAACTGGGGGTCGTACTACCACTCGCTCGACACGACGAACCCGGAGGTGCTCGACCACCTCCGCGGCGTGTTCGACCGGATCACGACGGACGGCTACGGCTACCTGAAGCTCGACTTCATGTACGCCGGGGCGATCGCCGGACACCGACACGTCGACCTGCCCCGCGAACAGGCCTACCGGCAGGCGATCGAGCACATCCGGGCCACCGTCGGCGACGACGTCTACCTGCTCGGCTGCGGCGTCCCGATGATCCCCTCGGTCGGGGTGTTCGACGGAGCCCGTGTCGGACCGGACGTCGCGCCGTTCTGGGACAACGCCGAGCGGGTGGGCGACCCCTCCGGCGAGGGCGCCCGCAACGCGCTGGTGGCCTCGGTCAACCGGGTGTGGATGCGGCGGCTGTACGAGGTGGACCCCGACTCGGTCTACTTCCGGAGTGAGCGCAACCTGCTCGGCGCGGACGAGCGTCGGGCCCTGCAGGACACCGCGGCCGTCCTCGGGTTCCGGTCGACGTCCGACCCGGTCGACTGGCTCCGACCGGAGGAGCGTGCCGAGGCCGCCGACTGGCTCGGCGGCAGCGCGGTGGTCGAGCAGGTCGGCCGGTACGTCTTCCGCGTCGACGACCGGATGATCGACCTCACCCCGTACGTCACGGGCGAGCACGCGGTCGACGCGGCGTCCTCCATCGGCTGACCGGCTGGCGGTCGTCGTCCCTCAGACGGTGACGACGACCTTGCCGGCGATCCGACCGGCCGCGCCCTCGGCGTGCAGCGCCGGGAGCTCCGCCAGCGGGATGCGTCGGGTGACCTCGACGGTGAGCTGCCCGGCGTCGACGAGCGCGACGAGCTCGGCCAGTCGCTGACGGTCCGGCAGGACGAACACCGTCGCGGCGCGGACGCCCCGGGACTCGTCGTCCGGCGTCGCCATGAACGCGGTCGTGCTGACCACGGCCCCGCCGTCACGCACGGCGGCGACGAGCGCCCGGAACCGCTCCGGCTCGATCGGCGCGAGGTTGAGCAGCACGTCCACCTGCTGGTCGAGCGCCGCGAGGACGTCCGTCGTGGTGTGGTCGACGACCTGCTGTGCTCCGGCGGCGCGGACCGCGTCGGCGCTCCGCGGGCTCGCGGTGGCGACCACGTGCACACCGGCACGGACGGCGAGCTGGATCGCGTACTTCCCGACCACGCCACCGGCGCCGTTGATCAGCACGCGCTGGCCCGCCTCGAGGCGCCCCTCGTCGAACAGGGCCTGGCAGGCCGTCAGCGCCACGGACGGGAGCGCCGCGGCGTCCACCAGCGGGACGCTCGTCGGGGCGGCGGCCAGTGCCTCCGCGGGTGTCACGACGTACTCGGCGGCACCGCCGTCGCGCTCCATCGGGAGGAACCCGACCACCGCGTCGCCGACGGCGAGGCCCTCGACGCCCTCGCCCAGCGCCGCGACCGTGCCGGAGACGTCGTACCCGGGCACGTGCGGCAGCTGGACCGGGATCGGCAGGAACCCGCCGCGCATGCCGTTGTCGGCCGCGTTGTAGGCGGAGGCGGCGACCTGCACCAGCACCTCGCCCGTGCCCGGCTCAGGGCGCTCGACGTCCTCGGTCCGCAGGACCTCCGGGCCGCCCACCTCGTGGAACCGCACGGCCCGCATCGTGTTCTCGTCCATGGTCTTCCCCTTCATCGTTTGCTTCGAATTCGAAGCGATGGGTCGACCGTACACCTGCTTCGAGTTCGAAGCAACAGGTAGGATCGACGCATGGCCTCTCCCCCGTCGGCACTCACTCCGACCCAGCTCGGCGCATACCTGTCGTTCACCGAGGTCGCGGCCCTGCTGCGCCCGGCGGTCGAGCAGCAGCTCCGCGACGCCGGCGAACTCAGCTCCGTGCAGTTCCAGGTGCTCGCCCGACTGGGCGACGCGCCGGACGGGCGGCTGCGGATGACGGACCTGGCGGACGGGGTCGTCTACAGCCGCAGCGGCCTGACCTACCAGGCGCAGGTGCTCGAGCAGCGCGGGCTCGTCACGCGGGGACCGTCACCCGACGACGAGCGGAGCACCGTGGTCTCCCTGACCGACGCCGGGCGAGACGCCCTCTCGACCGTGCTGCCCGGGCACATCGCGACGGTGCACGAGCTGCTGTTCGCGCACGTCAGTGACGAGGACGCAGCGCAGCTGGCTGACGTCCTGGGGCGGATCAGCGGGCACCTGCGACAGCACCCGCCGCGGTCGGCAGGGCGGGCGCGACGGAAGGGCGCGGGCAGCGCGGCGTGACCACGTCCGGACGGGAGGCGCGGGGCGGGCCGGCACCGCGCCTCCCGTCCGGCTGTGGCGAGCCGACCCGCGTCCGGTCCGGCCCGCGCTACGAGCCGATCAAGTGGAGAGCGCCCGCAGCGATCAGCCCGACGCCGCCGAGCACCCCCACGAGGCTCCCGACGATCACGGCCAGACGTCGGTCCCGGTTCATCCCCATGCCCCGAGCGGAGGAGACGTTGCGTCGGTCCACGACGGCGGCGCGGTGGTCCGCGCCGCACGGCCTGCCCGTGGTCAGCGTGCGCGCTGTCCGTCGAGCATCCCGATCAGGGCCAGGGCGTCCGCACCCGCTGACCCGGGCGCCGCGGTGTAGAGCACCAGGAACTGGTCGGCGTCGGTGAGCGCGAGCGTGTCGCAGTCCACCGTCACCGGTCCGACGGCCGGGTGGCGGAAGGTCTTCGTCAGCATCGGTGCCGGCTGCACGTCGTCGTGTCGGTCCCAGAGTCGGGCGAACTCGGGGTTCCCCGACCGGAGCTCGTCGACGAGTGCGACGACCTGTTCGTCCGCAGGGTGCTCCGCCAGGGTCGTCCGCAGGCGCATCACGACGTGGTGCTGGAACTCGGCGCCGTCCGAGATGCCGTACGGCGGGTCCGTGGGCTGGTCCGACCCGGTGATCGGGAAGGCCTGACGCGCCAGGTTCCGTCCGGCGCGGTCGCGCAGGGCGAAGTCCTCCATCAGTGCAGCGGCGAGCGGGTTCCACGCGAGGACCTCGAAGTCCGCGGCGAGCACGATCGCGGCCGTCTGCGGCAGCCGCTCGATCAAGGCCAGGATGCTCGGTCGGACCTCGCGTCGGAGCGTCCCGGTCCGTGCCCGGGCGGTCCCGGCGAGCAGGTGCAGGTGGTCGGTCTCGGCGTCCGTGAGTCGGAGCGTGCCGGCGATGCCGGACAGGACCTCCGCCGACGGCCGCGGAGCGCGCCCCTGCTCGAGCCGCACGTAGTACTCCGTGGAGATGTGGGCGAGGACCGCCACCTCCTCACGGCGGAGACCCGGCGTCCGCCGACGCGTACCCGACGGCAGCCCGACGTCCTCCGGCCGCAGCCGCTCCCGGCGGGAGCGGAGGAACGCGGCGAGCTCCTGCTTGTCCATGCCCCGATCCTCCCCCGCGCCTCCGACGACGTCCTGGTACCGGCTGTACCTGGATCGGGCACTCCTGACGGATCGACGCTGATGCCATGACCGAACTCACCGCACCCCGTTCCCTCGACCTGCTCGCCGGCAAGGTCGTCCTCGTCACCGGCGCCAGCCGCGGCATCGGTGCCGCCGCCGCGAGGCTCTTCGCTCGCGAGGGCGCCGCGGTCGTCCTCGCCGCCCGCAGCACCGACGCCCTCGACACCCTCGTCACCGACATCCGCAGCACCGGCGGTACCGCGGACGCCGTCGCACTCGACCTCGCGGACCCCGTCAGCATCCGGGCGGCCGTCGACCACGTCGACACCCTGCACGGACGGCTCGACGGCGCCTTCAACAACGGCGCCGCGATCCAGCAGCCCGGCCCGCTCGACACCACGAGCGACGAGGACGTCGAGACCCAGTTCGCGGTCAACTTCCGCGGGCACTGGATCGCGATGAACGCCCAGGCAGCACTGATGCGCCGGTCCGGTGGCGGATCGATCGTGAACACCTCGAGCATCGGCAGCCGCCGCGCGAACCCCGCACTCCCCGCCTACGGCGCCATGAAGCGCGCGCTGAACAGCATCACCGAGACGGCCGCCGTGACCTGGGCGCCCGAGGGCATCCGGGTGAACGGCATCACGCCGGGCGGCACCGAGACCGAGATGATCGAGGAGTGGGAGGCCGCGACGCCGGGCATCACCGAGCAGATCAACGCGTCGGTCCCCCTCGGCAGGATGGCGCGTCCGGAGGAGGTCGCCGAGGTCGCCGCCTGGTTGCTCAGTGACCGTGCGTCGATGGTGACCGGGGCGAGCATCCCGGTGGACGGCGGAGCCGGCGCGTGAGACCGCCCGGCGCCGGAGCGCAGGCGACCGCCGGACCGCGTTGCGGCGAGACGAAGCGGCCGACCCTTCCGACGTCCGCGCCGGTGCCGGTGCCGGTCAGGATCGAGCTGGTGTCCGTGCCTCGCTCGTCCGAGCCACGTCAGGATCGGGCGCGCCGATGCGGATGCGGCGTTGCGTCGTCCGCAGGGGCGGCGTCGCCGGTCGGCTCCGTTGCCGAGAGCGGTCCGGTGTCCACGCCGATCAGCTCGCAGAACGCAGTTCGGTGTGACTGCCACCGGACCTCACCGTCCGTCGTCATGCTCAACCGGGTCCGCGCGGTCTTCCCGATGAAGGTCTTCGTGACGCTCACCAGACCTGCTGCCTCGAGGTTCGAGCAGTGCCGGCTCAGCGCCGCGTCCGACACACCCAGATCGTCCCGCAGCTCCCGGAAGGTGATGCTGTGCGTTCCGACGATCTTCGCCACGATGGAGAGCCGCAACGGATGCAACAGCTCCGGGACCAACCGCTCCCGCGGGTGGACGCTCATGCCGCAGCGCCGATCGCCAGTGCGAGGAGTTGCAGGTCAGAACTGCCGTCGATGCCGGTGCGCTGGCGGAGCGCGCCGGGGAGGAAACCGGCGAAGATGCTCCCGACGAGTCCGAACCGGACCGCGGTGAGCCATGCTGCTTCGCACGCGGCTCCTCCTCTGCTCAGCAGCATCCTGTGGCCGTGGGCGCCGAAGCGGCTCGTCATCCCTGCGAGGTTCCCGACGGCCAGGAGGATGGCGCCTGCCTCAGCGAACTCGGGCTGCAACACCATCTCGCGCATCCGGAGCGGTTCGGCATCCCCGTCGAGGCGGAGCAGCCCCCCGTCGACGTACTCGTACAGACCAGGCTGCACGCCCGCGACCCGTCGGCAGGCGACCAGGACGCGGAGCGGCGAGCTGTGCGCTGCGTCGCCCCAGAGACCGGCGTCCATCGTGGTCATGGCGGCCGCCGAGGCGTCGACGTGGCGCCGTTCGACGGGCTGGTCGACGAAGTGCGTCGTGGCGGACCGGTACCGCATCGCCCGGCCGAGCTCCCGGGAGCCCGGGACTGCCGACACCGGCTGCGGCGCAGATCCGACGCGCTGCGCGCTGGCGTCGGCCGCGGTGCGGAGGTCGCTGACGATGCTGATGCGGTCGGTCATCGGAGGCCTCCGATGGTGAGCTTCCCGGTCACCATCTGCTCGCTGTCGTCGAGGTCGTAGCGGGACTGCAGTTCGGCTGCCACCCATCCGAGGTGGTTGGTCGTCGGCAGCCCGAGACCTGTCGCCGCGACGGCGACGTGGGCCATCGCGACGCCGGCGTCGAGCGCGACGATGCGGTAGGAGAAGGTGTTGTACTTCTTCCACACGCGGTACATCTCGCTCACCACGACGAGCTCGACGCCGGGATCGCCGTCGTCAGCGTCGCCGAGGCGACACGCGGCGTAGGCGTCCCCGCGGTACATCCATCGTCCGTCGGGGACGTCGGGGACGTCGCGAGTGGTGAAGTACGCCTGCGGGGAGCCGAGGTTACCGCCCGTCGGAGCCCACCGGCGCACCTTGCCTGCTTCTGCGAGGTGAGGCGGCTTCAGCGCGAAGCCGGAAGCGAGGACGTGCGCAAGCGATGCGGCGGCCCCGGTCGGTCGGTCGACCTCGAGATCGACCGGGAGCGGGAACCACTCGCCTTCGGCAGGCCGTTGCTCGAGGCTCAACGCGATGTTCGCGGGTTCGAAGTGCTGCTGGTGCGTCCGTGGCTTCGTCAGACGCGCGGGAGGGAAGGCCACGGACTCCTCGAAGGCGAAGGCGATCCCGCCGTCGGAGTCCGACTCGCCCGTGCCACAGGTCCGACACCCCGGCCGCCGGACGACGAACTCGAAGCGCGTACTGAGCGGATCGCCGCCGATGACGATCGCTTCGGAGACCGTCCGGGCGGTGCCGACCCCAGCGAGCAGGAGGACTGCCTCCTGGACGATGCAGGCCGGGAGCAGTCCGCGCAGCGGAACCTGCTCGCCGGGGACGTCTCGGTGTGCTCCGAGCACCTGCAGCCCCGCTTCCGTGCAGTCCGGGCACGGATTGTGGTCGGGGTAGCTGACGGGGCCGATGCTCACGTCCGCTCCGCGGAGCGTGACGGGCAGCACGGGGACACCGCGAGCGCGGAGCGAAGCGCAGATCTGCGCGTCAGGTCGGACACCGTCGAGGTCCACCGTGACGGCGAGGCTCGGCGGGGTGTCCTGCAACTCGTCGACCGGGATGACCCGCACGTGGCTCGATCGCAGCGCAGCCACGACCTCCGACGCGAAGTCCTGGTCGTCGACGACGACCCCGACGGTCGCTGCGTCGAGCGCCGCCCGCGCGGCTGAGCCGGACTGGTGATGCCGAGTCGCGTCGAAGGTCCTGCTGAGGAAGTCGTGGAGGGCCTGGTCGCCGGTCGGCCTCGGTGCGTCACCCTCCTCCAGGAGTCCCGCCGAGTACAGGATCCCGAGTACCTGACGGATGGTGGGCTCGGCCACTCCGGCGTCCGCTGCGAGCTCGCCCCACGTCCGCGTCCCGTCGAGGAGCGGAAGGAGATCCGGGAGGAGACGCTGCACCGTCCGGCCCTGGAGCACCCGCCGTGAGACGACCCCTTCGATCACGTACCGGTCCTGCAACCACGTCGTCGGGACGGCTGCGACCACGCGTGGCATCGTCGGGATCGTGAACTGCGCGTCGTTCTGGGTGGCCACGTCGAGCGCTGCTGCTGTGAGCGAGGTGTTCATCCTTGTTCGACGCCTGCCCTTTCGAGACGGATCAGTTCGTTGAGGGCCGCAGTGGCTTCTCGTTGTGGCGAGAGCCCGAGGCGGTTCATCGTGAGGTGCACGTGCTGGTGGAGGTGGTACACGGGCGGATGTCCCGGTCCGGCATGACGCATCGCGTCCGCGAGGCCGTCGACGAAGCGCCCCAGCAGTCGGTGGCTGCACGGGTCGCCGTCCTGCACGTTCGGCGGGGGTTCGTCGCGGAGCGCTGCGAGGCTCGACTCGACCGCTCCGCCGTCCGACGACTTCTCTCCCAGCCACCACGCCGCGTGGGTGCGGAGGACAGCGAGGCGGGTCCGCTGGTCGGGCACGAGGACGGACACGGTGTGTCGCACGAGCAGGTCCGCGACGTCCATCCGCTCCCTGATGGCGTGGACCGCGAGGAGCGTCGAGGTCGTGAACAGCTCCTCGGCACGCCGGACGCCGCTCGTTCCCCACTTGTCGACCTCCGGCTCGTACAGGTCGAGGCGGACCGGGTGCCCCACCTCGTGCCGGGAGGCATGGACGGCGTCCGCGCTCGACGGCGAGGTGAACGCCCTGAAGCGGAGGTGCGGGCCGGAGTGATCCGCGTAGCGGAGGACGTGCCAGGAGGTCGCGGCACCGGCGATGCGCTCGACGAGGTCAGCGAGTTCGAGGACGACCCGATCCATCTCCGCCGTCGGCGCGTACACCTTCCAGTACGTCCACGTGCCGCTCATCTCCTCGACTCCACTGCGATCTCGTGCCGGGCCCGGAGCGGACCAGGCGTCGGCCGCGGCCATCCGAGCGTCATGACGTGCTCCACTGCGTGTTCCGCGCCGGAGCGGACCGGGAGGCTCTCCTGGACCTCGAGGGTGTGACGCCCCGGCAGCAACGCCCACACCGCGCTGACCGTGTACCAGCTGCTGAAGCGCATCCACATCGGCTTCCGCGTGTCCGCGTCGAACGGGTCGTCGCCGTGGATCCGCACGAACACTTCGTCCGGCATCCCGTTCGCGGTCCGCCACCCGTGCAGGGCGGTGAGGAAGTCGCCAGGTGTCGAGTTCCCCTGGACCGGGATGCTGTCGACGGGCACCCGCCAGGTCTGGCGCCGGGTGACGAGCGAACGGTCGGTGCGCCGAGGATGCCGTTCCAGGCGTTCCGTGCGGCCTGCCCGCCGGATCGGGTTCGACTCACGGGTGATGCGGGAACCGTCGATCCACGGGTCGACGAGCGCGAGCAGCAGTCCGACCGGCCCTTCGAACGTCCACGCCGGGACGATGCCGAGAGGGACCGGCGCGACGAGGGCGCCGTCGTTCCGGACGAACTCGAGCACGTCGGTCTCCGGGTCGTGGGTGAGCGCGATGCCGAGCAGCGCTTCTTCCAGGTCCGCACCTCGGAGTGGCGGGACGGCAGCGGCCGCGGCGCGTTGCAAGGGGTTGACGTCGACCCCGGGCAGCACCGAGCGCACGTCGTCCGCACCCGGGTAGAGCTGCTCCACCCACCCGGTGATCATCGGGACCAGCGTCGACGGCGCGTCTCCGAGCGCACAGAAGCGGGCCACCACGCCGCCCACCCCCGGCATGAGTTGGTTCACGACCGCTGTCCGGTCGTCGTGGGCGTGCGCGGTCTGCACGAACGCGGAGATCGTGGGTGGCGCCGTGGTGGCCCCGACGGGCAGTCCGCTGCGCCCGACGTGTGCGTCCACGCTGCGGTCTGCCGCGCGAGCGGCCTGGAGCGCTGCGCGGAACGGCTTGGACAACGAGCACTCGGTCAGGAAGCCCAGTACGTCGTGTGTCGCACCGCCGGCACCGTGCGCGGCGACGAACGCGTCCTTGACGACGTCGTAGACCCGAGAGCGGAAGAGGGTGGGGCGGACCAGGGTGGCCAGCGATCCCGGCAGGTCGCTCGACGAGGTCGTGGGACGTGACGCGGCACCCGCGTCCTCGTTGACGAGGCGTTGGCGGGGGAGATCGATGTCGAGGTCGGAGGCGAGCTGCTGGAGTCCGTCCTGGATCGACCGGAGGACGGCGCTCCGAGACGGTCCCGACGTCGACGCGAGCGTCTGCGCGTCGCGACCGACCTGCAGCAGGAGCGCCCCGGCAGCGGCCACCTCCGTGCAGTCGCTGCGCAGCATCAGCTCGCCGAGCGCCGACTCCGGACGGCGGGAGTCGTGGGCCCACGGGGGTACGGCGGAGACGGCCCCGGACGCGATCCACCGTGCTGCGCGCGCCCAACCTCCGCCGTCGGCGACGCGGAGCAACTCGTCTGCGGTACCACCGACCCAGGTGCTGAGGAGCGCGGCATCGCTGTCCGCGTCGTGCAGCCGTTTCGGATGTCTCCCGAAGACGACCGCGCCGTGCGTCATCTCCGCCGTCTCGACGCTCGCGACGAGACGCTCCCCCGTCGCGCGCACGGCGGACCGGTACTGCAGCGTCGGGAGGGCGTGACGGCGGGTGGCCAGCTCCCGGAGGACGGTCGAGGCGACCACCGGCGACAGTGTGGAGACGCGGTCGTCGAGGTTCGCTCCGTCGACGGCCACGCGGGTCAGTGTCGACAGCGGGCTCGGCTTGAGGGCGGCTCTCGACGTGAAGGCCAGAGCGGACCTTCCCCGCTTGCTCCCCGCTGGTGCGGGCTTCCCGAGCGCTTCGAAGAAACCAGGGCTGAGGAGCCGGAGCGCATCCGCGACGTCCGGAGTGCGGAGCGCTTCCCGGACCCGCTCTTCAGCCCGCGTGCCGTCCTCGTCCGCGAGCTTCGCGATCAGCGCCCGGCTCACCGCGACGGCGGCTCGGCGCTGCACCAGCTCCTCGAGGTCCAACCCGTGTCGCTCCGCTGCCTCCAGTCCGACGGTCGTCAACGGCCGGCGGTTGTGCAGGTCTCTCCGGAGACCCAGGAGCGCTCGGCGATCACCCTCCGAGCACGTCGGGACCAGGACGTGCACTGCGTCTGCGACCTGTCGGCTGATCGAGTCGACCTGCTCCTGGAGCCGGTGTCCCTCCTCGAGGAGGTCCGGGGTCAGCTGCTGGTCGAAGTGCAGTGCATCCCCCGGCAGCGATGCGATCCGGGACATGGTGAAGGGCGCCACGGCGTACTGCGTCATGACGGAGTCCCGAACACGGTCAGCAGGATGGTGTGCGAGAGGTTCCAGAGCATCAGCACCAGGTAGAGCACGCTTCCGAGCGCGTAGGACACGAGGCCGACCCGGCGCACTCGGGCCATGGTGAGGACGTGGGCAGGCTGCGGTCGCCGGAGCAGGGCGTTGGTGACGATCGTGAAGGCGCGCGCCCGCATGTTCAGCGCCCCGAAGGCGGCTTCGATCGCGTGGTAGCCGTCGGAGCGGAACAACGGGTTGCAGTTCGCGAGGAGGAGGAACAGCTCGGCGGTGAGGTAGAGGACCACGGCCTCGTGGGCTCCACCCGTCACGTTCAGCGCGAGGACGGCCGCGACACCGATGAGCGCGGCGTCGACGAGGGGACCAGCGAGGGCGATGAGCACGAGCCCTGGCCGGGACCGGACCGCGTACGCCTCGGTGCGGTCGACGTAGGCGACGGGGACGAAGTAGTACAGCAGCCCGACACCGATCTCACGGACCCGCGCTCCTTGCGTGCGCATGGCGATGGCGTGACAGGTCTCGTGCACTGCGAGCTGGATGACCACGAGGACGGCGACGATGACGATGGCCTCGATCGACGGCTGAGCCAGTTCGCTCGTGTTCGCGAGGACCGTTGCGAGTCCGCCTGCGACCGCCGTGGCTGCCGTGATCCCGGCGACGACGAGGAGCGTGGGCGCGGAGAACCTGTGCAACGGGCGCGCGACCGCTGCGGCGAGCCCGTCGATGTTCACCGGCAGCGGGAGTCGAGCGAAGAAGTCGGCCCCGGCGCGGGCGAGGAAGCGATCCGTACGGGAGTGCTCCCCGGACTGCCCCTCGATGAAACCGGACTTCCGCAGCGCATCGAGGAACTTGCGCACACCGTCGGTGGCAGCCGTTCCGGTCTCGTCGACGGCGTCCGTCCGGCGGATGAGCTGCACGAGTTCGTCGTGGTCGCAACCCGCTTCGAGTCGCGCGATGAGCGGCTCGACGCCCGCCGGCACTGCCGCGAAGTGTCCGGCCGGGCTCCTGAGGAGGAGACGGCCGTCTGCTGCGACGCCACGCGTCACACCACTGGCCAGCCGGAGCACCCCGTCGGGTTCGGTCTCGCTCGTGAGTTGCGTCATCTGTGCCTCGGTCGGGAGATGGGAGAGGAGAAGGGGCGGACGGCCGTCGGCCGTCCGCCCTCGCAGGTCAGTGGTTGCTGTACGAGCTGACGCTGCTGAGCGTGCCGGCGCAGCTACCCGCGCTCGACACACAGCCGACGGTTCCGGCGCTGCTCGCACCGGGGGCGACTGCCTGGGGCAGGTCCTCCACGGAGAGCTCTTCCACCGACACCAGATCGATTGCCTTGTCCATTTTTTCCCCTTTTTCAGATTGTTGTTGAATGGACACCGTTCCCCGCTCCCCCACATTCGCGAGGTCCGTGGACTCGAGGATCTTCGATGTCTGGAAAAGACGCTATCGACGCTTTCTCAATTGACGCAAGGATCGGACTCCGTGAATTCTCTGACAAACAATTGCCGCTTTTGTTGCACGCAGAACGGGCCGCTGGCGACGAGCGGCTGAGCGACGATCCGGTCCGCCTTTAACGCGGGAAGTACTGCGAAAGCTGCACGGAGCGCTCTCTTTCGCCGTGATCCGGGTCACATCGTCGGCAACCACTTACCGGAATCACAAGTGCTTGCTTGATGGAGAGGTCCGAGTAGCCGAAGCGCCAGAGCGACGAAGCTGCTGCCCGGAGTCGCTCGTCGGAGGACGTGATGCGGTCGAGCACCGCGAACACCATGTCGACGTGCGCCGGGGTGAACCCGTTCGCGGGCGAACCGCCGTCGTGGGCAGCCTCGAGCTCGACGTCCGTGCGGTTCCGCCGACCGTGCTGTTCCTGCCGTCGGTCGAAGCAGTCCATGCAGACCGCTCGCCGGGGTCCGATCACCGGACCGACGCGCAGGCTGCGCGCTTCGAGTTGCACGGGGATCCAGGTCTGTCCCGCGCCTCGGGTGGCTGCATCGAGGTGCTCCTCGGCAGCTCTGTCCCTGGCGGAGGTGACGAGGACGCGGGCTCGTGCTGCTGGCCAGTTCGTCGAGTCGAAGACGGCTCGACGGTCGGGTGACGTGGTGAAGGGGTCGGCACGCGCTCGCCCTCGGAGCGCAGCGAAGAACGTCCCGTCACCCATGAGGTGCGCTTGCAGCATCGGAGGTCCTGTCTCAGGCGAAGGGCTGGGGGTACGGGTTGAGGTCCCGTTCTCCGAGCACGGCCTGATCGAAGTGGGTCGGGACGTCGTAGAGCCGCGGATGGGCCAGGTACCTCGCGCGGTGAGCGAAGGACAACGGCATGAGCGTGGGGATGATGACCCGCACCACGGTCAGGTCGACCGCTCGGGCCTCCGGAGTGCTCAGGTCGACACTGAGCACCTCGCAGCCTGCATCGTGGAGTTTCCGCACGACGGCGTTCAGGGAGCTCTGCGGGTCACCGGCGTCGAGGTTCTGCAACTCGGAGAACCGCCGCGTCGGGCGGTCGTTCTCCAGGAGGAAGGAGAACTCGTCCGCGCGGTCCGGGTGCCCCATGAAGCGCGCACCGTCGGTGACACTGGTGAAGTCGTCGATCGAGTCGGGGACCGGACCGGCGTGCTCGAGCGCGATGCGGGAGGACGCGATCTCGCGGACGATCTTCACGATGGCTCGTGCAGGGTCCAGTTCGGTCGAGCACATCACCACGTGGCGCAGCGTCTCCGACGACGGGTCGGTGTCGACGCAGTAGACCGTGGGCACGCCGAGGTCCGTGGTCGCGTCGAAGAAGCGGTGGACGCGTCCGGTCGAGTTCGCCGCAGCCACAGCGGCCGTCACGGCCCGGGGCGCGTCAGCGAGGTCGATCTCGGGCAGTTGCAGCCTCTGCAGCCACGTGAGGGCGATCGAGTCCCGTTCGACGACTTCACACACGGCGTTCAGCAGTGCCTGCGCGGCATCCGTGTGGGCTGCGCACCCGGTGGAGATCGGGACGGTCAGGCGCTCGCTGGACGTGAGCGCCTCGAGGTGCATCCACACGAGTGTCGCCGGTACCCAGACGAGCTGCTGCCGCGCCGACGACCATGCCGTCGTCCACCGGACACGTTCTTCCGGATCGGCCTCGCGGACCGGACAGCGGACATCGGAGAGCTCGTGAGCGCTGCATCGAGGCAGGACGGTCAGGTCGACGGCCGAATCACCGAGTTCGCGGGGGCTGGCCCAGCGGAGCCGGTCCGGGGGCACGCAGCTGGAGTAGCGCTCGACCGCTTCCACGATCGCGATGGCGCGAGCGAGTCGTTCGTCGGTCCCGCCGCCGCTCCCGGCCAGCTCGATCCCCGCTTCCGACCCGGGCGCAACGCGGATGTTCTCCTGCAGGCGGTCCAGCGCGCCGAGCGTCGCCGTGTAGACAGCGAAGGGCTCTTCGTCGCCCGTGAGCTTCTGGACGGCATGGACGAGACCTCCCTCGTCGGACACCAGGTCGTCGAGCGCTCGCAACTCCGCGCTGAGCGGCTCGGCCGTGATCGTGTGTGATGCCATTGTTCCCCCCAATGGTTCCCCCCGATGGTTCCCCGACCTCGCTAGAGGTCGCCTTGATCCCACTTGAAGAGTCGCGCGGCGAGCAACGCCGCAGCGACTCCGACCCCGGCCATCATCAACCACAGCCAGTAGACGGGTACGAACGGATCCGTGCCGGCGATGTCCGCCCCGATGGCCTGCATGAACCACGTACTCGGGAACGCGTAGGTGATGTACCGGACCACGTCGGGGAAGATGTCGATCGGCAGCACCGTGCCCGAGGTGAGGATGACGATGACCGGAAGGAACCCGGTCACCTGCGTGATCACGTCAGGATGAGCGGACCTGCTCGCCAGGAGGTACGCGAAGGCGAAGAGCATCGCAAGCCCGAGGATGAGGGTGACGAAGAGTCGGAGGACGTTGAACGACTCGACGTAGCCCTGACTCGCAGCGACGAGGACGATGACGAGCGCTTCACCGATGCCGAGGGCGAACCGGATCGGACTCTGCGCGACGATGAAGGACAGCCGCTTCACCGGCGTCGTCCCGAGCAGTCTCAGGGTCCCCCGCTGCCGGAGCGTGACGAGCGGCACCGATGTGCCCATGAACGCGATCGCCATGAAACCGGTCACCAGGACGGTCGCGAGGTTGATCCGGAGGATGTCGGTCTCCGGCGCCCCTGAGGCGTCCGTCACGACGATCTTCGCGGACGGGACACCGGTCGAGTGGACGGCGGCGACGAGTTCCTTCCACGCGGGCTTGTCCTTGGCGGGGAGCACGATCTGCGCGCGGTCTCCGTCCACCGTGATCTCGGCCGTGGCGGAGCTGTCCGCGCGGACCGTGATGCCTCGCTCCTGCAGAGCGTCGACGACCTGAGCGCTGCGCGGGCCGTCTGCCACCGAGGCGACGGGAGCAGGGCGGCCTCCGTTGATGACGAAGTCGATCCCCGCCATCAGGATGAGGAAGAAGAAGAACATGAACATCAGGGCGATGACCGTCTTGATGTTGCGGAGCAGTTCGCGGGTGCTGAGCAACGTCAGCTGCTTGAACGCCTCGCGCGATCGAGATCGCGAGGCGGTTGCGGAGTCCGTGGTCACGAGCGGTTCCCTTCGGCCGTGGTGTCGCGCCGGCGTCGGTCGTCCGGGAGCTCGGCGAGTCGGAGGAAGATGTCCTCGAGGCTGCCCTGGCGGACGTTGAGTTCGCGGGCACGCAGGGCTCTCGCGAAGGTCACCCGGCGGATGAGTTCGTCGGGATCGTCGGTGGTCACTCGGACCCTCGTCCCGCCGGGCACGGGGTCGGATGTGAACGGTACTTCCAGCGCCGACGCCAGATCCGCGTCCGAGACCGTGGTCGCGACGGTGAAGGCCACGTCGCTCGTGCTCGCATGCTGCCGGACGAGCTCGTCCGGGCTGTCCAGCGCGGCCAGTCGGCCACCCACCATGATGGCCACCCTGTCGCAGACAGAGGTCGCCTCGTCCATGTGGTGCGTGGAGAGGATGATCGTCGTCCCACGATCCCGCAGTCCGTAGATCACCTTCCACAGCGCCTGTCGCGCCGCGGGGTCGAGCCCTGCCGACGGCTCGTCGAGGACGAGCACCTCGGGATCCGCGACCAACGCCACCCCCAGCAGGAGCCTTCGGGTCTGCCCGCCGGAGAGCGCCTTGGAACGTTCTGACGCTTGTTCCTGGAGACCGATCTCGGCCAGGACCTCCTCGAGGGCGCGGGGCTGCTCGTGGAACGACGAGAAGAGCTCGAGCGTCTCCCGGACGGTGAGTGTGTCGAAGAGGCTCGCCGATTGCGGCTGCACGGCGACGCGGCGGGTGATCTCGCCGCGGTCCCGCGACGGATCGAGTCCGAGGACCCGGACGGAACCGCCCGTCGGCCGTTGCAGCCCCACGATGCACTCGATCGTCGTCGTCTTACCGGCGCCGTTCGGTCCCAGGAAACCGAAGACTTCGCCTCTTCGGATTCCGAGCGACAGATCGCGGACCGCTTCGAATTCGTCGAACGACTTCGTGAAACCGTGGAGCTCGACGACTTCGTCGCCGGTTCCTCGCCCTGTGCCTGCTTCGCGTCGCATGTGCCCCTGATTCACCGCAGCGGATGACAGCTTCTCGGGTGAACGCAACGATGCGCCGACTAGCGGTCTGACCGCTAGCCCCCCAAGAACCCGGTCGCTCGTACGGTAGCGGAACTAATTGCGATCTCGCAACCCCTTGCTGCATTGCACCGCTCGGGCGAGGGCTGGTGGCCTGCGTCGGCAGGAATGCTTCACCGAACAATTCCGAGGGGAATACTGACGGCATTCCGGGGGACACGACGGGGGACGTTCAGGGCCGGAACGCGCGGACGAGGCAGTGTCACGGATCGACGCTGCCGACTCGGTGCGTGCCGCGCGCTGCTCGCGGAGTCATCCGCCGGAAACGAAGAGAACCCCGCCGAAGCGGGGTTCTCTGTGGCGGTACCGGTGGGATTTGAACCCACGGTGGAGTTGCCCCCACACATGTTTTCGAGACATGATCCTTCGGCCGCTCGGACACGGTACCGGGAGAGAGTTTACACGATCGCGGCAGTGCTCACGACCACCGCGGGTCGACTCCCCTGCACAGCCGACGTCGTCCCGCCCGTCGTCCACGGGTCGGTCTCGGCAGAGCCCGGCGGCAGCGAGCGCGCGTACGGTCTCCGGCATGAAGACCCGCACCCTCGTCGCCCTGCTCACCTCCGTCATCGGCGGGCTCGCCGTCGTGGGTGGCGGCGCGTTCGGCGCCCGCGCGGGGATCCGGGGGCAGCGAGCCGCTTCCCAGCGCGTGGTCGACATGCTGCCCGTCCACGCCGACTGGTGGCGCGAGCGCCTGCAGCACGAGGGTCAGCTGACGTACCTCGCGATCGGCGACTCCGCGGCGCAGGGCGTCGGCGCGACGGCTCCGGGGCGCGGGTACGTCGGACTCCTGGCTCGTCGCGTCCGGCACCGCTCGCGCATGTCGGTGCGCGTCGTGAACCTCAGCGTCTCGGGTGCGACGACGTGGGGTGCGAAGCACGACCAGCTCCCGAAGCTGCGGCAGTACTCGCCGGACATCTGCACGGTCTCGATCGGGGCGAACGACATCGCGGACTTCCACCCGGACAAGTTCGAACGGAACATCCGAGCGATCTACAGCGCCGTGCCGTCGCACGCGATCGTCGCCGAGCTGCCCTGCATGTTCGTGCCCGATCGGGAGCGCAAGGTCGCTGTGGCGAACGAGATCGTGCACCGCGTCGCCGCCGAGCTCGGACTGACGGTGGCGCCGCTCCACGTCATCACGAAGCGCGTCGGGCTCCGTCGGACCTTCTTCAACAGCTACGGCGACCTGTTCCACCCGAACGACCGCGGCTACGAGATCTGGGCGAGCGCGTTCGAGCCAGCAGTGGATGCGCGGGTCGACACGGTCGCAGCGATCCGGCACTACCTGTCCGCGCGAGAGGCCGAGGACCTCGGGCGTGAGGCCGGCGCCGTCGCGACTGCCCGTGCCGAACAGGACGTCGAGCACGCAGCCGAGCTCGACCACGGCGACCGCCCTGGCCGTGTGGAGCGGCTGCGCCAACGGATGACGGGCGGGATCCCGCTGCCGGAGCAGGCTCGCAGCCAGGACCAGACGCCCCAGCACGACCAGGACGACGCACGAGACGGGCATGCGCCACGGCACCGCGGTGTCGGCGGAGCGCTCTAGCCTCGAGCCATGGCGCGCACCCAGTCCCTCTACCGCTGCACCGAGTGCGGGTGGACCAGCATCAAGTGGGTCGGCCGCTGCGGTGAGTGCCAGGCGTGGGGCACGGTCGAGGACACGACGGCGGCCGCTGCGAGTTCGCGCGGCACGGCGGCGGTCTCGGTCGCCGGCACCAGGGTCGCCCGACCGATCACCGAGGCGCGTGGGACCGGGGTGCAGCGGTGGACGTCCGGCATCGGTGAGTTCGACCGCGTCCTCGGCGGTGGCATCGTCCCCGGGGCCGCCGTGCTGCTGTCGGGCGAGCCGGGCGTGGGCAAGTCGACGCTGCTGCTCGAGGTCGCCTCGCGAGCGGCAGCGACCGGCAAGCGCGTCCTCTACGTCAGCGCCGAGGAATCCGTTGACCAGGTCCGACTCCGCGCCGAGCGCACGAACGCCATGCACGACCAGCTCTACCTGGCGAGCGAGGTCGACCTCGGGGTCGTCCTCGGGCAGATCGACCAGGTGCAGCCCGACCTGGTGATCGCCGACTCCGTCCAGACGATCTCGTCGAGCACGGTGGACGGCATCGCCGGCGGCACGTCGCAGGTGCGCGAGGTCGCCTCCACCCTGATCCGGGTGGCGAAGGAGCGGTCACTCCCGGTCCTCATCGTCGGCCACGTCACGAAGGACGGCACGATCGCCGGTCCGCGACTGCTCGAGCACCTGGTCGACGTCGTGTGCCACTTCGAGGGCGACCGGCAGACCGCGCTCCGCTTCGTCCGCGCCCTCAAGAACCGCTTCGGCCCGACGGACGAGGTCGGCTGCTTCGACATGGCCGGCGACGGCATCCACGAGGTCCCCGACCCGAGCGGCCTCTTCATGTCGCGGAACGGCACCCCGGTGTCCGGCACGTGCGTGACGGTCGCGCTCGAAGGACGCCGCGCGCTCCCGGTCGAGGTGCAGGCGCTCGTCGTGCCGAGCTCGGCGCCGCAGCCGCGCCGCGTGGTGAACGGCGTCGACGCGTCACGCGTGGCGATGCTGCTCGCCGTGCTCGAACGCCGCGCCGGCCTGAAGCTCTCCGACGCGGACGTCTACGTCTCGACGGTCGGCGGGATGAAGCTCACCGAGCCGGGCGCCGACCTGGCGATCGCGCTGGCCCTGGCGAGCGCTGCACGCGACCGTCCGTACCCGCACACGCTCGCGGCGGTGGGCGAGATCAGCCTGGCGGGCGAGATCCGGCCGGCGACGGGCGCGAAGCAGCGGGCGAACGAGGCCTCGCGGCTCGGGTTCACGACCGTGCTCGGCGCGGATACCGAACACCTGCGCGAGGCGCTGCGCGTCGCGTTCTCGCTGACGCAGTCGGTCCGCGAACGCGAACTCGACCGCGCGTTCTGACCCACGACCACGAACCCGACCACCGGTGACGGTGCGCGGTACGGCGGAGGCGACCGGCGCCTCCAGGCCGGAGCAGCGAGCGAACGCCCGCCTGGATCGACGGCTACGCGCGGAGCGCGGCGAGCAGGTCCGACGGTGCAGCCTGCATGGTGTGGGGCCCCGCGATGTCGAAGAACACGCCCTCGAGCGAGTCGAGGTGTGCCGCCAGGAACTCCTCGAGCCGCGGCCCGTCGTAGACCATGACCTGCCGGATCTTCTCGTCCGGCACCATCGCCGTGTAGGCGTCGGCGGACGAGAAGAGCAGCAGGATGCGCTTGTCGGAGCCCTCGCGGCCGAAGACGCGGACCTGCATGTCCTTCTTGCCGGTGACGAGCCGGGGGACGATCACGATGTCGTTGCGCAGGGCGAACGCGACCGCGGCCACGTCCTGCTTCGCGAGGGCCTCCTCGAGCTGCTCGCTCCGGAAGCGCTGTTCCTTGTCTGCCATCGCCCCTAGTCCACCAGATCTTCCTGCGTCGGGCGACCGGACGTGGCTGCGGGGACGCGGTCGTCCTCGACACCGAGGCCGGCGACGGCGTTCGCGAAGCCGCGACGGTCGCGCGTCGCGAGGAGCCCGACCAGCGCAGCCACGACGAGCACCAGGGCCAGGAGCCCCGACAGGGGGAAGTCCACCGCGTTGCAGAACGCCCACCCGCCGGAACCGAGGGCCCAGCGGACGACACGCCGTCCCCCTCCCGGCCGCGGGACCGGCCGCAACCGCACCACGTGCTCACCGAGGGTGCGTCCCGAGGCGAGGACGATCGCCAGTTGCCCCACCGGGGCGAGGAGCGCACAGACGGTGAGCAGCGCGACCGCGGGCGTCGACCGCTCGTCGACCTCGAGCAGGGCCAGCGTGATCGCGGTGCCCGAGGTCAGCAGACCACCGGTGAACACGATCGCGAGCAGGTCGGCGACCATCCCGAACGCTCGACGGAGCAGCGTCACCGGGCGGGGCGACGATGCGTCCGTCGTCCGGTCCGAGCCGGCGAGCAGCGCCACCAGCGGGGCCGCCAGGGTGCCGAGCAGCGCTCCCGCGGTGTTCGCCATCAGGTCGTCGACGTCGAACAGCCGGTACGCGCACGGGTAGAGGAACCAGTCACCGGTCAACTGTGTGCACTCGACGAGGAGCGAGACACCGAAACCCACGACGGTGCCGAGCAGGAGCCCGGCGAGCCAGCGCCGGCGCAGGACCGCATGCCGGACGAGCGCGCCGAGCGGTATGAAGAGGATGACGTTGAACAGCACCTGCGCCGCGGCCGGGTTGGCGAGCAACGACCGGGGACCCGTCAGGCCGCCCTCCTTCGCGATGTCCTGCAGGAACGTGAACGGCACGAGCTGGGGCGACGGATCAGGGCAGAGCGCCGAGACGTCGTCGGGCAGGGGCAGGAGCGTGTAGGAGACGAGCGCGAGCGCGTAGACCAGGGTGCCGAACGCGAGCAGGCTCCGGCGGAACCCGAACGCCCCGTGACGGCGGTACTGCAGCGCCACCCAGGGCACCAGTGCCGCGACCGCGAGGGCGGTCCCGACGACGAAGGCGATCACTCCCGGCAGCACGGTCCCCATGACCGCGAGCGTAACGAAACCCTCGATCGTCCACAGAAGTGGGCGCTGCCTCTTCCATTGCGGCCGCAGCACGGTAGGTTGGTACCAACCGCTCCGGCGGGAGTCCATCGTTCTTCCGGTGCTCTGCACCTTCGAGCGCCATCGGTCACTGATCTTCCCAGGTCGCCTGGCCCCGAACCCGTCCCACCGGCCCATGCCCGCGGGACGCACTGATCTGACGACAACCGTCGGTGGATCGGCGGCAGCAAGAGCCGTCTCGCAAGACAGGCAACGATCGTGGCCTGGCAAGAAAGTTAAGGAAACGCCATCATGGCAACTGGCACCGTCAAGTGGTTCAACAACGAAAAGGGCTTCGGCTTCATCGCTCCGGACGACGGCAGCGCCGACGTCTTCGCGCACTTCTCCGCGATCGCTGGCAACGGCTACAAGTCGCTCGAGGAGAACCAGAAGGTGGAGTTCGAGATCACCGAGGGCCGCAAGGGCCCGCAGGCCGAGAACATCTCGGTCATCGGCTGACCTCAGCTGCTCGGAACGGGCTCGTCGTCTTCGGACGGCGAGCCCGTTCGCATGTCCGGGCCGTGCCGCTCGCGGTCGACGCCGGGAGCGGAAACGCCGCTTCCGGACAGGTCGCTAGACAATCTAGCGATGTGACGTACCGTTGACGCATGACTTCCACGCACCACGGACCGGAAGACAGCGCGCGGCCGTTCGACATGCAGACGTTCCTCGACGACTTCATGACCGGACTCGAACCGGGACCGGGCGAGGAACAGGCGTAGCAGCGGACCCGAGGGCGGACCGCACTGCCGCCCCGACCGCTACTCGCTGCGGACGCCGTCCGACCAGATGGTGTCGCCAGCGGGCTCGAACAGCCCGCGCTTGGCGCGCTTCCGCAGCCCCTTGAGCGTCGCGATCCTCACCGGCTCCACGCCGCGATCGCGCTCGTAGGCCGACTCCTGCACGATTCCCTGATCCGACACTCTGTCAGCATGACGCAGAGTGGACCGGTCCCACAGGGGAGTGCGGTGGACGGATGACCGCCGGGCGCGCCACGCCGCTCAGCGGAACGCCCTCAGTTCAACACGAACTGCGCCGACTCCTTCGATTCCAGGTCCCCCACGGCCACCTGCAGGTGGTAGCTCGCGCCACCACCGGGAACGGACGGCCGCGCGCTGTCGCACGTGGTGGTCGACGAGCGCGTGCGGTCCCAGGCGATCGCCGGGGTGGTGAGCTGCTGCCCGGCCTTGATCGTGACGTCCTGGTTCGTTCCACCGGTCTGGCAGTCCTTCGACGACCAGTACTGCTCCTCGCCGGAGCTGATCGTCAGTGCCTGCTGCGCCGAACCGAGGTCCATGTGGCACGCGTCGGAGCCGGTGTTCTTGATCGACATCGCGATCTGGGGGTCCTCGGTCGGCCCGTAGGTGCTCTTGTCGACGACCGGCGTGAGCGCGATCTGGTCCTTCGAGCAGGTCTCCGCGTCGCCGGATGCCGCAGCAGGCGCCGAAGCGGATGCTGACGGGGCTGGCGAGGACCCGTCACCAGCGGGAGCAGAGGCAGCATCGGACGCGGCCTCGGCCCCACCACCGGTGGACGCCGACGGGGAGGCCCCCGGCGCGGACGCCGACGACGCCCCGCTCCCCCGACCGACCACGATCAGCACGACCACCACGACGACGAGCAGCAGCACGCCGGCGACGAGCGCGCGACGACGCCAGTAGACACGGGACGACTCGGGTCCGACGGGGTGGCGGAACGACGACATGCGCACAGGGTAGGGCGAACCCTCCGCTGCGCGGCGGAGCGACGCCGCGCCACCCCCGAAAGCGTCAGACGATCCCCAGCTGACCCGCGGTCAGACAGTCCCCAGCTGACCGGCGGTCAGACGATCCCCAGCTGACCCGCGGTCAGAGGATCTTCAGCATGCGGGTGTTGCCGAGCGTGTTCGGCTTCACACGGGCGAGGTCGAGGAACTCCGCGACCCCCTCGTCCGACGACCGCACGAGTTCGGCGTACACGTCGGGCGGTACGACCTGCTCGCCGATCTCCAGGTACCCGTGCTTCGCGAAGAACTCGACCTCGAACGTCAGGCAGAAGATGCGCGCGACGCCGAGTTCGCGGGCATCGTGCTCGAGCGCCTCGAGCATCCGGTGCCCGACCCGCTTGTGGATCCAGTCGGCGTCGAGCGCGAGGGTACGGACCTCGGCGATGTCGTCCCAGAACACGGCGAGGGCGCCGCAGCCGATCGGTACGCCGTCGGGCCCCTCGGCGATCCGGAACTGCTGGATCGAGCCGTACAACGCGACGTTCTCCTTGCCGAGCAGGATGCGCCGGTCGACGTACGGCGCGATGAGTCGCTGGATGTGCGGCACGTCCGAGGCCAGGGCCGGACGCACCCGGATGCCGTGCTCGTCCCGCTCGTCGAACGCGTGCTTGCCGTGACCAGTCATCCCGTCGAGCATACGGCGCAGCAGGGGGACACCGCCCCTGGAGGGCCTCCAGCCGGACCGGCCTAGCGTCGGTCACGAACACGAAGCGTCACGAACACGAAGCGTCACGAAGACGACGAGCCCGAACACGAACAGCACGACGAACGAAGGAGCGACCATGCCCCAGATCATCGAGACCGTCGACGTCAACGTCCCCGTCCGCCAGGCCTACGACCAGTGGACCCGGTTCGAGGAGTTCCCCCACTTCCTCGACGAGGTCGAGAAGATCGTCCAGGTCGACGACAAGACCACCGACTGGACCGTCAAGGTCGCCGGTCAGGAGCGCGAGTTCCGCGCCGTCATCACCGAGCAGCACCCGGACGAGCGCGTCGCGTGGACCGTCAAGGACGGCGACGTCGAGCACGCCGGCGTGGTCACGTTCCACAAGCTGTCGGACGCCGAGACCCGGGTCACCGCGCAGATAGACTGGGAGCCGACCGGCCTCCTCGAGAAGCTCGGCTCCGCCGTCGGTGTCGGCGGTCACGCCGTCAAGAAGGACCTCCAGAACTACAAGGAGCGCGTCGAGAACGCCCCGACCGAGCCGGGCTGGCGCGGCGACGTCCAGGCCTAGGACACAGAACACGCTCTGACGGGAGGCGCGGTGCCAGCTGGCACCGCGCCTTCCGTCCGTCCGTGCGCACCCGACGCACGCACACGTCGCGCTGGCAGGGTGGACACCATGCAGCTCGTCCGCACCGCCGTCACCGGCACCGTGATCGCCACCGCCGGGAGCGTCGCCCTCGGGGCCGCCGCCGCCCGCCGACTCCTCCGCCCCGCACCGTTCGTGCCACCGGAGTCCGAGCTGGTGTGGACCGACGAGCGAGACGTCCCGGGTGGGGAACCGGACGGCGTCGTCGGGCGCACCCACGTCGTGCACGTCCACGGGCAGTCGCTCGGCCCGCAGCAGGTCCTGCGCGGCCTGCGGGTCTGGCGGGAGCTCGGCGCCTCGAACCAGGTGGTGGACACCTCCGGGCTGCCGCTGCGCTCCCTCGACCCGGCGGCGGTCGACCGCGTCGCCGCCGCCGCACACGCCGCCCGAGCCCGTGGAGCCGAGCGAGTGGTGCTCCAGGGCTGGTCCGCCGGCGCCCTCGCCGCGTCGGCCGCCGCCGCACGCACGCCGGTCGACGGCATCGTCGGGGTCGCGCCGCTCCTCGACGTCCGGTCCGCGCTCCGCGGAGCCGTCACGACCGCACGCTTCCCCGCGGCCGTCGGCGTCGTCGCCGGACGCATCGCGAGCACGCCGGGCCTCAGCCGCCTCGCCGGCGTCCCCTACCCGCTGTCGGTCACGCGCTGGCAGGACGACCGCACCCCGACGCTCCTGCTGCACTCGACAGCCGACCCCCTGGTCGCAGCCGCCGACGTCGCGGCGCACCGCGCCCGAGGCGCGCGGGTCGAGACGTTCACGCACGCCCGGCACACGCTCGAGTGGAACGAGGACCCGGAGCGCTGGGAACGCGCCGTCCGCGAGTTCGCCGCGACCCTCGGCTGACGCGTGGCGGTCCGGAACGTGAAGTGGCCCCGGTCGGGGGGAGACCGGGGCCACTGACGTCCGACCCGTTGGGGGAACCAGCCGGACGTCGGTCGCGAGGTGTTGGGGGGAACCCTCGCACGAACAACGGTACCCCCCGCCCGGGGGTCGTGTCCGCCGCGCACGCCGGAACCCGCACATCGCTTCGTCACCACGAACGGACGGGAGGCGGGGGGGCCGCGGGGCCCCCCCCCCCCCCCCCGGGGGGGGGGGGGGGGGCGCCGGAGGCATCCATGGGGTGCACGCGCGGGCCCCCCCCCGGGGGGGAGGGGGGGCCCGGGGCCCGGGGGGGGCGGGT
>NZ_JBEPMD010000015.1:0-79381 GCF_040545555.1 Curtobacterium oceanosedimentum
ACCACAACCAAAGCTGCAATCGCACGGGGTCAATAAATTGGCATTGACAATGTGCACGCTGTTGAGTTCTCAAGGACCAGACGCACCCCCCACTCGACTCCCAGAAGGAGCTCCGCCAGAGGGGCATTGTGTTCTTGGTGTCACCGGCAACTCGTCGGACCGAGGTCCTGTGGCTCATCCCGTGGGAGAGGGCCGGTGGAGTAGTCATCCTAAGCGTCGAAGCGATCGAGCACAAGGCCTGATCCGAACTTCAGTGGAGGATGGTCCCGCTTGAGGCCGGCAGGCTCTGGGCTCTCGCTCCAGCCGCTCCGCCGCACCTTTGGGGTGACGAGTAAGAACTCTACGCAGCAGCGACGAGGAGCGCCAACCGGGCCGTCGTCCGGGCGTGTCGCACTCTGCAACTCCCCCGGGACGCAGCGGTGCCCGGCCTCCGTCGGGAGACCGGGCACCGGGTGCACCGAGGGTGGATGGATCAGCCGAGGGTGACGCCGGCCAGGGTCTTCTTGCCGCGGCGGAGCACGACGACTCCGCCGGGCAGTGCGAGGCTCGCGAGCTGCGCGGTCGGGTCGTCGGCGCGGACGTTGTTCACGTACACGCCGCCCTGGTCGACCGCCCTGCGCGCTTCGCCGAGCGACTTCACGAGTCCGGTGTCGACGAGGGCGCGAGCGACGTCGGCCTCGCCCGGCAGCGACACCGTGCCGGGGAGCTCGGCGACCGCGGCACGCAGGGTCGCCTCGTCGAGCGCGGCCAGGTCGCCGTTGCCGAACAGCGCCGCCGAGGCGTCGATCGCGGCCTGGGTCGCAGCCGCACCGTGCACCAGCGACGTGACCTCGAAGGCCAGGGTGCGCTGGGCCTCGCGGCGGAAGGGTTCGTCGGCCACGGCCTGCTCGAGTCGCCCGATCTCCGCACGGTCCAGGAAGGTGAACTCGCGCAGTCGGGCGATCACGTCGGCGTCCGCCGTGTTGAGCCAGAACTGGTAGAAGGCGTACGGCGAGGTCATCTCGGCGTCGAGCCAGATCGCGTTGCCCTCGCTCTTGCCGAACTTCGTGCCGTCCGAGTTCGTGATGAGCGGGGTCCCGAGCGCGTGCACGGACACCCCTTCGGTGCGCCGGATCAGGTCGGTGCCGGAGGTCAGGTTGCCCCACTGGTCCGAACCACCGGTCTGCAGCGTGCAGCCGTACTGCCGGTACAGCTCGCGGTAGTCGAGTCCCTGCAGGATCTGGTAGCTGAACTCCGTGTAGCTGATCCCCGCGTCGGAGTTCAGACGCGCCGCGACGGCGTCCTTCTTCAGCATCGCGTTCACCCGGAAGTACTTGCCGATGTCACGCAGGAAGTCGATCGCGGACAGCGGCGCCGTCCAGTCGAGGTTGTTGACGAGCCGCACGCCGTTCTCGCCGTCCGGGCTGAGGAACCGGGACACCTGCGCCTGCAGCCGGCTCACCCACTCGGCGACGGTCTCGGGGGTGTTCAGGGTGCGCTCCGCGGTCGGTCGCGGGTCGCCGATGAGCCCGGTGGACCCGCCGACGAGCGCGAGCGGCTTGTGGCCGGCGAGCTGCAGCCGCCGCATCGTCAGCAGCTGCAGCAGGTTGCCGCAGTGCAGCGACGGCGCGGTCGGGTCGAACCCGCAGTAGTACGTGACCGTCCCGCCGTCGAGGGCCTCCTGGAGTGCCGTCTCGTCGGTGGAGACGTGCACCAGACCGCGCCAGCGCAGTTCGTCCCACACCGAGGCGAAGGTGGGGTCGTTCTGCTGGCGTGTCAGGACATCGGGATCGGTTGCGCTGGACACCGGACCATCGTAGCGACCGGCGGGAGCCGGACGGGAGGCGCGGCTCGCCCGGTCAGTCGACCGCGCGCTGGTGCCGTCGGTACGGCGAGACCGTCGGGTCACCGGTCAGCCAGGAGCGCCAGGGGAACGTCGCCCCACCGGCGACACCGGCGACGCCGGTGCGCGGTCCGCGCGAGATCCGCCGGACCGGAGCCGTCCCCGCGGGGCCGGCCACCGTCTCGGCGAGCAGCTCCGCGACCACGTCGGCCAGGTCGGCGGTGGTGAGCCGCGCCTCCAGACCGGGTGCGAGCGTGAGCCGGAACGGTCCGGATCCGTCGAGGACCGAGGTGCCGTCGTCCTCGCCGAGCACGGCGCCGAGGGCCTGCCCGAGGTTGCCCGGACCGCGCGCCAGCGCGACGTCCGCGACCGACGGACCGCGGCGTGCACGAGCCGCCTCGACGCCGTCGACCACCTCGGCGCCGCGCAGGAGCGAGCCGGACGAGGTGCCCTCCGGCCCGCTCACCACGTTGACGCACGTGTGGATGCCGTACGAGCGGTAGGCGTAGAGCGTCCCCGGCGGCCCGAAGAGGTGCCGGTTCCGCGGTGTCGGGCCGCGGTGGCCGTGCGACCCGGGGTCGGTGGGACCCCAGTACGCTTCGACCTCAGTGATGCGCAGCGTCACGCCACGTCCCGTGATCGTCGCGCCGAGCAGCGCCGGTGCGCAGACCGGAGCGGGCTCGGCGAGGAGCGCGAGGAGCGCGTCGCTCATCGTGTGAAGGGGGCGCCCTCGGCGAGGTCGTGGATGCGACGGGTCAGGACGGCCAGCTGCTCGGCGACGCGGTCCGGCGCCGTGCCGCCGACGCCGGCGCGCGACGCGACGCTGCCCTCGATCGTCAGGACCCCGCGGACCTCGGGCGTGAGGTGCTCGGACACGGCGCGGTACTCGTCGTCGCCGGGTTCGTCGAGCTCGATGCCGCGCTCCTCGCAGTACCGGACCAGCGCGCCCGAGATCTCGTGCGCGTCACGGAAGGGGACGCCTTGCCGGACCAACCACTCGGCGACGTCGGTCGCGAGCGAGAAGCCCTGCGGCGCGAGCTCGGCCATCCGCTCGGTGTCGAAGGTGAGCGTGGCGACCATGCCCGTGAAGGCCGGCAGCAGCACCTCGAGCTGGGCGACCGAGTCGAAGACCGGCTCCTTGTCCTCCTGCAGGTCGCGGTTGTACGCCAGCGGCAGGCCCTTGAGCGTCGTGAGGAGGCCCGTGAGGTTGCCGACGAGGCGACCCGACTTGCCGCGCGCGAGCTCGGCGATGTCCGGGTTCTTCTTCTGCGGCATGATGCTCGACCCGGTCGAGAAGGCGTCGTGCAGCCGGACGAACCCGAACTCCTTCGTGTTCCAGAGGATGATCTCCTCGGCCAGGCGGGAGACGTCGATACCGATCTGCGCGAGGACGAACGCGAACTCCGCGACGACGTCCCGGGCGGCCGTGGCGTCGATCGAGTTGTCCGCGGGGCGCGCGAAGCCGAGCTCACGGGCGATGGCGGTCGGGTCGAGCCCGAGCGAGCTGCCCGCCAGGGCTCCGGCGCCGTACGGGCTGACGCTCGCGCGGTCGGCCCAGTCGCGGAGTCGTTCGAGGTCGCGGACGAGCGGCCACGCGTGCGCGAGGAGGTGGTGGGCGAGGAGCACCGGCTGCGCGTGCTGCAGGTGGGTGCGCCCGGGCATGATCGCCGTCGGGTGCTCGCTGGCCTGCTGGGAGATCGCGTCGACGAGGTCGATCACGAGCCGTCCGATCCGCCGGCCGTGGTCGAGCATGTGCATGCGACCCAGGGTGGCGATCTGGTCGTTGCGGCTCCGGCCAGCGCGGAGCTTGCCGCCGAGTTCCGGACCGAGGTCGGCGATGAGCAGGCGCTCGAGGGCACCGTGCACGTCCTCGTCACCGTCGTCCGGCTGCAGGGAGCCGTCGGCGTGCGCGGCCTCGAGGCGGTCGAGACCGGCGGTCATGCGCTCGAGCTCGTCCGCCGACAGGTAGCCCGCGGTGTGCAGGGCACGGGCGTGGGCGCGCGAGCCGGCGATGTCGTACGGGGCGAGCTGCCAGTCGAACTGCGTCGACCGGGACAGCGCGGCGAGTTCGGCGCTGGGGCCGTCCGCGAAGCGGCCACCCCAGAGGGCGCCCGTGTTCGTGGCGTCGGTCTTGCTGGGCTGGGTCGCGTCGGTCATGTCGTCCTGCCTGGGTGGTGGTCGGTCGTGCGGGGTTCGTGGTGCGGGTCGGTGCCGGTGTTCCTGCGGCTCGGGACCGGCGTTCGTGCGGGTCGGTGCCGGTGTTCCTGCGGCTCGGGACCGGTGTGGGCGGTGTTCAGTTCGCGCGGTCGCGCCGTGTGGCCGTCCGTGTCGGTCGGGCCCGGGCGTCCGCGAGCGGAACGCTCTCGGTGGTCGTGGCCCCTGCGAGCTCGAAGTCGACGAGGCTCTGCTCCGAGCGGCGTCCGACGACGCTCGCGACCCCGCCGTGCAGCGAGAGCCGGACGTCGCCGGAGACGTGCCGCTGCGTCTCCTCGATGAAGGCGTCGAGCGCGCGCCGGAGCCCGCTCGACCACCGGCCGCCGTCGACCAGGTCCGCCCACGCGCGGTCTGCGTCGTCCTTCGCGCGCAGCACGTCGCGCTCGAGGGTCAGGCGTTCGAGGTCTCGGTGCGCGGCCACGAGCGCCGTCGCTCCCGGGGTCTCCGCCAGGCGACGGGCCTTGCGGCCGTCGAGCAGGTCGACGACCAGGTCGTGCCGACCGACGCCGTGGCGACCGGCGAGGGCATCGAGTTCGCGCAGCAGGCGCAGGACCGGGAAGCGTTGCCCGTCGAGGGCGACCGGGACACCGTGCTCGAAGGTCACGGTGACCTCGTCGGGCTCGCTGGCAGGCTGCGTGGCCGCGTCCGCCGTCCGCGCCCACGCCGAGGAGTCGACGGGGGCCCACGGGTCCTCGACGTCCCGCGTGGTCAGGACCCGTCCCCACACGTCGTGCTCGGTGCCACCGACCGGGACGACGCCGGCCGGGACCGGGAGGACCCGGAGGTCGGGGTCGTGCCCGGCGACCGTCGTCGTGAGGGCGACCTCGTCCGGGGCGGCGGTGAGGTGCGCCACCGCGTCGGCGCCGAGCTGCCGGGCCGTCCGGACCAGGTGGTCGGCGACGATCGGCAGACGGAGTGCCGGGACGAGCGGACGCCCCGGGCCGCCGGCGTTCGCCCGCACCGCCGCGACGACGTACCGGTCGGCGTACTCGGTCTTCGCGTCGACCACGACGGCGTCCACCGCACCGGCCGCACGCGCGCGCTCGCGCACCGCGTCGACCTCGCGGGAGCGACCGCCGAGGTCGACCACGAGGGCCAGGACCTCGTGGTCGACGGCGAAGTGCTCGACCGCCGCCGCCGGGTCCACCCCGGCGGAGCAGGCGACGACGATGCGGTCGGTCACGGGACTCCAGTCGAGCGGGGTCAGGCGGTCGGGCTGGACGGCGCGGTCGGGCTGGTCGCCGAGACCGGGCTGGTCGCCGCGGCCGGGCTGGTCGCCGCGACCGGGCTGCCGGTCGCGTTCGCGGCGAGGAGCCAGGCGAGCAGGGCCTTCTGCGCGTGCAGACGGTTCTCCGCCTCGTCCCAGATGATGCTGCGCGGCCCGTCGATGACCTCGGCCGTCACCTCGAACCCGCGGTCCGCCGGCAGGCAGTGCAGGAACACGGCGTCGTCGGCAGCGTGCCCCATCAGCTCGTCGTCCACGCGGTACCCCGCGAAGGTGTCGAGTCGCGCCTGCTTCTCGTCCTCCTTGCCCATCGACACCCACGTGTCGGTGACCACGACGTCGGCGCCCGCGACCGCTGCCACCGGGTCGGTGACCACGAGGACGGAGCCGCCGGTCTCGGCCGCACGGCGCTCGGCGTCCGCGACGACCCCGGCGTCCGGGCTGAACGCTGCCGGAGCGGCGACACGGACGTGCATGCCGGCGGTCGCGCCTGCGAGCAGGTACGACTGCGCCATGTTGCTCGCGCCGTCGCCGATGAACGCGACGGTCTGTCCGGCGAGGGTGCCGCGGTGCTCACGGATCGTGAGCAGGTCGGCGAGGAGCTGGCACGGGTGGAAGTCGTCCGACAGCGCGTTGACGACCGGCACGCGGGTGCCCGCCGCCATCTCCTCGAGCCCGGACTGGGCGTAGGTGCGCCAGACGATGGCCGACACCATGCGCTCGAGCACGCGGGCGGTGTCGGAGGGGGTCTCCTTGCCGCCGAGCTGGCTGTTCGCCGTCGTGATCACGAGGGGGCTGCCACCGAGGTCGGAGATCCCGACGTGGAAGGACACCCGGGTGCGGGTCGACGACTTGTCGAAGATCACCGCGACGGACTGCGGCCCCGCCAGGGGCTTCTGACCCCAGCGGTCGCCCTTCATCCGGGCGGCGAGGTCGAGGATCGCGGACTGCTCGGCCTGGGTCAGGTCGTCGTCGCGGAGGAAGTGGCGGGTCATGCGGAGGTCTCCTGCTCGGCGGCGACGGCCGCGAGGCTCTGGCCGAGGATCGACACGAACTCGTCGATCTCGGCGTCGGTCACGATGAGCGGCGGTGCGATGCGCAGGCTCGACTCGTTCGGGGCGTTGATGATGAGGCCGCGCTCGAGGGCGGCGGCGTTGACGGCCGGGCCGACGGGCGCGGTCAGGCCGACGCCGACGAGCAGGCCAGTCCCGCGGACCTCCTGCACCAGCGGCGAACCGAGGGCGGCGATGCCGTCACGGATGCGCTCGCCCTTGGTGACCGCGCCGGCCACCAGGTCTGCGCGCTCGATCTCCTCGAGCACCGCGTTCGCGACGCGGGTGCCGAGCGGGTTGCCGCCGAACGTCGAGCCGTGCTGGCCGGCCGAGAACAGCTCGGACGCCCAGCCGAAGGTCACGAGGGCGCCGATCGGGAACCCGCCGGCGATGCCCTTCGCGATCGTGACGGCGTCCGGGGTGAAGCCGTGGCCCTGGAAGGTGAACCAGTTGCCGGTCCGACCGACGCCGGTCTGGATCTCGTCGAGGATGAACAGCGCGCCGTGCTCCTCGGTCAGGCGCCGCGCGGCCGACAGGAAGCCCTCGGGCAGGTCGACCACACCGGCCTCGCCCTTGATCGGCTCGAGGATCAGTGCAGCGACGGTGTCGTCGATCGCGGCCTCGAGCGCCTCGACCGTCGAGTCGATGTGCTCGACGCCGGCGATCATGGGCAGGAAGTCCTCCTGCAGGGCCGGCTTGCCGGTGAGCGCGAGCGCGCCCATGGTCCGGCCGTGGAAGCCCTGCTTCAGCGCGAGGATCCGGGTCTTGCGACCGTCCGCGCCCTTGTTCAGCCGCGCGAGCTTGAACGCGGCCTCGTTCGCCTCGGCGCCGGAGTTGCCGAAGTACACGCGACCCGCGTCCCCCGCCCCGGTGATGCGCTTCAGGCGCTCGGCGAGCTCGAGCTGCGGTGGCGTCGCGAAGTAGTTCGACACGTGCACGAGCTTCGCGGCCTGGTCGGCGACGGCCTCGACCAGCGCCGGGTGGGCGTGTCCGAGCGAGTTCACGGCGATGCCCGCCAGGAAGTCGAGGTACTCGTTGCCGTCGACGTCCCACACGCGGCAGCCCTTGCCGTGGTCGAGCATGATCTTCGGCGGGGTCAGGGATCGCATGAGCGACGCCCCGAACCGGTCGTTCCAGGTCTGGGTCTGCGTCTCGGTGCTCACTGCTCGGTCCCCTTCTGCGTCGTGCTCGTCTGCTGCGTCGTGCTCGTCTGCTGCGTCGTGCTGGTGCGGTCGTCCGCCGCGTGGCGACCCGGGTCCGCTGCGGACTCGGGTACCCGTCGGCCGACCTCGGCGTGGGTGTTCTGGTTCTCGGTGCGACGGCTCGGGTCCGGGATCACCTCGGTGCCGGCACCCCGCAGGGTGAAGACCTCGAGCAGGATCGAGTGCGGGATCCGCCCGTCGATGATCGTCGCGCCGCCGACCCCGCCGACCACGGCGTCGAGGCACGCGGTCATCTTCGGGATCATCCCCGACTCGAGGCTCGGCAGCAGCGCCCGGAGCTCGTCGACCGCGATCAGGTCGATGATCGAGTCGCGGTCCGGCCAGTTGCGGTAGAGCCCGGGCACGTCGGTCAGCATCATGAGCTTCGCAGCGCCGAGCGCGATGGCCAGCGCACCGGCCGCGGCGTCGGCGTTGACGTTCAGCGCCTGGTCCGGGTGGGCGTCGTCGATGGCGATGCTCGAGACGATCGGGATGCGCCCGGCCGCGATCGCGGCGAGGACGTCGGTCGGGTCGACGTGGGTGATGTCACCGACGTGGCCGAGGTCGAAGTGCTCGCCGTCGACGACGACGCCCTTCTTCTCGCCGGTGAACAGCGAGCCGCCGTCACCGGAGACGCCGACGGCCAGACCGTCACCGTGCTCGTTGACGAGGTCGACGATCTCGCGGTTCACCTCGCCGGCCAGCACGTCGCGCACGACCGTGATCGCCTCGGTCGTCGTCACGCGGTACCCGCCGCGGAACTCGGACGCGATGCCCTGTTCCTTCAGTGCTGCCGAGATCTGCGGACCGCCGCCGTGCACCACGACCGGGTGGAGTCCCGCGTAGCGGAGGTAGACCATGTCCTCGGCGAACGCCCGCTTGAGGTCGTCGTTCACCATCGCGTTGCCGCCGAACTTCACGACGACGGTCTTGCCCGAGAACCGCTTCAGCCACGGCAGCGACTCGATGAGCGTCGCGGCCTTGACGGCGGCGAGCTCGTGCTCTTCTTCCTTGGTCAGGTCGTCGCTCATCAGCTGGAGTACGCGCTGTTCTCGTGGACGTAGTCGTGCGTCAGGTCGTTCGTCAGGATCGTCGCCGCGTGCACGCCGACCCCGAGCTCGATCAGGACGTGGGTGTCGCGCGGGGTCAGGTCGACCTCGTCGCTCGGCCGGTCCGGGGCGCCGGCGTGACAGACGCGGACGCCGTTCATGCTGACGTCGACCGCGTACGGGTCGAACTCGGCGTCGGTGGTCCCGATCGCCGCCAGCACGCGGCCCCAGTTCGGGTCGTTGCCGAAGACCGCGGCCTTGAAGAGGTTGTTCCGGGCGACGCTGCGCCCGACGGTGACGGCTTCGTCCTCGGACACCGCACCGGTGACCTCGATCGTGATGTCGTGGCTCGCACCCTCGGCGTCCTGCTGGAGCTGGCGCGCGAGGTCGGCGCAGACCGCGGTCAGGGCCTCCTGGAAGTCGCCGACCTCGGGGGTGACCCCGCTCGCACCGGACGACAGCAGCACGACGGTGTCGTTCGTCGACATGCAGCCGTCCGAGTCGACACGGTCGAACGTCACACGGGTGGCCGCGCGCAGCGCCTGGTCGAGCTGCTCCGGCGTCTGCACGGCATCGGTGGTGAGGACGACGAGCATCGTCGCGAGCCCGGGAGCCAGCATGCCGGCGCCCTTCGCCATGCCCCCGAGCGTCCAGCCGTCCTCGGTCACGACGGACTGCTTGGGTGTCGTGTCCGTCGTCATGATGGCCGTCGCGGCGTCGGGACCGCCGTCGGAGGACAGCGCGGCACTCGCCAGGTCGACCCCGCGGAGCACGCCGTCGCGGAACGTCTGGTCGCCGACGCCGATCAGGCCCGTCGAGCAGACGACGACGTCACCGGCGCCGATGCCGAGGGCGTCGCCCACAGCCTCCGCAGTCATGTGCGTGGTCTGGAAACCGAACGGGCCGGTGAAGCAGTTCGCGCCGCCGGAGTTGAGCACCACGGCCCGGGCGACGCCGTCGCCGACGGCCTGGCGCGACCACGTCACCGGGTGCGCCTGGGCCCGGTTGCTCGTGAAGACCGCCGCCACCGCGGCGTCGGGGCCGTCGTTCACGACGAGGGCGACGTCGGGCTTCCCGCTCGCCTTGAGTCCGGCGGTCACGCCGGCCGCGCGGAACCCCGCGGCAGCGGTCACGCCCTGGAGGCCCGTCCCGGCCTGGTCCGTCGAGGTCACGTCGGTCACGGTGCGACTCCGTCCACGCTGAGGCCGAGGGTCTCGGGGAAGCCCAGGGCGATGTTGGCCGACTGCACGGCCGCGCCGGCGGTGCCCTTGGCCAGGTTGTCGAGGGCGCTCACGGCGACCACGCGACCCGCGGCCTCGTCGACGGCGATGCCGACGAGCGCGGTGTTCGCGCCGACGGTGTCCGCGGTGCGGGGGAACGCACCCTCCGGGAGCAGGTGCACGAAGGGCTCGTCGGCGTAGCTCTGTTCCCACGCGAGCCGGACGTCGCGGGCGCTGACCCCGGGCGAGAGCCTGGCGGTCGTGGTCGCGAGGATGCCGCGCGCCATCGGGACCAGCACGGGCGTGAACGAGATCCGGACGTCGCCGGCCCCGGCGGCCACCAGGTTCTGCTGGATCTCCGGGATGTGCCGGTGGGTGCCACCGACCGCGTAGGCACTCGCGGAGCCCATGATCTCCGACGCCAGGTAGGTGGTCGCGAGCTTCTTCCCCGCACCGCTCGGCCCGACGCTCAGCACCGCGACGAGGTCGTCCGTCTCGACGAGTCCGGCCTGGACGCCGGGCTGGATGCCGAGCGTCACCGCCGTGACGTTGCAGCCCGGCACCGCGATCCGCTTCGTCGCGGCGAGCTCCGTCCGCTGCCGACCGAGTCCGGTGATGTCGTCGACGTCGCGCCACTCCTCGGCCGTGCCCGGTGCGGGTGCCGCGTGCAGCAGCTCCGGCAGCCCGTAGGTCCAGGCGCCGTGGTACTCACCGCCGTAGAACGCGTCCCACGCCGCCGGGTCGGTCAGCCGGTGGTCTGCGCCGCAGTCGACGACGAGGGTGTCGTCGTCGAGCTCGGCCGTGATCGCCCCGGACTGTCCGTGCGGCAGCGCGAGGAACACCACGTCGTGCCCGCGCAGGTTCGCAGCCGTCGTCTCCACCAGCGTCAGGTGCGCCAGCGATCGCAGGTGCGGCTGCGTCGCGATGAGCGGCTGCCCCGCGTTCGAGAAGGCCGTCACCGTCCTGACGTCGAACTCTGGGTGGGCGGCGAGCACGCGCAGGAGCTCTCCGCCCGCGTAGCCGGAGGCTCCCGCCACGGCGACGGATACGGACATGGGTTCCACCTTTGGTCGGACTGGTCGTCGAGAGAATCGGAGGCGGCGGCCCCGGGCGGTGCTGATCCGGTGGATCAGTCGCGCAGGGTCGCCCCGAATCGCTCGCCGGCACGCCGGACAGCGCCGTCACGGGCCTCGGAGGCCTCGGCAGCGGTCAGCGTGCGGTCCGTGGCACGGAAGCGCAGGGCGAACGTCAGGGACTTCTGTCCCTCGTCCACGCCCGCGCCCCGGTAGTCGTCCACGAGCCGAGCATACTCCAGCAGCGCTCCGGCGCCGGAGCGGACGGCGTCGAGCACGTCACCCGCCGGGACGTCGATCGCGACCACGAGGGAGAGGTCCTGCGTCGCCGCCGGGTAGGACCCGATCGGCGAGACCGCGACGAGCTCCGGAGCCGCGGCCACCAGGGCGTCGAGGTCGAGCTCGAGGACGGCGACCACGCGCGGCAGCACCGCGGCCTCGGTGAGGACGGGCAGCAGCTCACCGGCGACGCCGACGACGGTGTCCCCGACGAGCAGCGAGGCCGCACGCCCCGGGTGCAGGGACGGGTGGCTCGTCTGCGCGACCCGGAGCTCCACACCGACCGCCCAGGCGACCTCGCGGGCGACGTCGAGCGCGTCCGCGATGCCGTACTGCTCCGGCTGCACGCCGGGCTGCTTCACGACGCGGTGGCCGGTCAGCAGCGAGGACACGTGGAAGGGCTGCGGCGGGAGCGACGCGTCGAGCGCGGCGAGGGTGTCCTGGTCGGGTCGGGCCGCGCCGGCCGGCACCGAGTCGGTACCGAGCTCCGCGTCCGTCGACGGCAGGAAGACCCGCGACGTCTCGTACAGGGCGACGTCGACGAGCCCGCGGGACACGTTGCGGCGCGCGGCGTCGACGAGGGCGGGGAGACCGCTGCGCCGGAGCAGCGACTGCTCGCTGTCCAGTGCGTTCGCGAGCACCACGCTGGGACCGCCGTCACCGTCGATGCCCGGGTAGGCATCCTGGGTGGACCGTGAGACGAACGGCGCGGTGACGACCTCAACGAGGCCCTGCGCGGCGAGGGCGGCGGACACGCGTCGACGGGCCTGCTGGTGCCGGGTCAGACCGCGACCGGGCGGGGCGACCGGCAGCACGCTGGGGATGCGGTCGTACCCGACGATGCGGGCCACCTCCTCGACCAGGGTCGTGTCGTCGGCGAGGTCCGGTCGCCAGGACGGCGGCGTGACGACGAGCAGCTCGCCGTCGACGTCGACCGTCGCCCCGATCGCACGGAGCGTGTCGACGACCTCGGCGTCGGTGTACTCGACACCGACGAGGTCGGCCGGGCGGGACGCACGCATCGTGATGGTGGGGCGGGGCTCGGCGTCGACGAGGGTCGAGCCGAGGGCGTCCGCCGTCCCGCCCGCGAGCTCGACGAGCAGCTCGACGGCGCGGTTCGCGGCGGCCTCGGCCACGAGCGGGTCGACCCCGCGCTCGAAGCGCTTCGAGGCCTCGCTCGGGAGCTTGTGCCGTCGGGCCGTCCGGGCGATCGAGACCTGGTCGAAGCCGGCGGCCTCGATCAGGACGTCCGTCGTCGTGTCCGAGATCTCCGTTCGCGCCCCGCCCATCACGCCGGCCAGGCCGACCGGGCCGTCGTCGTCGGTGATGACGAGGTCCTCGGGGTCGAGCGTGCGGGTCGTGTCGTCGAGGGTGACGAGGGTCTCCCCCGCCGCCGCACGACGCACGCCGAGCCCGCCGCTGACCTTGGTCAGGTCGTAGCCGTGCAGGGGCTGGCCGAGCTCGAACATGACGTAGTTCGTGATGTCGACCGGCAGCGAGATCGAGCGGACACCGGCCAGTGCCAGGCGCGACACCATCCACGCCGGTGTCTTCCGGGTCGGGTCGATCCCCCGGACGACCCGGGTGACGAAGGTGTGCGCGCCGACGCGACCGCGGACGGGTGCCCGGTCGTCGATCGTGACGCGGAACCCCTCGCCCGAGCGGGGCGTCACGCGCTCGACCGGGTCGTGGAAGCTCGCGCCGGTGGCGTGCGCGTACTCGCGGGCGACGCCGCGCATGCTCATCACGTAGCCGCGGTCCGGTGTGACGTTGATCTCGACCGCGGCATCGTCGAGGCCGAGCAGCGCGATCGCGTCCGCTCCGACCTCCGGGTCCATGCCGAGGTCGGCGAAGCGGAGGATGCCGTCGTGCTCGTCGCCCAGGCCCAGTTCACGGGCCGAGGCGATCATGCCGTCGGACACGTGGCCGTAGGTCTTGCGTGCGGCGATCGGGAACGGGCCGGGGAGCACGGCGCCCGGCAGCGTCACGACGACGAGGTCGCCCACGTCGAAGTTGTGCGCGCCGCAGACGATGCCACGGGGCTCGGACTCCCCCACGTCGACCTGGCACCAGTTGATCGTCTTGCCGTTCTTCTGCGGCTCGGGCTCGCGCTCGAGCACGCGGCCGACGACGATCGGTCCGGTGAGGTCGTAGGTGTGGACGTCCTCTTCCTCGAAGCCCACCGACACGAGGGCCGCGTGGACGTGCTCGAGGGAGACGTCGTCGGGCAGGTCGACGGACTCGCCGAGCCAACGGAGTGGGACGCGCATCAGACCACCGTTCCGAACTGCTGCGAGAAGCGGATGTCGCCCTCGAGGAAGTCACGCATGTCGTTCAGGCCGTTGCGGAACTGGAGGGTCCGCTCGATGCCCATCCCGAACGCGAAGCCCTGGTACTCGTCCGGATCGATGCCGGCCGCACGCAGGACGTTGGGGTTCACCATGCCGCAGCCGCCCCACTCGACCCACCGCGCGCCGCCCTTGGCGTTCGGCTGCCAGACGTCCATCTCGGCACTCGGCTCGGTGAACGGGAAGTAGTTCGGGCGCAGGCGGATCTGTGCCTCGGCGCCGAACACCTGGCGCGCGAAGTGCTCGAGCGTGCCGCGCAGGTGCGCCATCGTCAGGCCCTTGTCGATCGCGATGCCCTCGACCTGGGTGAAGACCGGCAGGTGCGTGGCGTCGAGCTCGTCGGCCCGGTACACGCGCCCCGGGGCGATCACGTAGAGCGGCAGGTCGCGGGACAGCAGCGAGCGGACCTGCACCGGGGAGGTGTGCGTGCGCATGACCAGGTGCCGGTCGACCGGCTCGACGAAGATCGTGTCGGCCATCGCCCGCGCGGGGTGGTCCGGATCGAAGTTCAGCGCGTCGAAGTTGAACCACTCGTGCTCGAGCTCGGGACCCTCCGCCACTTCCCACCCCATGCCGACGAAGATGTCGGCCACGGTCTCGTTGAGGACCGAGAGCGGGTGGCGGGAGCCCGGCGCGCGACGGACCGGCAGCGCGGTGACGTCGACCCGCTCGGCCTCGAGGCGGGCGCGCTCCTCGGCCTCGGCGAGGACCGACTCCTGCTCGGCGACGGCGGCGTTGACCCGACCGCGCGCCTGGCCGACGAGCTTGCCGGCCTCGGCCTTCTGCTCCTTCGGCACGCTGCGCATCGACGCGTTCATCCGCGCGAGCGTCGACTGCTCGCCCGTGTGCTCCGCCCGGGCCTGCTTCAGCTCGGCCACGGTCGTCGTCGCGCGGACCGCGGCGAGGGCCCGGTCGACCGCGTCGGCGACGGCCGCTTCGCTGATCTCGAGGTGTTCTGACACGAGGCCCAAGCCTACCGGCCCCCGGGATACCGCCGTCCTGCACCGATCGGACTGTGAGTGGGCGCGGACGTGGAGCACCCCGTGCAGGACTACTTCGTCCGGTGCGCGAACGCCGACTCGTACAGGCAGACCGACGCGGCCGTCGCCAGGTTCATCGACTCCGCTCGGCCGTAGATCGGCACCTTCACGGCTCGGTCGACGAGCGCGAGGTCCTCGGTCGTGAGCCCGCGGGCCTCGTTGCCGAAGACCCACGCGGTCGGCCCGTCGAGCATGCCGTCGGCGCGGACGTCCGGCAGGTCGTCACCGGACACGTCGGCGGCGAGGACCGTGTAGCCGAGGGCCTTCGCACGGGCGACCGCATCGGCGAGCGTCACCCCGACCGAGACCGGCACGTGGAAGAGCGACCCGGTGGTCGAGCGCACCACCTTCGGGTTGTACGGGTCGACCGAACGGCCGGTCAGCACGACCGCGTCGGCGCCCGCCGCGTCGGCGGCGCGGATGATCGTGCCGGCGTTCCCCGGGTCCCGGACCTGCTCGAGGATCGCGACCAGTCCGGGCAGCGCGCCGTCCGTGGCGGACGCGCCACGCGCCTCCAGGCCGGGTCCGGCGTCCGGGAAGACGTCCTTCACCGACGTCGGGAACTGCTGGCACACCGCGACCACACCCTGCGGGGTGACGGTGTCGGCCATCGTGTCGAGGACCTGCTCGCTGACGAACCACGTGTCGACCGGCGCGTCGTCGAGTCCGTAGCGGGCGGCGGCCGTCGGCGTCACGTAGAGCTCGCGGAGCAGTTCCGGTCGGTACTCGATCGCCTCGCGGACGGCCTGCGGCCCCTCGAGCAGGAAGAGTCCGGTGTCGGCGCGGACGTCCTTCTTCGCCAGGGCCGCGACGGCCCTGACACGTCCGGACTTCGGGTTCTCGAGGAGATCGCTCACGGGTCAAGTGTCGCAGCATGCACGAAGCCCCCGCTCCGTGGACGGAGCAGGGGCTTCGGGAGCTGGCGTGACTACGCGGCCTTCGGGGCCGAAGTGTCGGCCGGCAGGGCCTTCTTGGCGGTCTCGACGAGCGCCGCGAACGTCTCGGGGTTGTTCACCGCGAGGTCCGCGAGGATGCGACGGTCGACCTCGACGCCGGCCAGGCTCAGACCCTGGATCAGGCGGTTGTAGGTCAGGCCGTTCGCACGCGACGCAGCGTTGATGCGCTGGATCCAGAGGCGACGGAACTCGCCCTTCTTGGCGTGACGGTCCCGGTACGCGTAGACGAGGGAGTGGGTGACCTGCTCCTTGGCCTTGCGGTACAGGCGCGAACGCTGGCCGCGGTAGCCCTCGGCGCGCTCGAGGATGACGCGGCGCTTCTTGGCGGCGTTGACCGCTCTCTTTACACGTGCCATGTTTTCGTTCCTTTACGATTCCGCCGGCTCAGTGGCCGAGAAGCTTCTTGACGTTCTTCGCGTCGGCCTTGGCGAGGACCTGGTCCTCGTTGAGGCGGGCCTTGCGCTTGGCGCTCTTGACCTCGAGGTTGTGACGCATACCGGCCTGCTGCTTCATGATCTTGCCGCTGCCGGTGACCTTGAAGCGCTTCTTCGACCCGGAGTGGGTCTTCTGCTTGGGCATCGTGGTGCCTTTCCGTGGGGTGGATGGGTGGGCCGCGTCATCGCGGTTCGCAGAGCGCCGCGCGGGCGATCTCCGGGGACCTACTCGGCGGGAGCCTCGGCCGGCGCGGACTCGGTGGCCTCGTCGGCCTCCTTGCCCTTCGCTGCGTGCTCCGTCGCGCGACGTTCGGCCTTCTGCGCAGCACGCTTGGCGTTCTGCTCGCCCTTGACGTCTGACTTGTTCTTGAGGGGGGCGATGATCATCGTCATGTTGCGACCGTCCTGGGTCGGACGCGACTCGACGACACCGAACTCGGCGATCTCCTCGGCGAACTTCTGGAGGAGACGGACGCCCTGCTCCGGGCGCGACTGCTCGCGACCGCGGAAGAGGATCATGGCCTTCACCTTGTCGCCACCGAGGAGGAAGCCCTCGGCACGCTTGCGCTTCGTCTCGTAGTCGTGCACGTCGATCTTCAGGCGGAACCGGACCTCCTTGAGGTCGGTGTTCACCTGGTTGCGACGGGCTTCCTTGGCCTTCTGCGCAGCCTCGTACTTGAACTTGCCGTAGTCCATGATCTTGGCCACGGGCGGCTTCGAGTTCGGGGCGACCTCGACCAGATCCAGTTCGGCTTCCTGCGCGAGACGCAGGGCCATGGCGATCGGGACAACGCCGACCTGCTCACCCTGGGGGCCGACGAGTCGGACCTCGGGAACGCGGATTCGGTCGTTGGTGCGGGGATCGGTGATGCGGAGCTCCTTCAATCAGGTGGTGGCCGTCCGGCGCTGCTGCGCTGGACGACGGCACGAGAGAGGAGATCTGACGCACGGATCGGAACCCGTTCGGCAGCCGCCCGACGCCGACCCCGGAGGGGCAGCCGACCGGCGCTGACGCCGGCGGAGCGGTTGGGACCCGGTAGCCTGTGGTGCACGGCCGCGGGTGGGAGAGACTCCTCTTCTACGACGCCGTCCGGAACTCGGTCCGCCCCCTGTGGAGGCGATCTGGGCACACGGACAGCATCTGCCGCCGATCAGTCTAGCAGAGGAGCACCGTGCCCGACACCCCCGAGAACGAGACCGCCGCGAACCAGGACCCCGAGGACGCCGTCGGGACGGACGAGCGGTTCGACGCCGGCGACGAGGCCCGCGACATCGCCGAGGTCCCGGCGGTCGAGCTCATCAACACCGTCGCGGTGCACCTGCTCAGCGCGGCCGCCGTGAAGGTCGGGCTGGCGGACGACCCGCAGCAGCAGACCGACCTGGACGAGGCACGGAAGCTCATCACGGCCCTCGCCGGGCTCGTCACCGCGGCGGCCACCGAGATCGGCGACCACCACGCCCGTCCGCTCCGCGACGGCCTGCGGTCGGTGCAGCTCGCGTTCCGCGAGGCCTCGAGCATCCCGGACGCGCCGGGCAAGGGACCGGGCGAGAAGTACACGGGCCCCGTGAACTGACGACGTCGGTCGACGTCACCAGGTGACGGACGGGAGGCGCGGTGCCGGCTGGCACCGCGCCTCCCGTCCGTCAGCGGGTCAGGCTGCGCCGTCAGCGGCCAGCCGCGCGACCGCGGCCAGCGGGATGCCGGCCCAGTCGGGGCGGTTCCGGGTCTCGTAGACCACCTCGTAGACGGCCTTGTCGAGCTCGAAGGCGTCGAGCAGTGCGCGGTGCTCGGTCAGGTCGCCGCCGGTGCCCCGGCGGTAGCCGTCGAGGAACGCCTGTCGTGCCGCCTGCGCCCAGGCGCCCGCGTCGACGAACTCGACGTCGTGCGCGAGCGCGCCGGCGACGTAGTCGAAGGACCGGAGCATCCCGGCGACGTCACGGAGCGTCGAGTCGGGCAGCGACCGCTCGGCGAGGGGGCGGAGCGGCTCCCCCTCGAAGTCGAGGAACACCCATCCACGGGGTTCCGGTGCAGCGAGCACCTGGCCGAGGTGCAGGTCGCCGTGGATGCGCTGCAGGTCGGGCCAGTGCGCGGCGGCGGCCCGGTCGTACACCGCACGGATGGCATCGACGTGCGGCTCGACGGCCGGGGCCTCGCGGACGGCGGCGTCGAGCCGGGCCCGCATCGTCGCGACCGCGGCCTCGCGGCGGGGCTCGTCGGCCGGTTCGGTCGGCAGGGCGGTGGCGAGCGTGCGGTGCACCTCGGCGAGCGCCTCGCCGAGTGCTGCGGCCTGGTCGTCCCACGGGGTGCCGGTCCGGGCGTCGGCCAGGGCGACGCGCCAGGCGTCCTCGAGGCCGGGCAGGAACTCCTGCGCGAACGCGAGGTGCCCGGTCGCCGTGCCGTCGGGACGGCCCGGGTCGGGCCAGGTCGCCCGCTGCGCGCCGTACACGGTCGGCACGCGCTCGCTACCCGCGGCCGAGAGAGCGAGCTGCGTGGTGACGTCGGGGTTGTCGCCGTGGTGGAGCACCCGGAAGACCTTGACGATGACCCGGTCGCCGGACGCGGTGTCGCAGATGACCGAGGTGTTCGACTGTTCCCCGGACAGCACCCGGGACGCGGTGACCTCGCCGATCGGGCGGAGGCTCTCGGGGGCGACGTCGATGCGCGCTGCGAGCTGCCGGACCCAGTCGGTGTCCGTGGTGGCGTCGACGGGGTCCGCGGCGCCGTCGGAGCTGCCGACGACGGGCACCTGGTAGAGGACCGGCCCGGTCGCGGCGTCGTCGAGCACGAGTCGCGTGCCGTCGGTCTCGGCGACGGTGCGCAGCGCCGGGGTCCCACCCTTCGCGGCGTACCAGCGCTGGCGTGCGATCCAGCCCTCCAGCGTGCGGTCGTCGACGTGCTCGGGTGCCTCGGCGCTCATGCAGCGAACGGTACGCGCCGGTCCCGGGGTGCGCCCCGAGTCGTGGCCGGCCGGTTCGTCCACTCTGCTGTACAACGATGTACCGAGCGGCCAGCATGGAGGCATGACCTCGCTCGACGGCACCGTCGCCGCCCCACTGCCCCCGCTCCCGCGCGCCTCCGACCAGGACGGCTCGTACCCCCGACCGCAGATGCTCCGCGGTGCGTGGGCGGACCTCGACGGGACGTGGTCGTTCCGGAACACGGGCGACGACCCGGCCTGGCGCACCGGGTTCCCGGACGCCCGGGACATCACCGTGCCGTTCCCGCCCGAGTCACCGGCGTCGGGCATCGACGAGCCCGGGTTCCACCCCGTGGTCTGGTACGCCCGGACGGTCACCCGCGCCGAGCTCGACGCCGCCGGGTACGGCGACGCGGCACCCCGGCTCCTGCTGCACTTCGGCGCCGTCGACCACCGCGCCCGGGTCTGGGTCGACGGACAGTTCATCGGCGAGCACGAGGGCGGGCACACCCCCTTCACGCTCGACGTGACCGAGGCGCTCGGCACCGACCCCGACGCCACGCACACCCTGGTCGTCCGCGCCGAGGACGATCCGCACGACGTCACGCAGCCGCGCGGCAAGCAGGACTGGCACGAGCACCCGCACGCGATCTGGTACCGCCGCACCACCGGGATCTGGCAGACGGTCTGGCTCGAGGCCGTGCCGACCGCGTCGATCGGGGCCCTGCGGTGGACGAACGTCGACCACGCGACGGTGCGGCTGACCGTCCGGCTCGCCGGCGAGCGCCCGGTCGGCGCACGCGTCCGGGTCGCGGCACGCTGGCACGAGGGCGACGAGGACCTGGCGACGGTGGAGACGACCGTCCCCGCGAACGCCCACGAGGTCGAGGTCGTCGTGCCGGTCGCCCGGCAGCACAACGGCCAGGCCGAGGACGAGCTCGTGTGGACCCCCGAGACTCCGCGCCTGGTCGACGCCGTCGCCACGCTGCTGCCGGCCGAGGGCGGCGAGCCCCTGGACGCCGTGTCGTCGTACTTCGGGGTCCGCACCGTGGGCGTCGACGGCGGCGTCTTCCTGCTGAACGGCCGCGCCTACGACGTCCGCAGCGTGCTCAACCAGGGCTACTGGCCGGAGTCGCACCTGGCGGCGCCGTCGCGGCAGGCACTCCGCCGCGAGGTCGAGCTCATCAAGGAGCTCGGCTTCACCGCCGCGCGGAACCACCAGAAGATCGAGGACCCGCGGTTCCTGTACTGGGCGGACCGGCTCGGGCTGCTCGTCTGGGGTGAGGCCCCCGGTGCCTACGCGTTCTCCCCGCTCGCCGTGCAGCGACTCGTGCGGGAGTGGATGGACGCCGTCGAGCGCGACGCCTCGCACCCGTCGATCGTCACCTGGGTGCCGGCGAACGAGAGCTGGGGCGTGCAGCACATCGCGACGGACCCGGCGCAGCAGGCCTACGCCCGGTCGCTCGCCGACGTCACCCGGGCCCTCGACCCGACCCGGCCGGTGATCTCGAACGACGGGTGGGAGCACACCAACTCGGACATCGTCACCGTGCACGACTACGAGGGCGACGGGGCCGAGCTCGCGGCGACCTACGCCGACGATGCCGCACGGACGACGCTGCTCGGCGGGCGGGGGCCCGCTGATCGGCGGATCCTCGTGGGCGGCGCGGTGGACCAGGGGCAACCGGTCATGCTCACGGAGTTCGGCGGCGTGGACTTCCAACCCGGGGCGAAGCGCGAGGACGGGTGGGGGTGGGGGTACACCTCGGCCGTCGACGGTGACGACTGGGTCGCGCGGATCACGGCGCTCTACGACGGGGTCCGGGCGAGCTCGTTCCTGGCCGGGTCGTGCTGGACGCAGCTGACGGACACGATGCAGGAGACGAACGGGCTGCTGCACGCCGACCGCACCCCGAAGGTCCCGATCGAGCGCATCCGCGCCGCGGTCACGGGGCGCTGAGCGGGTTCCGCGAAACGCAACGTGGGCGGCCCTGCGCAGCGATGTACCGCTGCGAGGAACCGCCCACGTTGCGTCCTGCGGGAGGGGGAGGGGTCAGGACGCCAGGAAGCGCAGGACCGCCTCGTTCCACTCGTCCTTGTGCGAGGCGAGCACCCCGTGCGGGCCACCCTCGATGACGTGCGTCTGCGCGTTCGGGATCGCCTCGGCGGTGCGCTTGCCCGAGGCCTCGAAGGGCACGATGCCGTCCGAGTCGCCGTGGATCACGAGCGTCGGGACGTCGACCTTCGTCAGGTCGTCGCGGAAGTCGGTCGTGGCGAACGCGGCCGTGCAGTCGAGGGTGCCCTTCGGCGAGGCGAGCTCGGCGATCGCCAGGTCGTAGGCGCGCTGGTCGTCGCTCACGAGCGGCTTCTTCAGCAGACCCGGCTCCCCGCCCGGCGTGTAGAACATGTCGACGAACCGGTGCAGGAACGCCGGACGGTCACCCGTGATGCCGTTCGAGAACCAGTCGGCCAGGTCCTGGTCGACCGCGCCGTCCGGGTTGTCGTCCGACTTCCACAGGTACGGCGGCACCGCACTCGCGAAGACGAGCTTCCTGATCTTCGCGGTGCCGTAGGTCGAGACGTAGCGCGCGAGCTCACCGCCGCCCATCGAGAACCCGATGAGGGTGACGTTCGTCAGGTCGAGCTCGGTGATGAGCTTGTCGAGATCCGCGGCGAACGTGTCGTAGTCGTAGCCGCCCCACGGCTGCGACGACTGGCCGAACCCGCGGCGGTCGTAGGCGATGACGCGGTGGCCGGCCTCGACGAGCGCCGGGACCTGGCCCTCCCACGAACGGCCGGAGAGCGGCCAGCCGTGGATCAGGACGACCGGGTCGCCGGTACCGAGGTCGTCGTAGTGCAGGTCGATGTCGTGGCCGTTCTCGGCGCCGACGGTGATGAAGGGCATGATTTCTCCTGTCGCTGGTTTCCAGGGAACGTGCCTGATGCAACGCTCGGCACCCTGGCGATCCCTCGGAGGTGCGGGGACCGGACAGCGGACGGCCGCCGTGGAGGTGGGAGGATCGGTCGGTGACCGACGTGGCGGAGACGACCCGGGCCTCCCGGCCGGCGCTGCCGTCCCGCGTCCGCCACCTGATCGTGACCGGTCTGGAGGGACGGGGCCGCGGGTGGACGGCTCCCCTGGCCGTGTGGCTGGTGTCCCGCGTGGTCAGCACCGTCCTGCTGCTCACGGTCTGGGTGCTCGCCCGCGCGAACGGCTGGCCGTTCGCGTCGGTCCGACGCGAGGGGACGTTCCTGTCCTTCCTCGGGTCGTGGGACGCCTCGTTCTACCGGACCATCGCCGAGCACGGTTACCCGACCACGCTGCCGACGGACGCCGACGGGCACGTGCTGCCGAACCCGTGGGCGTTCCTGCCGGTGTTCCCGGCACTCGCCCGGGTCGTGCAGCCGCTCGTCGGCGGGTCCTTCTGGGCGGCGGGGGTGCTCGTCGCCACGCTCGCCGGCGCCGGCGCGTGCGTCCTGCTCTGGCGGCTGGTGCGCGCGGTGACCGACGACCGTCGGGCGACCCGGGCGACGGCGCTGTTCGCGTTCGCACCGACCGGGTTCCTGCTGCAGGTGGCCTACGCCGAGAGCACCTTCCTGCTCCTGCTCTTCGGCGCCCTGCTCGCCCTGGTGCGCCGGCGGTACTGGGTCGTGCTGCCGCTCGGGCTGGTGGCCGCGTTCACGAAGCCGGGGGTGCTCGCACTCGCCGTGGCCCTCGCCGTGCACCTGGTCGTGCGGCTCGTGCAGGAGCGCCGGGCGCTCCCGGTCCGGGACGCCGTGGCGATCGTCGTCGCGGGGCTCGGGATCGCGGCGGCGGGGCTGGCGTGGCCGGTCGTGGCCTCGGCGGTGACGGGGCGGCCGGACGCGTACCTCGAGACCGAGCTGTCGTGGTGGGTCGGGTTCGTCGGGCGGCAGCACTTCGCGCCGCTGACACCGTGGTTCACGATGGCCTCGACGTGGCTCGGGGCGATCGGGGTCGTGCTCGTGGTCGTCGTGCTCGCCGGTGCGCTGTGGTTCTGGACGCGCCGGGGTGTGCGGGCGCTCGGCGTCGACGTCGTGTCGTTCACCGCCGCGTACGCGCTCTACCTGGTCGCGGTGTTCCTGCCGCAGCAGAGCCTGCCGCGGTTGCTGATGCCGACGGCGCCGCTGCTCGGGGCCGACGTGTTCGCGGGGACCCGGCGGCGGACGGTCGCGTGGCTGGTCGTCGGCGTGTGCCTGCAGCCGGTCGCGATCGTGCTGCTCTGGTTCCTCGGGTACCCCTGAGCGGGGCGCGATCGCGGCGCCGGGTGGCGCGCTACGCGTCGAACGTGTGGAACCAGGCCGTGCCGCCGGGGTGCTGCACGGTGATCATCTCGTCGAGGTCGCGGTACGGCCCGTCCTGGTTGTGGCTCGCCGACTTGATCCGCACGGTGCCGTCCGGCTCGGTGAACACCTCGGACACGATCGTCACGTGGTCGGGCGACCGGTTGGCGTTCCAGTCGTAGAACACGATGTCGCCGACCTTGACCTTGCCGCGCTCGTCGAGGGACCGGCGGGTCAACCCGAACGTCGCCGCGTTCGCCGTCATCCACGGATCCATCGCCGGGCAGTACGTCCACGTCGCACTGTGCTGCGCGCCGGCGGACCGGCTGTACCAGTCGTCGCGCTGTTCCCACCCGCGGGCGATCAGCGTCTGGCTGACGTAGTTCGCGCAGTCCCCGCCGATCGGGTTCATCGTGCCGTACTCGGCGAGGTTGTAGTCCTTCCAGTGCCGCATCGCGTACTCGAGCTGCCGGTCGACGTCCGTGAGTGCCGCGTAGGCCACCGAGGCCGTCGCGACCGCGGTCGAGGCGTCCGGCGTCGGCGCGGCGGTCGGGGTCGGGTCCGCGGTCGCCTGGTCCTGCGTGGCGCCGGCCTGCCCGTCGTTCGCCGCGCTCCCGTTGCCGTCCGACGACTGGTTCGCGGAGGGACTCGGCTCGATCGCCGACGTGAAGAGCGCGACGTCGGCCGACCCGGCCGTGTACATCGCCTGGTGCGGCGCCGTGAAGGTCACCTTCGTCGCCGAGGCCTCGACGTCACGCGCCGCGATCCCGCCGACCGTGACGCCCCGCACCGCCGCGAGGCCGGACCCCGTGACCGTCACGGTGACACCGCCGGCGAGCGGTACCTGCGCGGGCGTGATCGAGGACGCCACGGCGCGCGAGGACGAGCCGGACGACGGCGCCCCGCTCGGCTCACCGCCGGCGCGGGAGGATACGCCCGGGGACGCGTCGTCTCCGCGCGAGCAGGCCGCGACGGCGACCCCGATGCCGGCGACGCCGGCCAGCGACAGCAGGGAACGGCGGGTGAACGAAGCAGTCATGACCCGACCAGGGTAGGCGACGGTACGGCAGGATCGCTGGCAGCACACCATCCACCGGAAGGATCCGACCGAACATGCCCGAGAGCCACGACTTCTTCGTCGCCGCCGATCCCGAATCCACCCGCGCCACCGTCCGTGACGCCCTCGTCCGCGAGGGCTACACCGTCGCCGACGGCGACCAGGGCACGCTGCTCGCCACCCGCGGCAGCCTCGGCCTGACCCTGTTCGCCGGCGGGCTGCTGAACGACCGGACCTTCCACACGCGACTCGACGTACAGCTCATGGTCGCGCCCGACGGCCGGACGGTCGCGCGACTGCTCCGGGGGTCGGGCCGGTCGGCGGTCAAGGGCGGTGCCCTCGGCGTGGCGCGGGGCAATCGGGCGTTCGAGCAGGCCGCGAACGCGATCCACGCGGCACTCGCGCAGGCCGGCGTCCTGACGGACAGCATCCCGAGCTGAAGCGTTCGCCGCCGGGAACGACGAAGGGCCACCCGATCGGGTGGCCCTTCGCTGCTGCTTGGTGGAGCTAAGGGGATTCGAACCCCTGACCTTCTCATTGCGAACGAGACGCGCTACCAACTGCGCCATAGCCCCAAGTGCTCGACCACACTAGCACCACCGGGAGCGCGAACCGAAATCGGCTCGCCACCGCCGGGCGCGCCGCACTCCAGAACACCGGAGGGGCGTGTCAGACCGCGCGGCGCCGACGCATGACCGCATCGAGGTCGGTCTGCTGGTAGGCCTCGTCGCCGATGACGCCCATGCCGGCCCAACGACTCGGAGCCGCCGGCTGCTCGGGCTCCGGCGCAGCCGTCGCGTCGGCCACCGCGGGAGCAGGAGCTGTGGCAGCAGGAGCGGCGGGGCGGGACGCAGCAGCGGGCGCGCGCAGGCCCAGCCGCTCCGCCAGACGGCCCTGGTCGTGCGCGGACAGCGACGCCGCGGCGTCCTCGACGTCGGAGCGCATCCGCGACACCCGCGCGAGCGTCGGGTCGGTCTCGCCCGCCCGGATCGCAGCTGCCTCGGCCTCCGCCTCGGCCTTCGCCTCGGCCACGCGCTCGCGGAGCCGCGCGGCGAGCTCGGCGGACGACTCGGGCGACGCAGCGGGGACGGCGGGCCGCTCGACGTACAGGGGCTTCGGCACGCGGGCCGGGGTCCAGCTCCGGTCGCGGGCGGGCTCGGCGGGCTGCTCGGTGGACAGCGGCGGCGCCGGGTCCGTCCACGCGGTCGACGGCCGGGAGGCACGGGTCGCCTCCGTAGCGCCCGCCGCGGCACGCGCCTTCCGCGCCTGGGCCACCTGGTGCAGCTGTGCGAGGACCGCTGCGGACCCACCGGCGGCGACGAGCCCGGCGACCCCGACGAGCCATGCGCCGGGGGCGACGACGAAGACGACCGCCGCGACGACGACACCGAGCGTCCCGAACAGGGTCGCCCCGAGCCGGGAGCGCCGCATCCGCATGGCGGTCAGTGCAGGGACCGAGGACGCCCGCTCGAGCTTCGGCTGCTGCTCCGCGAGTCGCCGGGTGATCTCACGCTGCCGCGCGGCCTCGTGCGCACGGACGATCGCGGCACGCTTGGCCTCCTCGGACCGGGCGACGCGCTGCGCCTCGGCGAGGGACTTCGCGTTCATCTCGACCCGGACCTCGTCGGGGAGCTCGGCGGTCTGCGCGAGGATGCGCAGCGTCTGCTGCAGCCGGATCGCGTTCCGTTCGGTGGCGAGGTACTGCCGACGGGCCGCCCACGACGGCATGAGGTAGACGACCCAGAGCACGGCCGCGATGAGCAGGACGATGCCGCCGCCCCAGGAGCCGATACCTGCCATGGGGACACGGTAGGGGTGCGGGTTCCCCGGACCGCCCATTGCCGGACGCGTGTTGCGCGAGTCGCGGCGGAATCCGTGGGCGGTGGGGCGAGCCTCCTGGCCGGTGCGTCGGCGTGACGGGGCGGACCGTCAGATGCGCGGTCGGGTGTCGAGCGGTGTCGCGGCCTCGTCGCGGGCGGCGGCGGGCACGCTGCCCGCACCGGGCGGGACCCGGCCCGCGACCCAGCGGTCGAGGACGCCCTCGCGCACCTCTTCTGCGACGAGGGCGAAGCAGAAGTGGTCGCGCCAGTCGCCGTTGATGTGGATGTACCGGCGACGCAGGCCCTCGAAGCGGAAGCCGAGCTTCTCGACGACGCGCAGGCTCGGTGCGTTCTCCGGACGGATGCAGATCTCGATGCGGTGGATGCCGACGACACGGAAGCAGTGGTCGACGGCCATCGCGACCGCGATCGGGGTGACGTTGTGACCGGCGGCACCCTCGACCACCCAGTAGCCGATGGACGCACTCGCCAGCGACCCGTAGCTGATGCCGGACACGTTGAGCTGACCGACGAAGCGGCCGTCGAGCTCCATCGCGAACGGCAGGCCGAGTCCGGCGCGGGCGTTCGCCTGCAGTGCGCGGATGCTGCCGCGGACGTCGGTGGAGACGTGCCCGGAGGGGTTGGTGGCCTCCCACGTCCGCAGCCACGAGCGGTTCGTGGCGAGGGCGACGTCGAGGTCACGGGTGTCCCGGAGCCGGAGGGGCCGGATGGTGACCCGCCCGTGGGACAGGGTCGGGATCGTCGTCATCGCTGTGGTTCCTCCGGTGCCCGGCGGTCGGCCGGGTGGACGCACGAACGGGCCCGGGGCGGACCCCGGACCCGTTCGTGACGGGGTGGCTACTCTCCCGCGTTGAAGTCCTTCAGCCAGGCCTTGAGGTCCGGGCCGAGGTCGTCGCGGTCCGAGGCGAGCTGCACGATCGCCTTGATGTAGTCCAGCTTGTCACCGGTGTCGTACCGGCGTCCACGGAACACGACGCCGTACACGCCGCCGGTCCACTCCTCGGCACCCGCCATCTTCATGAGCGCGTCGGTGAGCTGGATCTCGCCGCCCTTGCCCGGCTCCTGCTTCTCGAGGACGTCGAAGACCTCGGGGCGGATGACGTAGCGGCCGATGATGGCCAGGTTCGAGGGGGCTTCGCCCTGCGGGGGCTTCTCGACCAGGCCGGTGATCTTCACGACGTCGTCGGTGTCGGTCTCCTCCACCGTCGCGATGCCGTACATGTGAGTCTGCGACTCGGGGACCTCGAGCAGCGCGACGACCGTGGCGTTCTTCTCGCCCTGGACCTCGATCATGCGCTTGAGCAGCGGGTCGCGGGCGTCGATGATGTCGTCGCCGAGCAGCACCGCGAACGGCTCGCGACCGACGTGCATCTTGGCGCGGAGCACGGCGTGCCCGAGACCGAGCGGGTCGCCCTGGCGGACGTAGTGCATGTCGGCGAGGTCGGTCGACTGGTTGACCTTCTGGAGCTTCTCGTGGTCGCCCTTCTTCTTGAGGGTCTCCTCGAGCTCGGCCACGTGGTCGAAGTGGTTCTCGAGCGCGTTCTTGTTGCGCCCGGTGATCATCAGGACGTCGGTCAGGCCGGCGGTCACGGCCTCTTCCACGACGTACTGGATGGCCGGCTTGTCGACGACCGGGAGCATCTCCTTCGGCATCGCCTTGGTCGCGGGGAGGAAGCGCGTGCCCAGCCCTGCCGCCGGGATCACCGCCTTCGAAATCTGGAAGCCCATGCCGACGAACGTACCGGACGGCCACTGAGCCAGGACATGGGCCTTTCGGGGGACACGGCATCGCGCGAGCCACGGCGGGATGCCGCAAACCCGCACTCGCTAGACTCCCCGCCATGACCGCCGACCTCGGGAACGAGAAGCGCGCCCTGCGAGCCGAGCTCCGGCAGCGGCGGCGCACCCGGACCACGACGGAGCGCGACACCGACACGACGGACCTGACCGCGACGCTGCAGCGCTTCGTGGAGGAACGGCAGGTGCGCTCGCTCGCGCTCTACCTGTCGGCGCCCGACGAGCCCGACGTCCGACCCTTCCTGCGGTGGGCCCAGGAGCAGGGTGTCCGGGTGCTGCTGCCGATCACGCGCGAGGACGGCCTGCTCGACTGGGCCGTCGGCGACGGGGTCTCCGAGCAGCAGGGGCTGCACGGCATGCCCGAGGTCGTCGGCGAGGTGCTCTCCCCGCTCGCGCTCGGTGACGTCGACGCGATCCTCACCCCGGCCGCGGCGGTCGGGCACGACGGGTGCCGGATGGGCTGGGGTCGGGGCTACTACGACAAGACGCTCGGGTCGATGGCGAACCGGCCGCCCGTCTATGCTGTGATCTTCGACGCGGAGTACCTCGACGAGGTCCCGCGCGAGGCCCACGACGAACCCGTCGACGGCATCATCACGCCGTCGCGCATCATCACCTTCCGGAGCTAGGGTGCCCACCTACTCGTACCGCTGCACCGAGTGCGACAACGCCTTCGACGTCAAGCAGTCGTTCTCCGACGCCACCCTGACCGAGTGCCCCGTGTGCGGCGGCGCCCTGCGCAAGGTGTTCTCGCCGGTCGGCGTCACCTTCAACGGTGGCGGCTTCTACCGCACCGACTCACGGTCGACCCCGAAGAGCGAGGGGTCGTCGGGCTCCTCGTCGTCGTCGAGCACGCCGGCGAAGGCGGAGCCGAAGAAGACCGAGTCGAAGCCGGCCGCACCCAGCGCCTCCTGACGAGGGCTCGTCCCCGTCGGTACGGTGGGGTCTCCTCGACACGGAAGGAGGCCCGCGTGAAGGGCTTCAAGGAGTTCCTGCTCCGCGGGAACGTCATCGACCTGGCGGTCGCGGTCGTCATCGGTGCAGCGTTCACGGCCATCGTGACCGCGATCGTGAACTCGCTCATCAACCCCCTCATCGGCGCGGTCTTCAACGCGTCGAGCCTGGACAAGGCACTCATCGTGTCGATCCCCACCGTCTCCGGGGGTTCGGCGAAGATCCTGTTCGGCGCGATCATCGGCGCGGTCCTGAACTTCGTGATCGTCGCGGCGGTCGTGTACTTCGCACTCGTCGTGCCCGTCAACCGGCTCAAGAAGCTCGCGTTCGAGCGGGTGCAGCAGAACGAGGAGCAGACGCCGCAGGACGTCCCGCCGACGGACGTCGAGGTGCTGCTCGAGATCCGCGACCTGCTCCGCACGCAGAACGGCGTCGCAGCGGACTCGGGCGGTGGCGCGCACGTCGCACCGTCGACCGCTCCCGAGGGTCCGGGGATCGCCGGCTCGACGAAGCTCTGACCGTCTCGCAGAACGCAACGTGGGCGGTTCCCCGCAGCGGTGTACCGCTGCGAGGAGCCGCCTTCGTTGCGTTCCGCGGAGGAGGAAGACCGGTCGGGGTCGTCAGGCGGTGCGGGCGACGGCGCGGTGCTTCGCGGTGAGGGCCCGGGCGTACTGCACGCCGGCGATCACGTGACCGATCGTGCCCGCCCAGACGAACACGAGCGCGAGCACGCGGATCCAGTCGTGCTGCGACGCCCAGGACGTCGACGAGAACAGCAGCAGCGGCAGGCCGACGAAGAGCAGCGCCGAGCGGACCTTGCCGGTCCACGTGACGTCGAGGTCCGGGTTGCCGCGGAACCACAGGCCGGACAGCAGCGCGAGCACCGCGTCCACGAGGACGATGATCGCGACGCTCGGCCACGGGAGCAGCCCGACGAGCACGAGCGACAGCACGATCGCGATGATCGCCAGGCGGTCGGCGATCGGGTCGAGGGCCTTGCCGAGCTTCGAGCCCTGGTCGAACCGTCGTGCGATGAAGCCGTCCGCCCAGTCGCTGACGCCGAGGACGACGAGCGTGACGAGCGCCCACCCGGGGTGCCCGGACACGACGAAGCCGATGAACACCGGGATGAGCAGGAAGCGCACCAGCGTGATCAGGTTCGGCCACGTCTGCCAGTCGGGTCGCTGCCGCGCGGTGTCAGTCATCGTCCCCAGGCTACCCGTCACCAGTGCGGGGGCACGTCGCGCAGGAGCTGGGCGTCGTTCTCGCCGTCGCGGTGGCGGGCCGGTTCCGGCGGCGCGGCCGGGTCGTAGCCCGGCACCGGCGCGGTGGTGACGCGCCTGGTGCGGCGGGGCGCGCCTCCCGGGCGACCGGTCGTGTCGGCGCTGGCGCCGGCACCGGCACCAGCGCCCGCACCGGTTCCGGTTCCGTCATCCGCGGAACGGACGGGAGGCTCGTCCTCCGTCACCTCGTCGGCCCGCGTCCACGAGCCCACCAGCTGGTCCGTCTCCGCCGTCACCGGACCGGCCGCGCGGGACGCGCGCCGGGACCCGCTCACCGGCGCGCTGGGCCCGACGTGGGCACGCCGGGGCGGAGATCCGACGTGCTCACCGGCGGGCGGGGATCGGCGGGATCGAGATCTCCTGCGTGGCACCGCGGTCGACGCCGAGCACCGACGCCACCGTGTCCGCGACGCGGTCCGGGTCGGAGAACAGCTGGAAGGCGTGCACCCGCACGTAGTGCCAGCCGAGACGACGCAGCACCTCGGGGCGGAGACGCAGCGACTCGCGGAGCGAGCCACGGACGAGCGACGCGTCGGTCTCGATCGTCACGCAGACGCCGCCGTGTGCGGCCACCAGGCCGAGCTTGCCGCGGTGCCCGAGCGCGACGGGGATGCCGCGCATCTCGAGGCGCCGGGCGAGGTCGACGAGCAGCGGGTCGGAGTCGTCGGGCACGTACTCGGCGGCGGTGCGGGCGCGGACCTCGGCGAGGATCTCGGCCAGCGCGACGGTGCCGTGGCCCATCCGCTCGGCCTCGATGTCCGACGGCTGGAAGCACGTGACGATGACCATCGAGCGGCGCGCCCGGGTCATCGCGACCGCGAGCAGGCGCTCCCCGCCGGGCTTCCCGAGCGGACCGAAGTCGCGCAGCACGCGCCCGTGCGGCGTCCGGCCGTAGCCGATCGAGAACACGACGCGGTCGCGGCTCTGCGCGACCGACTGCTCGAGCGTCGCGACGATGAACGGCTCGGCGCGGTCGCCGATGACGAACTCGGTGAGGTCCTTATGGCCCTGCGCAGCGGTGAGGACGGCCTGCTCCACGCGGACCGCGTGCTTCGCCGACGCGGTGATCACCATGAGCGACTCGGTCGGCCGGGTGCGGGCGTGCTCGGTGACGAGCCGGACGACGCGGTCCACCTCGGCGTCGACGCTCTCGACCGCTCCCGAGTCGGGGTCCGGAACGGCCTTGCCATCGCTGACGTAGTCGATCGCGATCGAGCCGTGCCCGAGGAACGAGCCGGCCCACGGGAGCGACTCGATGCGCCCGCCGTAGAAGCGACGATTCACGAGCTCGGCGAGGTCCTCGCCGCCGGCGCGGTACGACCGCGTGAGCGACAGGGTCGGCAGGAGCGTCGAGAGCTTCGCGAGCGCGGAGTCGGCGTGCAGGGCGTCGAGGGTGCCCTCGTCCACCTGCAGCGCGCGGTGGTCGGGGTCGACGGCGGTCCGGAAGGGCGACGGCGTCTGCGTCACCGGGTCGCCGAAGACGACGGTCTGGCGGGCACGACGGACGGCGCCGACGGTCTCGGCGATGGTGACGGCACCGGCGTCGACGAGGATCACCGTGTCGAACGGCATCGTGTCGGCGATCTCGGGCACCTCGTACGGCGACGCGAGCCACACCGGGGCGATCGACCGGGACAGGTGCGGCGCGGAGTCCTGCAGCAGGCGCGAGGTGATCGCGCCCTCCTTGAGCTGCGTCTTCAGCGCCGTGGCCTCGTCCGGCCAGTCGACGAGTCCGACCTTCCAGTTCTCGGCGAGCTGCCACGCCAGGCCCTGGGAGACCCCGGCCGCGTGCGCGTCGTCGACGAGCCGGAAGTCGGCCTCGACCCGGTCGAGCATGTCGGTGTTGCCGCCGAGCAGCGCCCGGTCGGACTCCAGCATCGTCTCGAGCGCGGACTGCCACCAGGCGAGCTCGAGCTCGGCCGGCACCTGGGTGTCCGGCACGTGGCGGTTCGCGAGGTCGGTGATGAGCGGCTCGAGCTGCAGGTCCCGCAGGGTCTGCATGAGCTCGGTGCGCTCCTGCAGGTTGTGCAGGACGTCGGACTCCTCAGCCAGGCGGGCGACCGTCGGGACGAGTTCGTCGATCGGCAGGTTCGCCAGCTGCTCGTCGCGGGCGGTCCGGCCGAGGGGCTCGTCGAGCCGGGCCAGGTCCTGCACCACGTTCGAGAAGAGCACCTGCACGTCACCGATGCCGGTGGGCACCTCGGGATTCACGCCGGCGGCGACGTACCGCTGCCAGAGCACGCGCTGCTGCTGCACACGGGTGAGCGCCTCGTGCAGGTCGGACACGTGCACGCCCGGGCGGACGTACTCACGGGCGAGCTTCTTCAGCCGGCGACGGTTGGTCGACGACATCGGCGCACCCTCACCGCGCGGGGCGGTCGCGGCGACGAGCTCCGACACCGACCGGTCGAACACGACGGGCAGGAAGCGGTCGAGGGTGTCCCGGATCTCGGTGAGCAGGCGGAGGTAGATGCCGAGCTCGTTGATCGTCGTGAACTGCCGCATGTGCGTCGACGCCACGAGGTCGTGCGCACGCCGCAGGAGCGTCGGCAGGCCGTCGGCGTCGAGGTCCTTCGCGGTCTTGTGCGCCCGCTGCGCGCCGTCGCTCGAACCGAACTTCGCGCCGTACCAGGGCGAGTCGTCCGGGCCGTAGCGGAACTCGCCCAGGTTGGCGGCGCTGACCATCGTCTCGGCGACGCGCGAACGCCCCGCGACCATGCTCGTCACGGACCGCTTCGACAGGCGCGCGGTCGTCGACGGCGGAACCGGCAGGAGCGAGAGGCGTGACAGCTCGACCAGGCAGTCGAGCACCGAGACGCCGAAGTCCGGGTCGACGCGGGTCAGCGAGCCGCGGTAGTCGGTCAGGACCTTGCGGAGCCGGACCAGTGCGTCGTCGACCTCGCGGAGGTTCGGGCGCGCGGCCTTCTCGTTCCGCGCGATGGCCCGGACGACGTCGCGGCGCAGGGTGCCGGGCGTCACGGCGACTCCGGGCAGCTGCACCTCGGCGAAGCGCGCGGCGATGCCCCGCAGGGTCGCCCGGCGCGGGCTCACCACGAGGACGCGCTTGTTCGCGGCGACCAGGCCACCGAGCGCGTTGACGATCGTCTGCGTGCCGCCGGTGCCCGGCAGGGTCTTCACGACGATCGAGTTGCCCGCCGTGATCTGCGCGATCACGTTCTCCTGCTCGTCGTCGGCGTCGAGCAGCAGCGTGTCGGTCTCCGGGCTGCGCTCGTCCGACGGGGTCTGCTCGACCGGGTGGTACGACTGCTCGACCTGCCACTTCGCGCTCGGGTTCCCGGCGAGGGCGTCGAGCACCGGGTGCGACAGGTCGCCGGTGTCCTCGACCATGCCGCTGGCCACCTCGGCGAAGGTCGAGACGACCAGGCGCGCGTGCACGGAGAACCCGGGGATGTGCGCGGTCAGGCCGCGGAGCCGGTCGATGACGGGGTTCGGCGTGAACGAGCCGTCCTGCTGCGCGAGCGCGACGAACGACTGGGCGTCGAGGATGACGCCGTACTGCTCGTGCAGTGCGTCGGCGAGACCCGGGTTGAGCACGGGCTCGCCGAGCAGGCGGACCTCGAAGTCACGGCCGTGCCGACGGATCGCGAGCGGACGGAGCAGCACCGGGCCGCGGAAGTGCTCGTCGCCGTGCTGCCAGTCGGCCATGCCGATGCCGAGCTTCACCGCGTCGATGCCGCGCACGGTGGCGAGCTCGGTGCCCTTCGCCTCGACCTGGGCGGCGGCGACACGCGCGGCGCGCAGGGCGACCTCGTCGCGGATCAGGCTCGACAGGAGCGTGGTCTTGCCGGTGATGAACTGTGCGAGTCCGCCGGGGTGCGTGGTGGAGAGCTCGATCCGGGCGCGCGGGTGGTCGCTGAAGTGCGTGAGCGGGCTGGTGCCGCCGACACCGGTCAGCTGCGTCCGCCAGGCGTCCCACGTCGGCTCGGCGGCGTTGCCGGCCTGGAGGCGCGGGTCACCCAGGCTGATCGCCTGCGGGCTCGTGAGCTGCAGTTCCGGCCGCAGGGTGCGGTCCGGCTCGTCGGGCCGGTCGCCCTCCCGCTGCTCGCGTCCGCCCGTGGGCGCGTCGGCGCCCTGGACGGGGACGTCGTCATCCGCGTCGTCCGCGCCGTCGGTCACCCTGTCTCGCCACACATCCGACACTGTAGGCGGAAGCGAGCGGCCTCCCTGGCAATGACCCGACGTTTCCGGCTTTCCGTGCGGGCCCGGCACCTCGTCCGACCAGCCGGTGTGGTACCAACGTGGGCATGGCCATCGACGACCGCACCGCCCCGTCCGCCCCTGCACCCTCGTCGGCCCGGCCGGACCGGCGCCGGTCGGTCCCCGCCGAGATCTCCCGGTCGTGGCTCCTCGTGCCCGGCACCGCCGCCGACCGCTTCGAGCGGGCCCAGCGGTCGCGCGCCGACCAGATCATCCTCGACGTGGAGGACGCCGTCGACCCCGCCGCGAAGCCGGGAGCCCGGACGACCGTGGCCTCGTGGCTCGCCGGCGGGGGCGAGGCCTGGGTGCGCATCAACGACGTGACGACGGACTTCTGGGCGGACGACGTCGAGGAGCTCCGCGGGCTCCCGGGCCTGCAGGGCGTGATGCTCGCGAAGACCGAGTCGCCGGCGCAGGTCACCGACACCTGGCACCGGCTCGGCGGCCACACCCCGGTGATCGCCCTGGTCGAGTCGGCGCTCGGGATCGAGGAGGCCACGTCGATCGCGAAGGCCCAGGGCGCGTTCCGCCTGGCGTTCGGCTCGGGCGACTACCGCCGCGACACCGGCACCTCGGCCGACACGCTCGCCATGGCCTACCCGCGCTCGCGGCTCGTCGTCGCCTCGCGCGTGGGCGACCTGCCCGGTCCGATCGACGGCCCCACGGTCGGCTCGGCGCACGCGATCCTCCGCGAGCAGTCGCAGGTGGCGGTGTCGCTCGGCCTGACCGGCAAGCTCTGCCTGGACACGGAGCAGCTGCCCGTCATCAACGAGGTCATCTCCCCCACGCCGACCGACGTCGCATGGGCGCAGGACTTCCTCGACGACTTCGAGGCCCGCGGGCAGGTCATCCGCGACGGCTCCGACCTGCCGCGGCTCGGCCGCGCGCAGAAGATCCAGCGGCTCGCCCGGGCCTTCGGCGTCGAGGCGCGGTAGACCGGACGCATGACCTGGTCGAACCCGTCCCCTCCGTCCGGTCCGCAGTCCGGCCCGTCGCAGTCCGGCGCGGGCAGCACCGAGCGCGCCGAGTGGGTCCGCGGCGGCACCACGCTGTTCCCGGCCGGTCGGATCGCCGACCGGGTGTCGACGGTCCTGCTGCTCGCAGCCGGTGCCCTGCTCACGATCCTCACCGTGGTCATCGGGATCATCGCGGTGGCGTCGGCCACCGCGGGCTGCGACGCGGCAACCGGGTGCTCGCCCGGCCGGTTCCTCGGCGGGGCGGCCATCGCCGCGGGCGGGTCGTTCGTGATCGGGGTCGCCACCGTCGTGCTCGCGATCGGCGCCTGGGTGCGTCGACGCTCGTCGTTGTGGATCGCCGCGCTCGGGTTCGTCCTGGCGATCGTGGTCGTCACCTGGGGCGGGGTCGTGTTCGCGCAGGCCACCGACCCGACGACGGGTGCCGGCCAGGTGACCGCCCTGCAGCTCCCCTAGCGGCGCACCTGACGGACGGGAGGCGCGTGGCGGGCCGCCACGCGCCTCCCGTCCGTCCGTCCTGTCCGGACGACGCACGCTGGGCGTCGGACCGGACGTGCGGCGCATGCTGGGCGCATGAAGCAACGAGTCATCGGAGACGTGTCGGTCAGCGCCATCGGACTGGGCGGGATGCCCATGTCGATCGAGGGGCGCCCCGACGAGCGACAGGCGATCGCGACCATCCACGCGGCCCTCGAGGCCGGCGTGACGCTCATCGACACCGCCGACGCCTACCACCAGGCGGCGAAGGACGAGGTCGGGCACAACGAGGAGCTCATCGCGAAGGCGATCCGCGAGTTCCACGGCGACACCGACGCGGTGCTCGTCGCGACGAAGGGCGGCCACCTGCGGCCGGAGCCGGGCGCCTGGGCGCAGGACGGTCGGCCGGAGTACCTCAAGGAGGCCGCGAAGGCCTCGGCGAAGCGGCTCGGCGTCGACGCCGTCGGCCTGTACCAGTTCCACCGGCCGGACCCGTCCGTGCCGTACGCCGAGTCGGTCGGGGCGCTCGCGGAGCTCCTCGACGAGGGCGTCATCCGGATGGCCGGCATCTCGAACGCCGACCCGGACCAGATCCGCGAGGCGAACGAGGTCCTCGGCGGCCGACTGGCCTCGGTGCAGAACCAGTTCTCGCCGGCGTTCCGGTCGAGCGAGCCGGAGCTCGAGCTCTGCGACGAGCTCGGGATCGCGTTCCTGCCGTGGAGCCCCCTCGGCGGCATCGCGAAGGCGGCCGACCTGGGCACCGCGTACGAGGACTTCGCCGTCATCGCCCGCGAGCGCGACGTGTCCCCGCAGGTCGTGGCGCTGGCGTGGGAGCTGCAGAAGAGCGACGTGGTCATCCCGATCCCGGGAGCGTCGCGGCCGCAGTCGATCCTCGACTCGGTCGTCGCGGCGACGGTGAAGCTCCGCGACGAGGACATCGCCCGCCTGGACGCTGCCCGTCCGGCGGTCTGATCCGCACCGGACCCCCGCACGACGACGCCCCGTCCACCGATCGGTGGGCGGGGCGTCGTCGTGCGCGTCCGGTCAGGACAGCGGGCAGACCGTGCGGAAGTCGTTGCTCGCGGCCTCGAGCCCCTGCACGGACGCCGAGAACGCCGTCGTGTCCGCCGAAGCCGGGTCCTGGGTGATCGCCTCGACCTGGGCGAGCAGGTCGCGGTACGCGGCCTGGAAGGCCTCCGCCTTGGGCTTGACCTCGGCGTTCTGCACCGACGAGACCCCCTCGGCCACGGACCGGTCGAGCTCGTCCAGCTTCGCCAGCGCGGCCGCCGGGTCCGCCTGCAACTCGGTCGACTGCTCCTGCAGGTCCTTCGCGGCGGCCTCGACCTTCGACTGGAACACGGTGCACGCCTCCTCCTTGCTCTGGGACGCGGCCTCGGGCGTCGCAGACTCCGGCGCAGCGCTCGCCGAGCTCGCCGACGGACCAGCCGCGGCGCCGTCGTCGTCCGAGGCCCCCGAGCCTCCGGCCGAGCAGCCGGCGAGCAGTGCGACGGCGAGCGCCGCGGTCGCGACGGCGATGGTCTTCCTGGGCATGTGTGTCCCCCTGTCCACGTCCGCGCTCCCGGACGGGCGCGGATCCGCTCCGACGCTACAGGTCGACCGTGCAGGGTGCCGCCGGGTCCGGCGTAGCGTCGAGGCATGCAGGCGATCACGGCACACGACGGCGGACTCCGACTCGACGAGCACCCGGACCCGGTGGCGGGCCCCGGCGAGGTCCTCGTCGAGGTGGCGGCGGCCGGGGTGAACAACGCCGACCTGCAGCAGGTCGCGGGCAACTACCCGCCGCCGCCCGGGGCGTCCGAGGTGCTCGGGCTCGAGGTCTCCGGGACGGTCCGCGCGCTCGGCGACGGCGTGGACGGGTTCGCGGTGGGCGACCGGGTGTGCGCGCTGCTCTCCGGCGGTGGCTACGCGACGCTCGTGGCCGTGCCCGCGGCGCAGGTGCTGCCCGTGCCCGACGGGGTGGACCTGGTCGAGGCCGCGGGCCTGCCCGAGGCGGCCTGCACCGTGTACTCGAACGTGGGGATGATCGCGGGGCTCCGACCCGGGCAGACCCTGCTCGTGCACGGCGGTACCGGCGGGATGGGCTCGCACGCCGTGGTGTGGGCCAAGGCGCTCGGCGCGCGGGTGATCGCGACGAGCGGTGGGGAGCGGAAGGTCCGCGCGTCCCGGGAGCTCGGGGCCGACCTGGTGGTGGACCACCGCACCGAGGACTTCGTCGAGCGGGCACTCGACTTCACCGACGGCCGCGGGGTCGACGTCGTGCTGGACGTCGTCGGGGCGGACTACCTGGCGAAGCACCTCGAGGTGCTCGCGCCGAACGGGCACATCGCCGTGATCGCGGCGGGCAGCGGGCAGAAGGGCGAACTGGACTTCGGGGCGATGATGCGGAAGCGCGCGACCATCAGCGCCACCACGCTCCGCGCACGCCCGCTCGACGAGAAGGCCGCGATCGTCGCTGCCGTCCGCGAGCACGTCTGGCCGCTCGTCGCCGACGGCAGCGTCCGACCGGTCGTCGACTCGGTGCTGCCGCTGGCGGAGGCCGCCGAGGCGCACCGCCGGGTCCGCGACGGCGAGGTCATCGGCAAGGTGCTGCTCGCCGTGTGACCCGGGTCAGGCGTGGACGCGGGACAGGAACTCGACGAGCGCCGGGTGCTGAGGTCGGTCGAGCACGTCGGCCGGTGCGCCCTGCTCGACCACCTCGCCGCGGTGCAGGAACACGATGCGGTCGGCGACGTTCCGCGCGAAGGACATCTCGTGCGTCGTCATCAGGATCGTGGCGCCCTGCTCCTTGAGCTCGCGGACGAGGTCGAGCACCTCGCCGACGAGCTGCGGGTCGAGGGCACTCGTCACCTCGTCGAGCAGGAGCAGCTCCGGCGAGGTCGCGATCGCCCGGACGACCGCGACGCGCTGCTGCTGCCCGCCGGAGAGCCGGTCCGGGTACGCGTCGGCGAACTCGGCGAGGCCGATGCGCTCGAGCAGCCGACGGGCGGTGGCCTCGGCCTCGCCCCGTGCGATGCCGTGCACCCGTCGGGACGCGAGCGTGACGTTGTCGAGCACACGCATGTGCGGGAACAGGTTGAACTGCTGGAACACCACACCGATCCGGGCGCGGGTGGCGTCGACGTCGGTGCGCGGGTCGGCGATGTCCGTCCCCTGGAGCAGGATCTCGCCGTCGTCGATGCCCTCGAGCAGGTTCACCGTCTTGAGCAGCGTCGACTTGCCGGAACCGGAGGCCCCGATGACGCAGATGACCTCGTGGCGGTGCACGGTCAGGTCGATCCCCCGCAGGACCTCGTGCTCGCCGAACGTCTTGCGCAGTCCGCGCAGTTCCAGGACCACCGACTCGCTCACACCGTCCCCCCGATCTGCTCACGACGCTGCTGCCGTCGCGCGATGGCGTCCGTCACCCGGATGAGCGGGAGGCTGATCACGACGAACAGCAGCCCCGCGACGAGGTACGGCGTGAAGTTGTAGGTCTCGGCCTGTGCGATCTGGGCGCTCCGCACCGCGTCGACGGCGCCGAGGATCGACACCAGGCCGACGTCCTTCTGCATCGAGACGAAGTCGTTCATGAGCGCCGGGGTGACCTTGCGGATCGCCTGCGGCAGCACGACCAGCCGCAGCGTCCCGGCGTGGGACAGGCCGAGCGACCGGGCGGCCAGGCGCTGGGACGGGTGCACGGCCTCCATGCCGGCCCGGAGCACCTCGGCGACGTAGGACGAGTAGGTCAGCACGATCGCGATGGTGCCCCAGACCTCCGGGGGCTGCCGCGGGAAGATGCCGAGCCCGGGGATGCCGAAGCCGACCAGGTACAGCACGATGATGAGCGGCAGCCCGCGGAACAGGTCGGTGTACGCGGTGGCGAGCATCCGCAGCGGGAAGAACACCGGGTTCCGCAGGCCGCGCACGACCGCCAGCAGGGTCCCGAGCACCGCGACGCCGATCGCGCTGAAGAACAGGATCCGGATGTTCAACCAGAGCCCGAGCAGGACAGCCGGGAAGGTGTCGATCGCGGTCTGCGGGTCGAAGAACGACTGCTGCACCGCAGCCCAGCCCGGGGTGTTCACGACACCGAGCCAGACGACCGCGATCACGACGAGGGTCGAGACGACCGAGACGACGACCGAGCGGCGGCCGCGCTGCCGACGGTAGAGCCGGCGTTCGAGCTCGACCTGGCTCGGCGCCGGGGCGGTCACCGGGGCGCCGGCACCTGCTGGGGCGGTCACCGGGTCACTTCAGGACGGGGGTGTTCGTCTCCGAGGAGAGCCACTTCGTCTGCAGGTCGGCGAGCGTGCCGTCGCTCTCCATGGCCTTGAGCGCCTCGTCGACCTTGCTCGTCAGCGCGGAGCCCTTCGGCAGCACGAAGCCGAACTGGTCGCCGGAGCCGTCCTCGGGGAACTGCGCCGACACCGTGCCGTCGTCGAGCTGCGCGGCGGCCATGAAGAAGGCGGTCGGCAGGTCGGTGACGATGGCGTCGATCTGACCCGACTTGAGCGCCAGCACGGCGTCGTCGTTCGAGTTGAACACCTGCGGGGTGACGCCGAGCACGTCCTTCACGGAGCTGATGCTCGTGGAGCCGGACGCGACGCCGATGGTGTCCCCCTGCAGCGCGGCGACGGTGGTGTCCTTCGCGGCCTTCGAGTCCTTCGTCGTCACGACGGCCTGCGTGGTCGTGTAGTACGGCGTGGACATGTCGACGGCCTTCTTGCGCTTCGCGTCGATCGAGAACTGCTGGACGTTGAGGTCCCAGTCCTTCGGGCCGGGGGCGATGGCGCTGTCGAAGGTGCTGCGCTTCCAGACGACGTCGCCCTTCGCGTAGCCCATCTCCTTCGCGACGGCGTATGCCACGGCGGACTCGAAGCCCTTGCCGGACTGCGGGTCGTCGTCCTCGACCCACGGCGAGTACGCCGGCTGGCCGGTCGCGATCGTGAGCTTGCCGTCGGTGACGGTGCCGTCGCTCCCGGTGCTGCCACCGGCGGAGCAGGCGGCGAGCGCGAGGGCGGCGACCGCGGCGGTGGCGACGGCGAGGGAGAGACGGCGGGTGCGGGTCACGGGGTGGCCTTCGTCAGGAGGGTCGGGGGCAGTCGCAGTGTACTTCGTACTGGGATACCAGCGCGAAGCGGATGAACGCTCGCTACTCGGGAGCGGAAGCGCCGTCCGCCATCGTGAAGTCGTCGAACGAGAAGCCCGGCGAGACCATGCAGCTCAGGAGCACCTCGCCGTCACCGGGCAGCGTGCGCTGCCAGACGCCGCCGCGCACGAAGGCCTGGGCGTCGTGCAGCCGGTGCCGTCCGGCGTCCGGGCCGAGGGTGATGCGGTCGCCGGGCTCCGGACGGTCGCCGGACCCGCCGAGCTCGAGCACGACGGTGTCCGGCCCGTGCCACATCCAGATCTCGTCGCTCGTCACGCGGTGCCAGGCCGAGGCCTCGCCCGGGGGCAGCAGGAAGTGGATCAGGGTCGCGGCGGGGCGCTCGCCCGCCGGGGTGTCGACGGCCGAGGGCGAGGTCCACGTGCGGACGTACCAGCCGCCCTCGGGGTGCGGCTCCATGCCGAGGGCGGCCGCGCGCTGCGGGACGTCGAGCCACTCGATCAGGTCGCCGCCGACCGTGCGGCGGGCGACCATGCCGGGGCGGGGTGCGGTGTCGGTCATCGTTCCTCCTGGGGACGGACGGGGTCGGGGACGGCAGCCGGCGCAGGCACGCCAGCAGGAGCAGGGACGGCAGCCGGCGCAGGCACGCCAGCAGGAGCAGGGACGGCAGCCGGCGCAGGCACGCCAGCGGGAGCAGGGACGGGCGCGAGCGCGGGGACGGCAGCGGGCGCCGCCGGGTGCACGGTGCCGTCGGTGGCGCGCACGACGCCGCGGATCACCGTGGCGACGACGCGGCCGGCCCCGTCCTCGACGAGCTCGGCGAGCGCATCGGGCACGGTCCGGGCGTCGACGTCGAACACGGCCAGGTCGGCACGTGCCCCGACGGCCAGGTGTCCGACGCGGTCGGGCCCGACGGCGAGACCCATCGCGTGGGCGCCGCCGAGGGTCGCCGCTGCGAGCAGCCGCTCGTGCAGGTCACGGTGCCCGTAGCCCTGGGCCCGGGCGATCCGGTGCAGCGCCGTGACGTCGGCCATCGGGTCGAGGGACGGCGACGACGACAGCGAGTCGGTGCCGATCGCGATCGGACTGCCCTCGCGCAGGTAGTCCGCCACGGGCGGCGGATCGAGGCCGATGACGGCGTTCGACCGCGGGCAGAGCGCGACCGCGGTGCCGCGCGCCCGCAGCAGCGCCCGGTCCGAGGCCGTGACGTAGACGCCGTGCGCGATGTGGCAGTCGGGTCCGAGCACCCCCAGGCGGTCGACGAACGCGGTGGCGCTGGCGCCGAACCCGAGCGCGCGCATGGCCCGGAAGGACGGCACGTTCGCCAGGTGCCAGTCCGCGGTGTGCCCGATGCCGTCGACCCCCTCGAGCCCCGGGACCGGCCCGAGCGCGACCCGCTCCCCCTCGAACGCCGCCTCGCCCAGGTGCAGGTGCAGGCGGAGGCCCCGCTGGCGCACGATGTCCGGCAGTTCCAGCAGCGGTGCGACGTCGAGGGAGTACGGCGCGTGCGGCGACAGCCCGGCTCCGGGCGTGGTCGGGATGCGGGCGAGCTCGTCGAGCACCTGGGCGCGCCCGTGGGACTCCCACGCCGCGTTCTCCCAGTCCATGACCTCCCAGTAGGCGATGCCGCCGAGGCCGTGCTGCTGCAGGACGTCGGCCGCCTCGATGTCGGTCACCACGTCCGCGATGCTCGTGACGCCCGCCGCGATCGACGCGAGGGCACCCGCGGACGCCTCCGCCCGCCAGTCGTGCGGGAGCGCGTAGTCCACGTTGAACGCGGCCGCCCAGTCCTCGAACCCCTCGTACTGCCGCTGGCCGACACCGGACATGCCGGTGTACTGCAGGTGCGTGTGGGCGTTGACGAGACCCGGCAGGAGGGCGCCCCGCCAGCGGCGCTCCGTCCAGGGGCGTCCGGCGGCGTCGAGCTGGTCGACCACCCACGAGCGGTCGCCGACGTGCAGGATCCGTCCGTCCTGCACCGCGACTGCACCGTCGGCGATCGGCGGTGCCGTCATCGGCACGACGACGCGCGCCGAGTGCACCACGACCGACGTGGCCGTCACCGGGGCGTCCCGAAGCGGTGCGTCCGGACGTCCGGCTCGCGGTCGGCGGGCTGCTCCGCGATCCGGCCGGGAGGCGCGACCCGGCTCCCCCAGGCGGCGAGCGCGACGCGGGCGGTCGCCTCGTCCACGGCCGGATCGACCGGCACGACGGCGCGCGGGAGCTCGTCACCGCGCTCGAGCAGCATCCGCAGGGCGCCGAGCTGCACCGCGAAGGACAGGTCCATGATCTCGACGGGGTTGCCCTCGGCCGCGCTCGTGTTCACCCCGCTGCCGCCGGCGAGGACGAGCACGTGGTGGCCGTCCGGCCAGGTCAGGCGCTCCACGTGCCGCGCCACGGTCGTCCGGACCGCGCCGGCGCCGTCCGCGACGGTCAGGGCGACCTCGTCGTCCACACCACCGGCGACCGACACCACCGCTCCGGCGGCGCAGGCCCGCAGGACCTCGTGGTCCACGGTGTCCGCGACCCCGGTGGCGCTCACCACGAGGTCGGCATCGCGGACCGCGTCGACGAGCGGTGCGACCGCGTGCCCGGCGAAGCGCGCCTGCAGGGCGCGGATCGGGTCGACCTCGGCGACCGTGACCCGGAAGCCGAGCGCGACGAGGACCTGGGCGACCCCCTCGCCGACGGGACCGAAGCCGGCGACGACCGCCGTGCCTCCCGGCCGGACCCGGTGCGCGCCGGACGGGAGCGCGTCGACCAGGTCGAGGGTCGCGAACACCGTCGACTGACCCGTGCCGAACCGGTTGTCGAAGCACGTCTTGGCGCGGGCGTCGTTCACGGCGACCACCGGGATGCCGAGCGCTCCGCGGTCGGCCATGACGCGGAGGGGCCGGAGGCCGCTCGTCGTCTCCTCCGCAGCGCCGAGCATCGTCGGCAGCAGCTCCGGCCGCTCCTGGTGCGCCAGACGGATCAGGTGCGAGCCGTCGTCGAGCAGCACGTGCGGGCGGGTGTCGAGCATCGCGAGGGCGAGGCGGTGCTGCTCGGCGAGCGACGCGGTGCTGTCCGCGTGGACCGGCAACCCGGCACGGCGGAGCACGTCGGCGACCGCGTCGTCGGTCTCGTCGGCGTGGGCGTACACGACGACCTCGGCACCCGCGTCGCGCAGGAGCAGGCTGAGCACGGCGGTCTTCGGCTCGAGGACCATCGCGACGCCGACCCTGGTGCCGCGGAGCAGTCCGCCGTCGCGGAGTCCCGCGGCGATCGTGCGGGCGACCGGCATGTGCCGGCGAGCCCAGCGGATGCGCGCCTCAGCGGCCGGGTCGTCCTCCGGTTCCCGTCCCGTGGACACGAGGAAGACGTCGTCGGAGTGCGTCGGGACGGCGAGCACGCCCGGGCGGGCGGGCGCGACCGGCCCGAAGGCGTCCTCGTCGACCGCGGGTGCGTACCGGCCGGCGTCCACGACCACGAGGGTGCTGCCGCGCGGGCGGTCTGCCTCGCGTTCGACGGCGACGGTCGACTCGTCCGGGTCGCCGAGGCACCAGAGCTGGTCGACCGGTTCGGGATCAGCGGCGTCCCGGCCCGTGGCGGTGCGTGCGCCGAGCCCGGTGAGCAGCGCGACGAGCGCGGCGGCGTCGCGGGGGTCGCCGCCGAGCACGCGGACGGTCCGGCCGGCGACGAGCAGGTTGGTCGCCGCGGCGAAGCGGCGGACGGCCGCGGAGGCCCAGGCGGCCCGCTCGGGGTCGGGTCGCTGCGGCATGGGGCCATCGTAGGGGGCGCGAGGGTCGGCCCGGTGTCGACGACGGCGGCCCGCGGGAATGTCCGGCTGCCGTCGGACGTACTGTGAGGACATGACTGATGCGACGTTCGACAAGGTGACCATGTTCGGCGCGGACTGGTGCCGCGACTGCCGACGGTCGAAGGCGCTCCTCGACCGGCTCGGGGTCGACTACGACTACGTGGACGTCGAGGCCGACCTCTCCGCAGCCGACCGTGCCGAGGCGATCAGCGGCCGCAAGAACATCCCCGTCGTGGTGCTGCCGAACGGCAAGCACTTCGTCGAGCCCTCGGACGCCGAACTGCAGGCCGAGCTCGAGGCCACCGGGGCGGTCTGACCGGCAGCCGAGGCTGCGCCTCCACGCAGGCTGTGAACACGCTGGGGAAGACCGGAGTTCAATCGGGGCCGACCACGACCGCGGACACCCCCGGACCGCGGCGGGTCTGACACAAGGAGGACACCGTGCTCGGTCTCATCATCAGCCTCATCATCATCGGCCTCATCGCTGGCGCCCTCGCCCGGCTCATCATCCCCGGCAAGCAGCACATGTCGATCCTCATGACGATCGTGCTCGGCATCATCGGCTCGTTCGTCGGCGGCTTCCTCGGCTTCCTGATCTTCCAGCACGACCCGATGGACGGCTTCTTCCAGCCGGCCGGCATCATCGGCTCCATCATCGGTGCCGTCATCGTGCTGTTCCTCTACACCCGCTTCGCCGGTCGGGGCGCGCGCCGCTGATCGCCTCGGCGTTCCGCTGACCGACGCGGGGGCGCCGGGTACGGACTCGAACGACCCTGGACCGAGACGGTCCGGGGTCGTTCGTCGTTCCGGGACACGAACGAGGAACCGGGGGGGACAGCGGGCTGACGGTCGCACACCGGCCGGGGCGTAGCGTCCCCGCCATGACCGACGAGAACGAACGCCCCCGTCCCGAGGACGACGCCGCACGGCTCGGACTCGTCATCGTCGGCGAGGCCGCCGCCCTGCAGTCCGGGGACGACGCCTCGCTCGACGCCAGCGAGGAGAACATCCGCGAGACCGTCGACAGCATGGTCGACGAGCCGCTCACGCCCCGGCAGGAGGAGGTCGTCGAGCGGCTCGCAGCGGCCGGCGGAACGCTCACGGCCGGGTTGAGCGGGGCACTCGCTGCCAAGACGGGCGGCAAGGTCGAGGACGTGCTCGAGGGCGCAGCACGCAGTGTCGTCTGGCAGCAGCGACTGGCGGCTGAGCGCGAGGCGCTGCAGGGTCAGCCGCAGGAGTCGGCGGACGGCGGAGCGGTCACGGAGCCCCGCGACGACCGCCGCGACGACACCCGCGAGGACGCCGGCGCCCAGCAGCGACGCAACGACGACGGGCGCGACCGGGGCTGATCCCGACCGCGACACGACGGGAGGCGCGGTGCAGGTCGGACCTGCACCGCGCCTCCCGTCGTGTGGTTCCGCGGAGCGCGCCTACGCGCCCTGCTGCCACCAGCTGTCGAAGGGCGTCGCGGGCACGCGACGCTTGTGCTCGGTCGCGCGGTACCGAGCCTCGATCGCCTCGGCGACCTCGTCCGGCACGTCGTGCCCCTGCAGGTACGCGTCGATCTCGACGTAGGTCAGCCCGAGGTTCGCCTCGTCCGTCTGGCCGGGCAGGTCGTCGAGCAGGTCGGCCGTCGGCGCCTTCTCGTACAGGCGTGCCGGCGCACCGAGGTGCTCGAGGAGCTGCCGCCCCTGGCTCTTCGTGAGTCCGGTCAGGGGTGTGAGGTCGACGCCGCCGTCGCCGTACTTGGTGAAGAAGCCCGTCACGGCCTCGGCCGCGTGGTCGGTACCGACGACCAGCAGCCCACGCTGTCCGGCCACGGCGTACTGCGCGACCATCCGCATGCGCGCCTTGACGTTGCCCTTCACGAAGTCGCTCAGCGCGACGCCGGAGGTCGAGGTGTCCTGGACCACGCCGTCGACACCGTGCTCGATGTTCACGACGATGCCCGGGTCGGCCGCGATGAACTGCAGGGCGAGCTGCGCGTCGTCCTCGTCCGCCTGGACGCGGTACGGCATCCGGACGGTGACGAACTCGGCCTCGCGGCCCTCGGCGCGCAGGGACTCGACCGCGAGCTGGGTGAGTCGCCCCGCGAGCGTCGAGTCCTGGCCGCCGCTGACCGCGAGGACGTAGCCCTTCGCGCCGGTCGTGGTCAGGTAGTCGCGCAGGAACGCGACGCGGCGGGCGACCTCCTGCTCGGGGTCGATGGTCGGCCGGACGTCGAGGTCCGCGGCGATGGTGGCTTGGAGTTCACGCACGCGTCGATTATCCCGCTGCTCCTGCGCGCAGGACCGGATTCACCGGGAGCACGCGGCTGCCGTTCACCCGCTGGACTCAGGCGACCGTGGGCGTGGTGGGGTGCCGGATGGTGTTGTCGTGGTCGGCGCCGATCGCGCACGTGCAGATCACGCGCAGCATCTCGTCGGTCCGGGTGAGCCGGAAGCGTTCGACGTGCGGCGGGCCGACGTGACGGTCGAACGGATGGGTGTCGTGGTCGTGCACGTCGGGTCCTCCCTGATCCGGGGTCCCGCTGGTGAGACGGGACGGGGCACGGAGCCCTTGCGGAGGATCATGCACGCAGGTGCGCCGCACCGCGAGTCCCCCGTCCGGGGGACCGCGGCGGGCCTGGTCGTCACGTCAGGCCTGGCGGCCGGGCCGCCGCGTCAGACCTGCTGACCTGCTCGCCGCGTCAGACTTGCTCGCCGCGTCAGACTTGCTCGCCGCGTCAGACCTGCTCGCCGCGTCAGACCTGCTCGCCGCGTCAGACCTGCTCGCCGAGGAAGTCCGCGTACGAGGGCTCGTCGTGCTCGGCGCCGACGGGCACGGCGGCGTCGGAGGTGCCACCGACGCGGTCGGCGATCAGCTCGGCGACCTCGTCGGGGGAGCGCATGCCGTGACGGTGCCAGTCCTCGGTGGGGCGGGGCGTCACGAGAGGACCTGCAGGGTCGTGGCGGAGAAGGTCGAGACGGGGGTGCGGGTGTGCCCCGCCGGGAAGTCGAGGTGCGTGGAGCACGGGTACGTGGCGGTCATGAGGACCAGCCCTTCATCGAGGTGTTGCTCACCTCGGATCCGACCGGGTCGTCCCGCTGTGCCAGACCTCGCAGACCGCGAGGGCATCGTGACGACGGGACCCTGTGAGTGAACCCGGTGACTCCAGCGTAGAAGCGAGGTCGGAGCGCGTCCAGGTCGATGCGCTTAGCGGCGTCCCCGGACGTCACCGGCCGCGGGTCGGCTGCGTCGGTAGCGTGGAGGCTCCGCACCACCACCGAGGAGCCCCATGCCCCTGTTCGGCAACCACACCACCCCCGCAGACGCGACACCAGGTCCACTCACCCGCAAGTGGACGGACGGGTTCGGGAGCCTGGCGACCCGGTGCCTGCAGGTGATCATCGTGCTCGTGATCGCGATCGGCATCGTCTACGCCGCCGCGACCCTGAGCGTCGTGACGATCCCGGTGCTCCTCGCCCTGATCATCGCCTCCGCCATGCACCCGGTCGTGTCCTGGCTCCGTCGTCACAAGGTGCCGTCGGTGCTCGCGACCCTCGCGGTCCTGCTCGGCGTCCTCGTGGTCCTCGGCCTGGTCGGGTGGCTCATCGTCGTCGCCGTGATCGCCCAGTGGCCCGACCTGCAGAAGTCCGCGATCAGCGGGTTCCAGCAGCTGCAGGACACCGTCGCCCACCTGCCGTTCTCAATCTCCGACCAGCAGGTCGACCAGGTCGTCGACGGCGTGCAGGGCTTCCTGACCAGCTCGCAGTTCGGCTCCGGCGCCCTGGCCGGGGCGTCCGCCACGGCGAACTTCCTGACCGGGCTCGTCCTGATGATCGTGGTGCTGTTCTTCTTCCTCAAGGACGGCCCGGCGATCTGGGAGTTCCTCCTCCGTCCGTTCACCGGCGCCCGGTACGAGCGCGCCCGTCGCGTCGGCGACCGGGTCGTGCAGACCCTCGGCGGGTACGTCCGCGGAACGGCGAGCGTCGCAGCCGTGGACGCCGTCGGCATCGGCGTCGGCCTGGCGATCGTCGGTGTGCCGCTCGCACTCCCCCTCGCCGTCGTCGTGTTCATCACCGCGTTCATCCCGATCGTCGGCGCCACCGCCGCGGGCATCCTCGCCGCGCTCGTCGCCCTCGTCGCGAACGGCCCCGTGGCCGCGCTCATCGTGGTCGGCATCGTGGTGCTCGTGAACCAGCTCGAGGGCAACCTGCTGCAGCCGGTGCTGATGGGCAAGACGCTCAAGCTGCACGGCCTGGTGATCCTGATCGGCCTGACCGCGGGCACGGTGCTCGCGGGCATCACCGGCGCGATCATCTCCGTGCCGCTCCTGGCCGCGGCATGGGGCGCCGTGCAGGTGTGGGGCGGGCCGGACCTGCCGGCGGAGCCGTGGCGGCAGAAGCGTCCGGAGACGGCCGAGCGGCGGTAGACGCCCCCACGGGACGCAACGGGAGGCGCGGTGCCGGACGGCACTGCGCCTCCCGTTGCGTCGTGGGGCCCGTCGGCGTCGCGGGCCGGCTGCTCCGTCGGCGTGCCGTTCGCGACGTGACACGCGTCGTTCGACGCGCGGGAGGTCGCACGATGCGCACGCATCGGATGCGCGTGCACGAGCCGACGTCACACGTGTTGATCGACGCGCGCGGTGTCGTACCGTGCGCCCGCACCGGACGACGAACGGGAGCCCCCGCGCGCAGCACGGGCTCCCGTTCGTGTCGGTGCGGTGTGGGTCAGTCGGTCCCGGAGTCGAACGCGGCGCCCTCGGACGCGGCGTCCGTCGCGCGGCCGAGTGCCTCGTCCTCGCTGGACACGACGGCCCCACCGAGGATCTCCTCGGCCTCGCCCGCTTGCAGCTGCCCGACGAGTTCGCCCGTCGCGCCGCCGATGAGCCCGGCGGCGGCGTACTGCTCGAGTCGCGAGCGCGAGTCCGCGATGTCGAGGTTGCGCATCGTGAGCTGCCCGATGCGGTCGTCCGGGCCGAACGCTGCGTCACCGACGCGCTCCATCGAGAGCTTGTCCGGGTGGTACGACAGCGCCGGACCCGTGGTGTCGAGGATCGTGTAGTCGTCGCCGCGACGCAGGCGGAGCGTGACCTCGCCGGTGACGGCGGAGGCGACCCAGCGCTGCAGCGACTCGCGGAGCATGAGCGACTGCGGGTCGAGCCAGCGGCCCTCGTACATGAGGCGACCGAGGCGGCGACCCTCGTTGTGGTACGCCGCGACCGTGTCCTCGTTGTGGATCGCGTTGAGCAGACGCTCGTAGGCGATGTGCAGCAGGGCCATGCCCGGCGCCTCGTAGATGCCGCGGCTCTTCGCCTCGATGATGCGGTTCTCGATCTGGTCCGAGGCGCCGAGGCCGTGACGACCACCGATGGCGTTCGCCTCGTACACGAGCGCGACGGCGTCGGCGTACTCGACGCCGTTGATCGCGACCGGACGACCGGCCTCGAAGCGGACCGAGACCTCTTCGGTGGCGACCTCGACGTCGTCACGCCAGGCGGCGACGCCCATGATCGGCTCGACGATGTCCAGGCCGCTCGAGAGCTCCTCGAGGCTCTTGGCCTCGTGCGTGGCGCCCCAGATGTTCGCGTCGGTCGAGTACGCCTTCTCCGTGGAGTCGCGGTAGGGGAAGCCCCGGGCGACGAGCCACTCGCTCATCTCCTTGCGGCCGCCGAGCTCCTCGACGAACTCGGTGTCGAGCCACGGCTTGTAGACGCGCAGGCGCGGGTTCGCCATCAGGCCGTAGCGGTAGAACCGCTCGATGTCGTTGCCCTTGTAGGTGGAGCCGTCGCCCCAGATGTCGACGCCGTCCTCGCGCATCGCACGGACGAGCATCGTGCCCGTGACGGCGCGGCCGAGCGGCGTCGTGTTGAAGTAGGTCTTGCCACCGGAGCGGATGTGGAAGGCGCCGGTCTGCAGGGCGACGAGGCCCTCCTCGACCAGGGCGCTCTTCGCGTCGACGATGCGGGCGATCTCGGCGCCGTACTCCTTCGCGCGGCCCGGGACGGCGTCGATGTCCGGCTCGTCGTACTGGCCGATGTCGGCCGTGTACGTGCAGGGCACCGCTCCCTTCTCGCGCATCCAGGCGACCGCGCAGGAGGTGTCGAGACCTCCGGAGAACGCGATGCCGACTCGTTCGCCGACGGGGAGACTGCTCAGGACCTTGGACACGGGGTCAATCGTACGGGGAGTCCAGTCGGTACATCGACCCGCATCGATCGGCTCGCGTCCGACCTGCTGTGCCCCTCGGAGGCACTGCAGGGACTCGAACCCCCGACGACGACTGGTGCCCCTCGGAGGCACTGCAGGGACTCGAACCCCCGACGATGACTGGTGCCCCTGGAGGGACTCGAACCCCCAACCGTTTCCTTAGGACGGAACTGCTCTTCCGTTGAGCTACAGAGGCTGGCCCGTCCACTCTAGCGGCGGATCGACCCGCGGTACGGCTCCAGGAACGCGCAGACCTCGTCCACGAACAACTGCGGCTGCTCGAACGGCGCGAAGTGCCCGCCCCGGTCGAGCTCGTGGTGGTACACGAGGTTCGTCGTCCGCTCGAGCCACTCCCGCGGTGCCCGGACGATGTCACCCGGGAACACCGAGAACCCCGACGGCACCTCCACCCGCCGACTCAGCTGCGCGGCGGGGATCGCGGCGTTCGCGTGGTACATCCGCATCGACGAGCCGATGGTCGCCGTCGCCCAGTACTCGGTGAGCAGCGCCAGGACCTCGTCCCGCGTGTAGAGCGACCAGAGGTCACCGCCGCAGTCGCTCCACGACCGGAGCTTCTCGACGATCCACGCGGCGAGGCCCGCGGGCGAGTCGGTGAGTCCGACGGCGGCGGTCTGCGGCTTGGTGCGGTGCATCATCGCGTAGGCGCCCTCGGCGGTCCGCCACCGGTCGGTCTCCTGCACGAAGGCCCGCTCGGCCGGCGACAACGAACAGGTGTCGATCCCCGGCCAGGCGAGACCGCCGTCGATCCGGTGCGCGGCGACGACCCGGTCGGGGTGGTCGAGCGCGAGGTAGCGGACGACGTGCGTCCCGATGTCACCACCCGACGCCGCGAAGTGCTCGTACCCGAGGTCCGTCATCAGCGTCGCCCACATGCCCGCGACCTCGCGGGCGTCGAGCACCCGCGGTGGCGCGTCCGAGAAGCCGTACCCGGGCATGTCCGGCACGACCACGTCGAACCCGGCCGCGACGAGCATCGGGAGGACCTTGCGGTACCGCCACCCGGAGTCCGGCCAGCCGTGGGCGAGCAGCAGCGGGAGGGCATCGGGACGACCGGATCGCGCATGCAGCACGTGGACCCGGATACCGTCGACGACGTGCCGTTCGGACGGCAGCGCGGCGAGCTGCTCCCGGTGTGCGTCGAAGTCGAACCCGTCCGCCCAGTACTCGACCAGGGGCCGGAGCTCGTCCACGTCGACGCCGAGCGACCACCCGGTGCCGGCTGGCACGTCCGGCCACCGCGTGGCGCGGAGTCGGGCTCGGAGGTCCTCGATCGTGGCGTCGTCGATCACGGGCGTCTCGCTCATGGCTCGCACGCTACGCCCGCCCGTTCCTTCCCATCACGCGCGCGATGGGAAGCGGAATCGGGCGTACCTGGTCGTTCGGGAAGCCCGGGTACGCCCGTTCCGACCAGGCACGCCCGTTCCGACCGGGTGCACCACTCACGGAAGCAGCCGCGCGCACGCCAGCGCGACCGGGGACGGACGGGAGGCGCGTGGCGGCGCCGCCACGCGCCTCCCGTCCGTCGCGGCGCGAGCCGCCGCTACGCGGCCACCAGGTACTCGTCCCACTCCGACTGCGGGCGCTCGATCCCGCGGACCACCCAGGACGCCCCGTGGGGCGCCTTCGGCCGGAACCGCAGTCGCCACCCCATCTCCTGCGGCGTGCGGTCGCCCTTCGTGTTGTTGCACGCCAGGCAGCAGGCGACGAGGTTCTCCCACGAGTCCTGGCCGCCGCGCGACCGTGGCTGCACGTGGTCGATCGTGGTGGCGTGCCGGTCGCAGTACGCGCAGCGGTTGGCGTCACGCCGCAGGACCCCGCGACGTGAGACCGGCACGAGCCGGGCGTGCGGGATGCGCACGTAGTGCGTGAGGATGATGACGGACGGACGGTCGAAGCTCGCGGACGACCCCGTGACCGGGTGGTCGAGGTCTGCGGCGATGACGGCGGCCTTCTGGTTCATGACCAGCACGAGGGCCCGTCGGTCCGAGATCACCGCGAGGGGCTCGTAACCGGCGTTGAGGACGAGAGTGCGCATGGGTTCCCTTCCGACGGTGCCTGGACGGCTTCCAGGCGCTGCGGGTGCGTCGGGCCGATCGACGTCGACAGGGGACCGCGACCTGCGACCACGCCCTGAACCACGAAGAGCACCACCCGGATGGGCAGTGCTCTCGTCATGCAGGTGCGTGATGGTGCACGCAGGGGGCGGTCGACCGTATGTCCACGAGCGCGCGCCGACCCGTGGTGCGGGTCGTGCGGAACGCTGACATGAGGTCTCCCGTGTTCGGGCCGGATCGGACCGGTGCACCACCAGGCTACGTCGGAAACCGGCCCGACACGAGGGTGTGCGGACCGGTTTCCGGGAGTGTTCACGGGAACGACACACTCGTCGTCGCCGCTGCGCGGGTGTCGGGGATCAGATCCCGAAGCGCACGATGTGGTAGCTGCTCGTCCAGATCGGGCGGATCGAGACGGAACCACCGGGCTTCGGCGCGTCCATGATCATGCCGTTGCCCATGTAGAAGCCGTCGTGCGAGCCGTCGTTGAAGACCACGACGTCACCCGGCTGTGCCTGCGACTCGGGGATCGTGGTGCCCGCGGCGTCCTGCAGCGGGACCGAGTGCGGCAGGCTGATGCCGTACTGCGCGTAGACGTACATGATGTAGCCCGAGCAGTCGAAGCCGGACGGGTCCGCGCCACCGAAGACGTACGGGGTGCCGATGTACTGCTTCGCGGTGGCGACGACGGCCGGCAGCGAGAACGGGGTGTTCGCGGCGGCCGCGCTCGAGGCGATCTGGTTCGCGGACGGGCCGCTGTACGACGAGTACTGCTTCGCGGTCTGCGCACGCGCCGCCTGGGTCGCTGCTGCCTGCGCCTGCGCGGCGGCGGCCTGCTCGGCTGCGGCCTTCTGCGCGGCCTCGGCGTCGAGGGTGGACTGCGCGGTCGCACCGAAGCCGTCACGCGAGGTCCCGGCGAGGGCCACGGCGTCGGACACCGAGAACTGCTGCGCCTGGGCCGCACGGACCTGGCGCTGCGCGTCGGCGGCGGTGGTGGTGCCGTTCTGCTGCGTAGCGGCGACGGCCGGCGCGACGGCCACCGTGCCGAACATGCCGACGGCGACCGTCAGCACGACGGGGGCGAGGAACCGGCGCTTCCGGGCCGAGCTGCTCGCCTTGGCGGCCTCGGCGGCGCGGGCGGCCTGGGCGGCGCGGCGACCGCCGGGGAGCGGGGCGTCGCGGACGGGGGTGATGCGACGGGCGGGGGCCTCGGTCTGGCGCGCGGCCCGCCGGGTGAGCGGGGCGTCGTTCGCGGTGTTCGTCGGGTTCGCGGGCGTCTGGCCGTCCGCGGCGGTACCGGTCTGCGTCAAGGGTGGTGTCTCCGGCGTCTCGTCACCGTCTCCGCCTGGGTCAGGGCGGAGGGGCGGACCCCATCCGTTCGTCATCGTTTCCGATCGAGGCAGGAGACGGGTTCGAGACGTCCTGCCACGGGTCCAGGGCCTCGTGGGCGGCCCGGGGACTCGACGAGTGTACGTGCGGGTCGTTACCTTGTCGAGATGAAACGACGGTTCGGTAACGGAACGATCACGAACCCCTGATCAGGAGCGGTCGACGTTCGTCACCTTGTGCCGATTCTCAGACTGGTACGGCGGCTGGGACCGTGCCTGGGGCGGTCAGTCCCGCTCGATGTAGACGTGCTGCGCGACCTCGGTCGGCAGCTCGATGCCGGCGTCCTCGCCGTCCACCCGCACGGCGACGTACGCCCCCGCGCGCTGCACCCGTGCGACACGGCCCGGCATGACTCCCGCGGTGCGCAGCTGGTGGAGCAGCTCGGGCTCGAACTGCACGGGCTCCCCCAGCCGCCGGACGACACCGGTGGCGACGGCGTCCGTGCCGTCGGTCGCCGCGACGATGTTCTGCACGCCGTCGAGGAACTGCTCCGCCGCCGGACCGCCGATCTCCGCGAGCCCCGGGATCGGGTTGCCGTAGGGCGACTCCGTGGGGTTGCCGAGCATCTCGAGCAGCCGGACCTCGACCTGCTCGCTCATCACGTGCTCCCAGCGGCAGGCCTCGTCGTGCACGAACGCCCAGTCGAGCCCGATGACGTCGGCGAGGAGTCGCTCCGCCAGTCGATGCTTCCGCATCACGTGCGTGGCGCGCGAACGCCCCTCGCCCGTGAGCTCGAGGTGGCGGTCACCGGAGACCACGACCAGACCGTCGCGCTCCATCCGCGCGATGGTCTGCGAGACGGTGGGACCGGAGTGTCCGAGACGCTCGGAGATGCGCGCGCGCAGCGGCACGATCCCCTCTTCCTCGAGGTCGAGGATCGTCCGCAGGTACATCTCCGTGGTGTCGACGAGATCGGTCACGGTCCGCCTCTCATGTCTGGGCCCAGCCCGATCCACCCTACTTGAGCAGTGCGACGAAACCGCACCGCGGGGCGCGTTCCACGGCCTGGAGGCACGGCCCGGGTCCGCCCCGTCCGGCCGGTGCAGGGTCGGTGGCGGTGGGATACCGCTGGCTAGGATCGGCACATGGCAGACATCGTCATCCCCGCCGAACTCCTCCCGACCGACGGACGCTTCGGCTGCGGTCCGTCCAAGATCCGCGGCGCGCAGCTCGAGTCGCTCGTGACCCGCGGGGCGACGATCCTCGGCACGTCCCACCGCCAGAAACCCGTCAAGGACCTGGTCGGCAGCGTCCGTCGCGGACTCGCCGACCTCTTCCAGCTCCCCGACGGCTACGAGGTCGTCCTCGGCAACGGCGGCTCGACCGCGTTCTGGGACGCCGCCGCCTTCGGGCTCGTCGAGCGTCGGGCCGAGAACCTGTCCTTCGGCGAGTTCGGCTCGAAGTTCGCCAAGGCCACGAAGACCCCGTGGCTCGAGGCCCCGCACGTCGTCGAGGCACCCGGCGGCTCCCTCGCCGCCCTCGAGCCGGTCGAGGGAGTCGACGTCTACGCCTACCCGCACAACGAGACCTCGACGGGCGTCATGGCACCGGTCGTCCGCGCGGCGGGGGACGCCGGCGCGCTGACCGTCGTCGACGCCACGAGCGCCGCCGGCGGAGCCGCGTTCGACGTCTCGGCGACCGACGTCTACTACTTCGCGCCGCAGAAGAACTTCGCCTCGGACGGCGGTCTGTGGCTCGCGCTGTTCTCTCCCGCCGCGATCGAGCGCGTCGAGCGCATCGCCGCCTCGGGCCGGTACATCCCGGAGTTCCTCTCGCTGCAGAACGCCGTGGACAACTCGCGCCTCGACCAGACACTGAACACCCCGGCGCTCGCGACCCTGCTGCTGCTCGAGGACCAGGTCTCGTGGATCAACCAGTCCGGTGGCCTGGCATGGGCGGACACCCGGACGAAGACGTCGTCGTCGACGATCTACGACTGGGCCGAGGCCTCCGAGCACGCCACCCCGTTCGTCACCGACCCCGCGCACCGGTCGCAGGTCGTGGCGACGATCGACCTCGACGACGCGATCGACGCGAAGGCCGTGGCCGCGACGCTCCGTGCGAACGGCATCGTGGACACCGAGCCGTACCGGAAGCTCGGCCGCAACCAGCTCCGCGTCGCCACGTTCACCGCGATCGACCCGGACGACGTCGCCAAGCTCGTCCGCGCGATCGACTTCGTCATCGGCGAGCTGCGCGGCTGAGCCCGAGAGCCGCTCCGCCCTCGCGAAACGCAACGAAGGCGGTTCCGCGCAGCGTCGTACCGCTGTGAGGAACCGCCTTCGTTGCGTCTTGCGGAGGGGGCGTCAGGCGCCGTGTCGCTCCGGGTCCGTCTCGGACGGGTCGAGCCGGTCGACCTCGAGGTCCTCGTCGGGGTCGGTGGGCCGGACGCGGGACGCCCGCCGGCGCGAGCCGCGGGAGCGCGCCGGAGCCGGAGCCTCGGCGACCTCGTCGTCGGTGTCGTCGGTGTCCTCGGAGTCGTCCGCTGCGTCGACGTCCACACCGTCGAGCTCGTCGTCGTCGGACTCGGCGAGGTCGTCCTCGTCGTCCTCGAACTCGTCGTCGTCGTCGTCCGCGACGTCGTCGTCGGTCTCGTCGTCGTCCGGGTCCTCGTAGTCGAGGTCCTCGTCGTCATCGTCGTCCGACTCGTCGTCGTCCGACTCGTCGTCCTCGTCTGCCTGCCCGGCGCGGTACTCCGCCATCCGGTCCGCCCACGGCACCCAGTCCGGGGCGACCAGTGACCCGTCGCCGGGCATCAGCTCGACCTCGAGCACGGTGGGTTCGTCGCCCTCGACCTGCGCGATCGAGACCGTCCAGCGCCAGCCGGGGTAGCCGGGCATCCGGTTGGAGAACAGGACCGAGACGACGCCGTCGCCCTCGTCCACGGTGCCGACCGGCTGGCCGACCGTCGACTCCGGGGTGACCTCGAGCAGCGCCTTCCGCGCGAGCTCCGTGTGGTCGACCATCAGGCGTCCAGCTGGTCTGCGACGTGGCGCAGGATCGCGGCGAGGCGCTCGCCGTTCTTCGGGTAGCGACCGTGGCGCAGGTCACCGCTGATCCGGTCGAGCTCCTTCACGAGGTCCTCGACGATCACCGCCATGTCGTCGGCGGAACGGCGGGACATCTTGGCGAGCGAGGGCGCGGGCTCGAGCAGCCGCACGGACAGCGCCTGCGAGCCCTTCTTGCCCTGCACGACCCCGTACTCCAGGCGGGTCCCGGCCTTGACCGAGGTCACACCGTCCGGCAGCGAGGACGCGTGCAGGAAGACCGGCTCACCGTCGTCGCCGGTGATGAACCCGAACCCCTTCTGGTCGTCGTAGAACTTGACCTTGCCGGTGGGCATGCGTGGTCTCCTCGTGGTCTGGAACGGCCGTGGTGCGTCGGATATCCTGGGTCGATGGCCAAGCCGACCCGATCCACCGGGAACACGCGAGACTCCGCGGACACCCCGGTGACGTTCAATCGTACCGAACGCGTCCTCGGGTTCATGATCGGCGGCGTCTTCATCGCCGCGCTCCTCTGCATCGTCGCGATGATCGTGATGTGGCTGACCGTCCCGAGCGCCAACGGATCGATGCCGTGGCCGGTCATCATGGCGATCCCGCTCGTCGGACTCCCCGTCGGCATGGTGCTCGTCTTCGTGCTGCTCGGCCTGACGTGGGCCAAGCGGGCCCGCGAGAACCGGTCGGCACGCTGAGGACCGGCGCGGACCGGAGGCGGCGGACGATGACGACCACCGCAGACCTCGCCGCTCGACTGCGCGCGATGCCCGACGACGAGCTGGAACGGCTCGTCGTCGCCCGCCGCCTGCCGACGGCCGTCCTCGCCGATTCCGGCCCGCAGCACGCCGCCGACTTCTTCGACCTCGCCGAGGCGCTGCGCACCGACGACGCGGTCGACGCCGCACTCGAGCACCTGCCCCGGGCCACCCTGCTCGCGCTCCGTGACGGAACGACCGACGCGGGCGAGCTCGCCCCGGCGGTCGCGCTCGGCCTGGCCGACGACGAGGGCGTCGTCGACGACGCGGTCGCCGCACGCCTGGCGGGTCGGCCCGGGCTCGCGGACCTCCGGCCGGGAGGCACGGCGCCGGTCCGACCCGCCACGCCCGACGAGCAGGCGGCCGACCAGGACCGCGCACGTGCGACCGGAGCCGAGCACGCGTTCACGACGATGACGGTGCTCGCCGAGCTGCTGCGGGCGGTCGACGCGGGCGAGGTCCGCGAGCTCGTCAAGGGCGGCATCGGCACGCCGCTCGCCCGGACCCTCGGTGAGCGCGTCGGCGCCGACCCGGACGTCGTGCCGGACAGCCTCGCCCTGCTCGACCGCACCGGGCTCGCCGATCCCGGCGAGGGCCGCTGGGCCGTGACGCCCGACGGTCGCACCTGGCTCGTGGCGGCGTGGCCGGACCGTTGGGTCGACCTCGCCGGACGGTGGTGGCACTCGCTCGACCCGGCCGTGCACGACGTGCTGCGGACGGCGGGCGACGACCTGCACGACCTGGTCGCCGTCGGGCGGTGGGCGTTCCCGGCCGGAGCCCGCTGGCTCGACGCTGTGCTGCTCGACGTCGCCGGCACCGCCGAGGTCCTCGGCCTCGCGGTCGACGGCACCGTGACCGCGACGGGTCGCGCGGTCCTCGAGGGCGACGCCGCCGCCGCGGCCGAGGACCTGCCGCCGACCGTCGAGGGCGTCTACCTGCAGCACGACCTGACGGTGATCGCCCCAGGTCCGCTGTCGCCGGCCGACGACCACGCCCTGCGCACCGTCGCCGACCTCGAGGCGCCGGGGCTGGCCGCGCGCTACCGCGTCTCCGAGGACTCCGTGCGCCGGGCCCTCCGGGCGGGCAGCACGCGCGACGAGCTGCTCGCACTGCTGGAGCGGCTCTCGGCGACCGACGTGCCCCAGCCCCTCACCTACCTCGTCGACCAGGTGGCCTCCCGCGACGGTGGCCTCGTGGTCGACGTAGCACCGGACGGCCGCGGAGCGGTCGTGCACGGGACGCCGGACCAGCTCGACCTCGTCGGGGTCGACGCCGAGCTGCGGCAGCTGACCTGGGAGCGCGTCGACCTGTCGACGCTGACCGCCCCGCACCCTCCGCACGTGGTCCACGCGGCGCTCGAGGAGCAGCGGTACCCGGCCGTGCTGACGGCCGCGGCACGCCCGGTGGCGCAGGACGCGCCTCCCGGCCGTCGACGTGGCGCCGGCCGCACGCCGGAGCAGGCCGCGCACGCGCTGGTGGAACGGCTGCGCCTGACGACGGAGCGTGGCGACGCGGAGCCGGAGCAGGAGTGGCTCGGGCGGCAGATCGACCTGGCGGTGCGCGGGAAGACGCCGATCCGGCTGACGGTCCGGATGCCGGACGGGTCGGAGCGACCGATGTCGATCGTGCCGACGTCGGTCGCCGCCGGACGGGTCCGCGGCCGGGACACCGCGGTCGACGTGGAGCGGACGCTGCCGCTGTCGCTCGTCGTCGCGGTCGAGAGCGAGGCCTGAGCCACGCGTTCCTGCACAGCCGCGCCTCGCGAGCCGGTTCTCCACCGTTGCGCACCGGGGGCGACGGCTCGCAGCCGCGCCGCCTAGGCTGATCCGTCATGAACGGACCGCTGATCGTGCAGAGTGACCGCACCGTGCTCCTCGAGGTCGCCCACCCCCAGGCCGAGGACGCCCGGCACGAGCTCGCGGCGTTCGCCGAGCTCGAACGCGCCCCGGAGCACGTGCACACCTACCGGATCACGCGGCTCGGCCTGTGGAACGCCCGCGCGGCCGGGCACGACGCCGAGTCGATGATCGGCACGCTCGAGCGGTTCGCGAAGTTCCCGGTCCCGCAGAGCGTCACCGTCGACATCCGCGACACCGTCTCGCGCTACGGCCGGCTCGTCATCCGGCGTGAGGAACGCGAGGACGCCCCGGCGATCGCGAACTCCCCGACCGAGGAGCTCGAGCGCCAGCCGCTCCTGCTCCTCACCGCCGAGGACCCGTCGGTCCTGGCCGAGGTGACCCGGTCGAAGCGCATCAAGCCCCTGCTCGGCGACCAGCGCTCCCCCTCGGAGATCGAGCTGCAGCCCTGGGCCCGCGGGCAGGTCAAGCAGGAGCTCGTGAAGCTCGGGTGGCCGGCGGAGGACCTCGCGGGCTACACGCCGGGGCAGCCGCACCCGATCGACCTCGACACGGCATCCTGGCACATGCGGCCGTACCAGGAGCAGGCCGTCGACACCTTCTTCGCGCAGGGGTCCGGCGTGGTCGTGCTGCCCTGTGGTGCCGGCAAGACGCTCGTCGGCGCCGGGGCGATGGCGACCGTCAAGGCGACGACGCTCATCCTCGTCACCAACACCGTGTCCGCCCGGCAGTGGCGCGACGAACTCCTGCGCCGGACGACCCTGTCCCCGGAGGACATCGGCGAGTACTCCGGCACCTCGAAGGAGATCCGCCCGGTCACCATCGCGACGTACCAGATCCTGACCGCCCGACGGAAGGGCGAGTACACGCACCTGTCGCTGCTCGACGCCCTCGACTGGGGCCTGATCGTCTACGACGAGGTCCACCTGCTCCCCGCGCCGGTGTTCAAGCTCACCGCCGACCTGCAGGCACGGCGACGACTCGGGCTCACGGCGACCCTGGTGCGCGAGGACGGCCGCGAGAGCGACGTGTTCTCGCTCATCGGGCCGAAGCGCTACGACGCCCCGTGGAAGGAGATCGAGGCGCAGGGCTACATCTCCCCGGCGGCCTGCTACGAGGTCCGCATCGACCTGCCGCACCAGGACCGCCTGGAGTACGCGGCGTCGGGCGACGACGAGCGCTACCGGATGGCGGCGACCTCCCCCGCGAAGACCCCGGTCGTGCGCGAGCTCATCGAGAAGCACCACGGTGAGCAGATCCTCGTGATCGGGCAGTACATCGACCAGCTCGACGACCTCGCCGCGTCGCTCGACGCCGCCGAGATCACCGGATCGACCCCGGTCGACGAGCGCGAGCGGCTGTTCCAGGCCTTCCGCGAGGGCTCGATCGACGTGCTCGTGGTCTCGAAGGTGGCGAACTTCTCGGTGGACCTGCCCGACGCGACCGTCGCGATCCAGGTGTCCGGCTCGTTCGGCTCCCGACAGGAGGAAGCGCAGCGCCTCGGCCGTCTGCTCCGTCCGAACAAGGACGGCCTCCCGGCGTCGTTCTACACGCTCGTGACGCGCGACACCGTCGACCAGGACTTCGCGCAGAACCGCCAGCGGTTCCTCGCCGAGCAGGGGTACGCCTACACGATCCTCGACGCCGACCAGGTCCTGGCAGCCGCGTAGCCACCACACGACGCGCTCCCAGGAAACCTCTAGGGAACGGTCAGAGGATGGGTCCATGACCGATGGCCCCAAGATCCTGATCGTCGACGACGAGCCGAACATCCGCGACCTCCTCACGACCTCGCTGCGCTTCGCCGGGTTCGCCGTCCGTGCGGTCGGCAACGGGGCCCAGGCGATCTCGGCCGTGCTCGAGGAGGAGCCCGACCTGATCATCCTCGACGTGATGCTCCCCGACATGAACGGCTTCGGCGTGACCAAGCGCCTCCGCTCGTCCGGGTACACCTCGCCGATCCTGTTCCTCACCGCGAAGGACGACACCGAGGACAAGATCACCGGGCTCACGGTCGGCGGCGACGACTACGTCACGAAGCCGTTCTCGCTCGACGAGATCGTCGCCCGCATCAAGGCCATCCTCCGGCGCACGATGAACGACGAAGAGGACGCGATCATCCGCGCCGGCGAGCTCACCATGGACCAGGACACCCACGAGGTCACCATCGGCGACGCGCAGATCGAGCTGTCCCCGACCGAGTTCAAGCTCCTGCGCTACCTCATGCTCAACCCGAACCGCGTGCTGTCGAAGGCGCAGATCCTCGACCACGTGTGGGAGTACGACTTCAACGGCGACGCGGGCATCGTCGAGTCCTACATCTCGTACCTGCGTCGCAAGCTCGACCAGTACTCGACCGAGCCGATCATCCAGACGAAGCGCGGCTTCGGCTACATGCTGAAGGCGACCAAGGCGTCCTGACGTCGGGTACACGGCGACCGTCCGGTTTCACCGGGCGGTCGCCGCTTATCGTTGGGGCAGCATGCACACGCGAATGAGCCGCTGGTGGGACGGGATCTCCCTCCGCACCAAGATCACCGGGATCACGGTGCTCCTCGTCGCGCTCGGACTGCTCGTCGCCGGCCTCGGCACCATGACGGTGCTGTCGACGTACCTGATGCAGCAGCTCGACAACACCGTCAAGCAGACCACCGAGCAGCTCGAGGGCCAGAACATCAGCGACGGCCAGCAGTACTGCACGCTGTCGATCGTCCTGTCGCAGAGCGCCTACGTCGCCGCCTACGACTCCCGTGGCGACAAGATCTGCCAGACCCGTGCGTCCAGCCGGCCGGACATCCGGTCGCTCGACTTCGCCGCCGCGGCGCAGAACTCGCAGCGGTTCTCGCTGTACGACAGCCAGCACGACCACGAGTGGCGTGCACAGGTCATCCCGGCGTCGCTGCAGAACCAGTCGAGCGGCACGTCGGAGACCGGGTACGTGCTCGTCGCCGTGTCGAGCGCCGACACCGACCAGACCATCGCGCGCTTCACGGTGATCTTCCTCGGCTTCGGCATCTCGGTGATCCTGCTCGGCGCGATGCTCACCCGGCTCCTCGTGACGGCCACCTTCGACCCGCTGCGCGACGTGGAGGACACCGCCGCACGGTTCGCTGCGGGTGACTTCAACCAGCGCCTCGAGGCGGACACCCCGAACACCGAGGTCGGCCGGCTCAACCGCTCCCTGAACGCGATGCTCGAGCGGATCGACTCGGCGTTCGAGGACCGCGAGCGCACCATCGACCAGATGCGTCGCTTCGTGGGTGACGCCTCGCACGAACTCCGGACGCCGCTGGTGTCGCTCCGTGGCTACGCCGAGCTCTACCGGATGGGGGCGCTCCGCAAGGAGGAGGACGTCGCCCAGGCGATGGACCGCATCGAGAAGGAAGCGCAGCGGATGGGCCTGCTCGTGCAGGACCTCCTCCAGCTCGCGCGCATCGACGAGTCGAAGCCGCTCGAGCTCGGCCCGGTCGACCTCGTCGCCATCGCCCGCGACTCGGCGCTCGACACCATGGCGTCGAACCCCGACCGTGAGATCCAGGTGCTGGTCGAGGACGCCGTGACCGGTGTCAGCGTGCCGCAGGCCGTTCGACCCGGCGCGTTCGGGCAGCACGACACCGGCGAGACCCCGGTGTCCCCGCCGTCGGCCAACACGACCGGTCCGATCGCGTTCTCGCGGCAGACCATCGCGCGGCTCCGGGCCCGACGCACCCGGGCCATGGGCGTCGACGGTACGGTGCCGACCGACGAGACCACACCCCTGCCGACCGTCGTGCTGCCCGCTCGTCCGCCGATCGTCCTGGCGGAGGAGAACAAGATCCGCCAGGTCGTGACGAACCTGATGGGCAACGCGATGCGCTTCACCGCGCACGACGACCCGATCGAGATCGGCATCGGCGTGGACGACGACCGCGGCATGGCGCACATCGACGTCATCGACCACGGCGAGGGCATCCCGCCGCAGCTGCGCGAGAAGATCTTCCAGCGCTTCTGGCGTGCCGACACCTCACGCGCGCGGGACACCGGCGGATCGGGCCTCGGTCTCGCGATCGTCTCGGGCATCGTGCACGCGCACAACGGCTCCGTCGAGGTCTTCGACACCGAGGGCGGCGGCGCCACGTTCCGCGTCTGGCTCCCCCTGCTCCCCCGCGACTACACCCCCACCCCGAAGTCCCCCGCCGCCTGACGGCGCCCGCCCGGCCCGCCGGCTGGCTTGCCGGGCGCGCACGATCTGGCACGATCGGGCCCTCCACCCGACCGGACAGACCCGAGGGGCGCATCACCCGCGGCGTGTCTTGCCCGCTCGATCGGCGAACGCACGGCGCAACCGTTCGAACAACACCGCCGGGCGAGCAAGATCCACAGCGGTCGCGTGGATCACGAGCCATCCGTTGACCGTGAAGCCGTTGTTCCTGCGCTGGTCGTGTCGGTAGGTGTCCTGATCGCGGTGGTGATCACCGTCGTACTCCAGGGCGATCCGGTACGTCGGCCAGGCCATGTCCACCCGTCCGAGGAACTGCCCGTCTGCATCGTGCACGTCGACGTTCAGCTCGGGCTCCGGGAACCCGGCGTCGACCACGCCGAGCCGGAGGTGCGACTCCATCGCCGACTCTGCACCGACGCGGATCCGGTCGAGCGCGAGCCGTGCCGTCCGGACGCCTCGTGCACCGGGTCGGATCGCGGCAGCGAGGTCGTCGAGCGTGGCGAGTCCGGCCTTCCCCACCACGTGGTCCCCCAGCGCCACGAGGTCCGCGACGGAGAACGTCTCGGCGCACTCGAACCAGGCCCGGGCTGGTGGACTCACCGGTCCGTACGGACTCGACGCGACTTCCGTGCTCGGAGAACGATGGCCGACGACCCCGGCGCGCCGCATCGCCACGTCGTGCTCGGAGGAGACGTGGACGGTGTCGTCGTCGCGGAGCGCTCGCGGTACCGGTGCACCCCAGAGCCGAGCGGCGGTGACGTGGCTGAAGCGCTGCCCCGGCCGGAGGACGGCACCCACCGCCTCGATCCTGCTGACGTGGGTGCCGGCGGGAGCGCGGACGCCGTGGAGGGGTGTCACGAGGTCACTGCGACGGAGCCGCTCGGGGCCGATGCCTGCACGAAGTGCGTCACCGACGGCGAAGGTGGTCTGGCCGAACGGGACGGGGAGTGGTGGTGGCTGGGGCACGTCTGCGAGGATCGCCCACTCGGCGCCGGAACCAGCCCGAAGCGGCCCGCACTGTGGAGAACGACGCAGGTCGAGCCTCCTGTGCGGGACAGAGCGTCGCAGTGAGCGAGCAGGACATGCCGCGCGGTGACGGTCGCGCGAGCGCGATCCGTCGCCAGGACGGGCTGAGCGTGACGGAAATGGCCCGCTGGGTGAACCCCACCCCACCCCACCCCACTCCCGCCCCCGCACGCGGAAGGGCCCCGCACGCAGCGCGTGCGGGGCCCTTCCGGCTACCGGGACTAGAAGTCCATACCACCCGTGGGGTCGCCGGCCGGCATGGCCGGGTTCTTCTCCGGCTTGTCGGCGACGACGGCCTCGGTCGTGAGGAACAGACCGGCGATCGACGCGGCGTTCTGCAGCGCCGAGCGCGTGACCTTGGCCGGGTCGATGATGCCCGCGGCGACCAGGTCGACGTACTCGCCGGTCGCGGCGTTGAGGCCGTGACCCGACTCGAGCTCGCGGACCTTGGCGGCGACGACGCCCGGCTCGAGACCGGCGTTCAGCGCGATCTGCTTGAGCGGCGCGTCGATCGCGACGCGGACGATGTTCGCACCGGTCGCCTCGTCACCCTGCAGGTCGAGCGAGTCGAGTGCGACGGACGCCTGGATGAGCGCGACGCCACCACCGGCGACGATGCCCTCCTCGACGGCGGCCTTCGCGTTGCGGACGGCGTCCTCGATGCGGTGCTTGCGCTCCTTGAGCTCGACCTCGGTCGCGGCACCCGCCTTGATGACGGCCACGCCACCGGCGAGCTTCGCGAGGCGCTCCTGGAGCTTCTCGCGGTCGTAGTCGGAGTCGGTCGCCTCGATCTCGGAGCGGATCTGACGGACACGGCCCGCGATCTGCTCGTCGTCGCCGGCACCCTCGATGATCGTGGTCTCGTCCTTGGTGATGATCACCTTGCGGGCCTTGCCCAGCAGGTCGAGGGTCGCGTTCTCGAGCTTGAGGCCGACCTCTTCCGAGATGACCTGGCCGCCGGTCAGGATCGCGATGTCCTGCAGCATGGCCTTGCGACGGTCACCGAAGCCCGGGGCCTTGACGGCGACGGACTTGAAGATGCCGCGGATCTTGTTCACGACGAGGGTCGCGAGGGCTTCGCCGTCGACGTCCTCGGCGATGATCAGGAGCTGCTTGCCCGCCTGGATCACCTTGTCGACGACCGGGAGCAGGTCCTTGATGTTGGAGATCTTCGAGTTGACGATGAGGATGTACGGGTCCTCGAAGACGGCCTCCTGGCGCTCCGGGTCCGTGACGAAGTACTGCGACAGGTAGCCCTTGTCGAAGCGCATGCCCTCGGTCAGCTCGAGCTCGGTGCCGAAGGTGTTCGACTCCTCGACGGTGACGACGCCCTCCTTGCCGACCTTGTCGATCGCCTCGGCGATGAGCTCGCCGATGGTGGAGTCAGCGGCCGAGATCGACGCGGTGGCGGCGATCTGGTCCTTGGTCTCGATGTCCTTCGCGTTGGCGAGGAGCTGGTCGGAGACGGCGGCGACGGCCTTCTCGATGCCGCGCTTGAGCGACACGGGGTCGGCACCGGCGGCGACGTTGCGGAGGCCCTCGCGGACGAGCGCCTGGGCGAGCACGGTCGCGGTGGTCGTACCGTCACCGGCGACGTCGTCGGTCTTCTTGGCGACCTCCTTGACGAGCTCCGCACCGATCTTCTCGTACGGGTCGTCGAGCTCGATCTCCTTGGCGATGGAGACACCGTCGTTCGTGATCGTGGGGGCGCCCCACTTCTTCTCGAGGACGACGTTGCGGCCGCGCGGGCCGAGCGTCACCTTCACGGCGTCGGCCAGGATGTTCAGGCCGCGCTCGAGGCCACGGCGGGCCTCCTCGTCGAAAGCAATGATCTTAGCCATGTGAGTTTCTCGTCCCTCCCGGACGTCGTCATGGGGGTCGTGCTGGCACTCAGCGTGAGCGAGTGCCAACGCCGATTCTGGCACTCGCCGAGTGCGAGTGCAACACAGCCGGGAGGCACGGCCCGACTTCCCAGGTGACGGTGCGGCACCGGGTCCACCAGCCCGCCCGGGCGGTGCGGGCCCCGCGACCACGGCACCGCACAAGACGAACGCGCCGCCCCCGAGGGGACGGCGCGTCGACGGGTGGTCCCGGACTCAGGCGGGACGGACCGCCTCGGCCTGCGGGCCCTTGGACCCGGTGCCGACGTCGAACGTCACCGCCTGGCCCTCCTCGAGGACCTTGTAGCCCGACATGTCGATTGCCGAGTAGTGCACGAACACGTCCTGGCCCCCTCCATCCACGGTGATGAAGCCGAAGCCCTTCTCGGCGTTGAACCACTTCACGGTTCCGTTGGCCATGATCTCTTGCTCCCTGGTGCTGCTGTTGCGAACGACGCCGTCGCCGTCTGGCGATGACTCTCGTGCAACAACCGCTGCAAGGCAAGAGGTGTGACGTTCTTCCACGCCGATTCCGTCAAGAATCAACGTGCCCGAAACACCGCCGTCACACAGCGCGCGTCGGCGCGGTCCCGACGAGCCCGTCAGCCGCCGTAGTCGGCGCCGAGCACCACGCTGACGTCGGCGTTCGGGAAGGCCGAGGACTGCTCCACCGTCGCGATGCCCAGGGCCTTCGCCACGCCCTGCGCCACGGCCTGCTGGTCGGGCTCCTGGTAGTAGACGACGGACGTGGTCGCCCCCGTCGTCCCGGCGTCGCCAGTCGACGCGACCTTCCAGCCGGCGCTGGTCAGTGCGGTGCGGCCGCGGGCGGCCAGACCGGTGGTCGTCGTGCCGTTCAGCACGACCACGCTCGTCGCGCCCTGCGCCGACGGCTCCGCCGCACTCGGCTCCTCGGACGCGGGCGCGGACGGCTCGTCGGACGGCGACTCCGAGGGCGCGGCCGACGCGGAGGAGCTCGACGAGGGACGCGGCGACGAGGTCGAGCCCGGGAACGAGTAGCTCCCGTTCAGCAGCGCGAGCACGAGGACACCGACGAGCACGAGCACGCCGGTGGCGAGGGCACCCCAGGCGAACGCGATCCACCCGCGTCCACGACGACGGGCACCGCGGTGCGCTCCGACCCGGGGGCCGTCGGAGACCTCGTCGAACCGGTCTCGCGGGTATCTCTCGGTCATCGTTCCTCTTCACGGGGATCGGGCGCGGGGGCGACGAACGCGCGCGCCGCTCGTGCTCGGGTGCGTTCGTGGCGGAGCCGCTGCAGCCGACCGACCAGCTGCGGGTCGAGAGCGAGCGCGGCAGGCAGGTCGATCACGCGGTTGAGCACCTGGTAGTAGCGCGCCGGTGACATGTCGAACTCGACCCGGATCTCCGCTTCCTTCGTGCGGTCGTGTCGCGCCCGGTCGTGCTCGAACGCGAGCACGCGCTGGTCGAGCTCGCTGAGCTCGTCGGTGGGGAGGGCGGTCACGGCACTTCCGGTCACGGTTCGGTCACGGGTCTCGCACATCGTAGGGGTGCCCGGCGGTCCGACCCTGGTACGCGGCTGGACTGTCGCGAGACCCGGTTCAGGCTCCCGGTCGCCGGAACCACCGGACGCGCACGCCGAACGGGTCGCAGACCGCCAGCGCCACACCGTCGAGCGAGACCGTCGCGAACGCGTCCGGGTCCGCCGGGTCGACGTCGTCCGGCAGCGTCGCGGCCACCCCGCGCAGGATCCCGGTGCGCTCGAGGGCGACCCAGTGCACGCCCCGCTCCCGCAGGCGGTCGACCACGCGCTGCCGGTCGGGTCCCGGCACATAGACGAGGGTCCCGGTGGTGAGCACCACCGGTCGGACGCCGTCCGGCAGGGCGTCCAGTGCGCGGTCGACGTCACCGGGCAGCGTGCCCCGGATCCGGACGGGAGGCACGGCGAGCGTCGCACGCGCTGCCTCGCGCATCAGGGCGGTGCGGTCCGTCGCCTCGGGCGGGACGGTCTCCACCAGACGGTCGAACGCCCCCGGCTCGGCGAGGTCGATCGGGTTCGGGTCGAGGGCGACCCGCGCCCCGATCCGGATCGGGGTGCCGGACGGCTCGGGGAGCGTCCCGCTGGCCTCGACCGTCAGGTGCACCGACGGCTCGGCGACGGCGGTGTGCACCCGGACGCGGTCGGACCGCGCCCCTGAGCGGACGTCGCGCCCCCGGGCACCGGGGTGCAGCGTCCGCGAGGGGGCGCGACCGGCGTCGGGCGACCCCGCGACGACGTGGTCGAGCGTGACCCGGTCCGGGATCGAGCAGAGCCCGGCGGCGGCCCCGGCGTCGACGAGTCCGAGCGGCCGCGGGTCGCCGGCCTGCGCCGATGCCGCGGCGAGCGCCTGCAGGACCGGGACGACGGGGCCGAGCCGCCGCGGGTCGTTGGCCTGCACCGTGGCGGTGGTGAGGGCCGTGACCAGCGCGGGGCGGGCCTCCCGTCCGAGTGCACGCAGCGCCCCGGGGTCCGACGGGTCCGCGCCGAGTCGCCGCGCGACCGCGAACACGAGCTCCGGCTGCCGCTGCTGCGCCGGCAGCGTGTCCAGGAGCGCGACCAGGTCGTCGTCGACGGACCGCGCCCAGGCCGCGTACGACGGCGAGACCGGGCCGATGCGCTCCGCGTAGGCGGCGTACCGCTCGCGCGTGCCCGTCACGGGCGGTGCATGCCGACGTGGCGGATGCCGGCCTCGTCGTACGGCACACCGAACCGGACGAAGCCGTGGCGTTCGTAGAGGCCCGCGACGTACTCCTGGGCGTGCAGGACGAACGGCTCGTGCCCGTGTGCGTCGAGGACGGCGGCGACCAGGCGTCCGGCGATCCCCTGCCCGCGGTGGCCCGGGTGGGTGGCGACCCGGCCGACGACCCAGGCCGGCGGCGGCGAGCCCGCCGGGTGCTCCTCGTCGGCTGCGGGCCGGACCAGGCGGAGGTACCCGACCGGATCGTCGTCCGCTCCGAACCACCAGTGCTCGGTGTCGGGTTCACGGTCACGGCCGTCGAAGTCGTCGGCGGTGACCCGCTGCTCGAGCGCGAAGACGCGGTTCCGCAGCCGCACGATGCCGTACAGTTCGTCCGTCGTCAGGCGGGTCCAGCGGGCGTGGCGGACGGAATGCTCGGACATCGTCGCGAGTTTACTGAAGGGGTCGGGCATCACCATCGAGCCCCGACCGGAAGCAGGAGGAAGCAATGGCGTACAACGTCGACAAGTCCGACGCCCAGTGGCGCGAGGAGCTCTCCCCGGACCAGTACGCCGTGCTCCGGCAGGCCGGGACCGAGCGTCCGTGGACGGGCGAGCTGCTCGACGAGGAGCGCGCCGGCATCTACACGTGTGCAGCGTGCGGCGCGGAGCTGTTCCAGAGCGGCACGAAGTTCGACTCCGGCTGCGGCTGGCCGTCGTTCTACGAGTCCGTGCGGCCCGAGGCGGTCCAGCTCATCGAGGACAAGTCGCTCGGCATGGTCCGCACCGAGGTCCGCTGCGCGAACTGCGGCTCGCACCTCGGGCACGTGTTCCCCGACGGCTTCGGCACCCCCACCGGTGACCGCTACTGCATGAACTCGCTCTCGCTGAACTTCGCCGAGCAGAGCGAATGAGCCCCCGGCGCGCTCGCCGCTAGGATGGGCGCGTCAGCCGGCATGGCGCAATTGGTAGCGCACCGTACTTGTAATACGGGGGTTGCGGGTTCGAGTCCCGCTGCCGGCCCCAGCACTGCGCAGGACGGAGGGCCCGGACGGGTGTCGTCCGGGCCCTCCGGTACACGCGGAACACGGATCAGGAGGCGTTCCGGGCGCTCGACGCGGTAACCAGCCGGCCGTACTTCGATGGTGACACCATGCCCGGTGACGTGTCCACGCTTCCGGGCCGAATCGCGCGAAGCCGCACGGATCTGCAGGAAGCGGCCGCCTCGTCTGCGCTCTCGCTGAGTGCCGCAGCGCCCCGCTGGCGTTCAGCGACCGCCCGTGATCCGGCGCTCGCGCTGTGCGACGCCGGCGGTGCCGTACGGGTAGTCGTCGATCCGCGGAGCGCTCGCGTCGGTCAGGGCCTGCAGCTCGTCGTCGGTGAGCACGAGGTCAGCCGCACCGAGGTTGTCCTCGAGCTGCGACACCGTCCGGACGCCGAGGATGACGCTCGTCACCGCGGGGCGTGCGAGCAGCCAGGCGAGGGCGACCTGCGACCGCGAGGCACCGTGCGCGTCGGCGACGTCGGACACCGCGTCGAGCACCTTCCACGTGCGCTCGTCGGCGTTCCGGGCCTCCCACGCCTCCATGCCGCGCTGCGGGTCCTCGCCGAGCCGTGTCGAGCCCGTCGGCGCCTCGTCGCGCTGGTACTTGCCCGAGAGCCAGCCTCCGGCCAGGGGCGACCAGGGCAGCAGGCCGATCCCGGCGTCCAGGCACGCCGGGACGACCTCGTGCTCGATGTCGCGCACGAGCAGGTTGTACTGGGGCTGCAGCGTCACCGGCGGTGCCCAGCCGTGGGCCTTCGCCTCGTACACGGCCTTGGTGACCTGGTAGCCGAGGTAGTTCGAGAAGCCGTAGGTGCCGATCTTCCCGGCGGACACCGCGTCGTCCAGGAAGCGCAGGGTCTCCTCGATCGGGGTCAGGGCGTCCCACGCGTGCATCTGGTACAGGTCGATGTGCTCCACGCCGAGCCGTTCGAGCGACGCGTCGAGGGCGACGCGCAGGTGCCGGCGGGACAGGCCGAGGTCGTTCGGACCGTCGCCCTGGGGGAACCGGCCCTTCGTCGCGAGGACGACCTGCTGTGCCTCGGTCGGGTGGGCGGCGAGCCACCGGCCGATGATGCGCTCGGACTCGTTGCCGGAGTACACGTCCGCGGTGTCGACGAGCGTGCCGCCCGCTGCGACGAACGTGTCGAGGATCTGGTGGGAGGTGGGTTCGTCGGCCTCACTGCCGAACGTCATGGTGCCGAGGGTCAGCGTCGACACCGATGTCCCGCTGTTGCCGAGGAGTCTGTAGTCCATGGCGGGGACGCTACGCCCGGTCGCCTTCGCCAGCGGGGACCTGCCAGTGCCCGTCAGGGCGTCAGCACTGCCCCCTCAGCGCCCGTCGGACAGGAACGCGATGGCGCGCTCCCGGAAGTCGCGCGACGTCGGCGCGTTGAAGTGGTTCCGGCGCGGGATCTCGAAGAACGACGCGTCCGGCGCCGCCTCGGCCAACCGCACGGCGCTGTCCCGGATGCCGTCCTCGCTGCCCGCCGCCATCAGGATCGGCTGCGCGGGCGCGTTCTCGGGCGTCGGCTCGACGCTGTTCCGCATCCCCTCGACCATCGCGACGAGCGCCCGCAGGTCGTTCCCCTCGACGTTCGCCGCCATCTGCAGGTACCCGTTCGTCACCCGGTCCTCGACCGGCGTGCCGTCGGCGATGTAGGCCTTCGCCTGGTCGACGGCCACGCGGCGCATCGGATCCGCGTCGGGGATCCCGCCGAGCACGGCCCGTGAGATCCGGTCCGGGATCCGCTCCGCCGTGTGCCAGCCGACGCGGGCCCCGAGCGAGTACCCGAGGAACGCGACGTCGTCGAGCAGGTAGGTGTCGACGACGGTCGTCACGTCGGCGACGAGCAGGTCCATCGAGTACGCGGCCGGGTCGTGCGGCTTCGACGAGGCACCGTGCCCGCGCTGGTCGAGTGCGACGACGCGGTACCCGGCGCGGACGAGGTCGCGGGTCCACCCGGAGGCGTGCCAGTTGAGGACCGCGCCCGAGGCGAACCCGTGCACGGCGACGACCACGGGGGCGTCCGGGTCGCCGAAGTCGTACGTCGCGAGCTTCAGGCCGTCCGGGGACATCACGGCACGGGGACGGGGCGCTTCGGGGACGAGTGACATGGCGTCACCAGGCTACCGGGGCAGTGTGGTGCCCATGGACGGCTACGGCGGCGATCAGGTCCGGGCGGCGGAGCGGCCGCACCTCGAGGCGGGGGAACCCCTCATGCAGCGAGCGGCGGACGGGCTGGCCCGCATCGTCGGTGAGCTCCTCGACGATCCGGCGGTCCGTCCGCAGGACGGCCCGGGGTCGGTCCTGCTGCTCGTCGGCAGCGGCGACAACGGCGGCGACGCCCTGTTCGCGGGAGCGCGCCTGGCGTCGGACGGGAGGCGCGTGGCGGTGCTGCGCGTCGGCTCACGCGTCCACGAGGCGGGCCTGGCAGCGGCGCTGGACGCCGGGGCGAGCCTCCTGGACGGCCCGTCCGACACGGGCACCGGCACCGGCACTGCCGGTGCTGCCGACATCCTCCGGGCGGCCGCGACCCCCGACGCGGACCGCCTGGCGGCGGTCGCCGCCGAGGCCGCCGCCGAGGCGGACCTCGTGCTCGACGGGATCCTCGGCATCGGGGCGGGCAGCGGGACCCCCTTGCGCTCCCCAGCCCGACAGGTCGTCGACGCGATCCGCGAGCTCGCCCGCGACCAGCGCGCCCCGTTCGTCGTCGCCGTCGACGTGCCGAGCGGCATCGACGTCGACACCGGTGCCGTGGCGGACGACCACGTGCTGCACGCCGACGTCACCGTGACGTTCGGCGGGGTGAAGGCGGGCCTGCTGACCGGCCCCGGTGCGACGCTCGCGGGCCGGATCGAGCTCGTGGACGTCGGCATCGGTGCGGACCTGGCGGCGCTGGAACCGCTGATCCGCACCTGACACCGGTCGGCGCCGGCAGGTGCCGGGGCCCGCGTGACGCGCTCAGGCGGCGCCGGCGTCCACCCCGTCGACGACGTCGGGCCGTGCTTCGAGCCACGTGTCCACGAAGTGCCGGTAGTTCGCGGCGATGACCTGCTCGGCGGCCTCGTGGTCCAGCCCCCGCTGCACGACGTCGTCGAGCGCGTCCTCCCAGTTGCTCCGCCCGATGGCGAAGCCGACGAAGCCGTCGACGGGCGCGGCGGTCCGGAGCCAGTGGTCGAGCTGGTCCTGCGGGGCGTCGCGGCCCAGCACGATGCACTGCACGTGGTCACGACCCCCGGCACGGACGGCGGCGACGACGTGCTCGGCGTCCTCGGTGCGGTCGAGGCCCTCGAGCTTCCACACGTCCGGCTCGACGCCGTGCTCCTGCAGGTACCCGATCGTCTCGACGACGAGCCCCGGTCGGACGTCGCGGTCGTAGTCGTCGGCCTTCGCCTGCTGCTCGTCGGTGCCCGGGACGAGGAGCTCGACCAGGAACGCCCGGTCGGCGTCGTGCAGGGCCTGCGAGACCTCGGCGAGCCGCTCGGCCTGGGCCTGCCGGTCCGCGGCGTCGAACGCCGGGTTGTCGCGCACCAGGACCTTCACGAAGTCCGGGTCGAACGCGTCCACGTGCGCGAGCCAGTCGTCGCCGTACTCGAGTTCGAACCAGTCACGGCCCGAGCGCTCGATCGGCATCGCCAGCTGCAGGCCGGCCTCGCGCACGAGGCGGGCGACGTCGGCGCCGTAGCGCTCGTCGACGAGCACGCCGGTGCGGGCACGGGACGCCCCCGCGGCGAGCGCGGTGAGGACGCCGCGGTACACGAGCTGCTTGCCCTCGCGGACACGCTGGGCGTCGGCGTCGTCAGCGGGCTCGCCGGACTCGTCGCCGTAGGTGTGCTCCAGGAGCGAGGACCGCTGGTCCATCGCGAGGAGGAAGAGGGGGTGCTGTTCGTCGAGGTCGGCCATGCCGCCATGCTGCTCGCACCCCCTCCGTCCGCGCTCAGTGGGCGCGGTACAGTTCCGGCTCCGGGAGTCCGTGGGCGGCACGGATGCTGCGGGAGATCCCCTCGATCGCGACGAGCGCGTCGACGACGGCCTCGGCGGTCACGGGGAACGGCATGTTGTGGATGGTCTCGCTCTCCACGGTGGCGGCCTCGGCGACGGCCTGCAGCACGTCCCGGTCGTCGACGGTCAGACCGATCTCGGTCAGCGTGTTCGGCAGCCCGACCTTCGTGGTGAAGACGACGAAGTCCTCGATCTCGTCGGCCGGCGCCCCCTCGAGCACGAGCTGCGCGATCGTGCCGACGTTGACCTTCTGCCCGTGTGCGAGACCGTGCGCCTGAGGTGCCGCGGTCAGGCCGTTGTGGATGGCGTGCGCCGCGGCCAGGCCTCCGGACTCGAAGCCGAGCCCGGAGAGCAGGGTGTTCGCCTCGACGACCTTCTCGAGCGCGGGCGTGACGACCTTCGCCTTCACGGACTCGATCGCCTGGAGCGCGTTGTCGTGCAGGAGCTCCCACGACAGCCTCGCGAGCGCCACGCCGGTCTCGGTCTGCAGCCCGCCCGCCATGGTGTCGGCGTTCGCGCGCTTCGCCGCCCGGGCCTCGACCCAGGTGGCGAGTGCGTCGCCGATGCCCGCGACGAGGAACTGCACGGGGGCGTTCGCGACGAGCTTCGTGTCGATGAGCACGAGGTCGGGGTTGTGCGGGAAGAAGCGGTACTCGATGAACTCGCCCTCCTCCGAGTACACGACCGCGAGGGCTGAGGTCGGGGCGTCGGTGCTCGCCGCGGTCGGGACGCTCGCCCAGCGGATCCCGGCGAGGTGCCCGGAGGCCTTCGCGGCGTCGATCGCCGAGCCGCCGCCGAGGCCGACGACCACGTCCGAGTCCGTCTCGCGGATCCTCGCGGTGAGGTCGTCGATCGCCTGCGGGGTGGCGAAGCGACCGAACCCCACCCGCTCGACCGGCAGCCCGGCGGCGTCGAAGCTCGTGCGCACGGCGTCCTCGACGATGCCCCACACCACGTCGTCGGCGACGAGCAGCGGGCGCTTCCCGATCGGTGCGACGAACTCCCCGACGCGGGTGATGGCGTCCTTGCCCTGCACGTAGCGGGCGGGGCTCATGACGGTGCTGATCGGAGTGACCATGGTGCTGTTTCCTTCCGGGTCGAGCGTGCTGTTGTACGACAGGTGTCGGGGTCGCCGACGGACCGGACGCTACGCGGGTCGGCTGCGGGTACGGTCGGCGGCATGACGTTCAACGAGGACTCGCAGCTCAGCGGCGGGAAGGTGAAGCGCCGCGGGCGGACGGCGGCGATCGGCGGCGGCGGTGTCGGCGTCGCGGCGATCGTGGTCTTCCTCATCGCGCAGTTCACCGGGGTCGACCTCAGCGGCATCGTCGGTGACGGGAGCGGCACCACGCAGATCCAGCAGCAGGACGAGACGGTGCAGCCGGCCGAGGAGTGCCGCACCGGCCGTGACGCGAACCAGCGGGTGGAGTGCCGGATGGAGGGCGCCGCGGAGTCGCTCGACGCGTACTGGTCCGACGAGGCCGACGCCCTCGGCATCGCGTACACGACGCCGGGCTTCTGGCTCTTCGACGGGTCGACGGACACCGGGTGCGGCCAGGCCTCCGCGTCGACCGGCCCGTTCTACTGCCCGCCGGACCGCGCGATCTTCCTCGACACCGCGTTCTACGACGACCTGCAGTCCCGGTACGGATCGTCCGGCGGCCCGCTGGCGCAGATGTACGTCGTCGCGCACGAGTGGGGGCACCACGTGCAGCAGCTCCAGGGCACCTTCGCCGACACGGACCGCTCCGGCACGGGAGCGTCGTCGGGCAGCGTCCGCGTCGAGCTGCAGGCGGACTGCTACGCGGGCTCCTGGGTCGGATCGGCTGCGACCACCCGCGACGCGAACGGCGAGACGTTCTTCGAACCGGTCACGCAGGCGCAGATCGCCGATGCACTGTCCGCGGCGAGCGCCGTCGGCGACGACAGCATCCAGGAGCGTGCGACGGGTCGGGTCGACCCCGACTCCTTCACGCACGGGTCCAGCGCGCAGCGCCAGGCGTGGTTCACGCGGGGCTACGAGCGCGGGGCGACCGCCTGCGACACCTTCAGCGTGCCCGGCTCGCAGCTGTAGACCCGGCCGTGACGGACGGGAGGCTCCCCACCGGTCCGGTGGGGAGCCTCCCGTCCGTCGGTCGGTCGACCGTCTCGCGACGTCAGCCGGCGGACGCGCTCGCGGAGGGGGTCGGCGTGGCCGTCGGCGACGGCGTCGCGTCCGACGCACCCGCCGCCGACACCACGAAGGTGCGGAAGTCGTCGTTGGTGATCGGCGCGGTCAGCTCGTACTGCTTGCCGTTCACGAGCACCAGGGGCGGCCCGGGGAACTCGCTGAGCGACGAACCGGGGATGTCCCCACCCGTCACGTCGGCCGTGCGCTCGTCGACCCACTTGGCGAAGGTCTGGTCCTGGATGCAGTCGCGGATCGCCGCCGTGTCCCGCACTCCGTCGACGCCGGTCACGAGCCGCTCGAGCTGCGCGTCGGTGAGACCGGAGGTGCCCTGGTCGGGCTGCCGCGCGAAGAGCGCCTGGTTCACGGCGTAGAACTGGCCGGGCGACCGGTCCGCGACGCAGGCAGCGGCGTTCGCGGCGCGCAGCGAGTACTTCGTGCCCTGCGACCGGTTCGTCAGCACGGCGACCGGGTGGATGTCGACCGTCGCGGCGCCGGAGTCGACCAGGCTCGCGATGTAGTCGCCGTTCGCCTTCTCGAACTGAGCGCAGGTGTCGCAGAGGTAGTCGACGTACATCGTGATCCGCACCGGGTCGGAGGCCCCGGTCGCGCTCGGCGACGGGGTCGAGGCGGAGTCGACCGGCTCGAGGTCCTGCCCGATGGTGATGCCGCCCTGCGACATCGTCGACGGCCCGGGACCCGCGGGTTGCACCGAGTCGACCAGCACCAGCGTGACGACCGCCACCGCGGCGAGGAGCACGGCCCCGAGGCCGATCTGCAGCCCGAGGCGGGTCCCGCGCTGCCGGCGCTTCTGCTGGGCTCGCGCTCGCTGGGCCCGCTGGCGTGCGGCCTCTCGTCGTTCGTTGCGCGCGGCGCGTGCGTCACCCTCGGGGCGGTTGGTCATGCGTCGATGGTCCTCACGTTGATCCTGACGTCCGCACGGCCTCGCCTTCCCCCGTACGCCGGACGGACCCGCCGATCGTAGTGGTCCTTCCTGGGACCAGCCAACCAGGTCGGACCGGCACTGGCGCTGGCGGGGGAAGTCGTGTTGTATGAGCAACGATGGTCGACGACGACCATCCGGGGCCCCCACGGGCAACCGCTTCACTACGGATCGTCCGGCACGTACCTGCCGGTGAAGGAAGGATCGAACGCTCATGGCGTCCGTCACCTACGACAAGGCAACCCGTCTCTACCCCGGAGGCACCCGCCCCGCGGTCGACTCCCTCGACCTGGACGTCGCCGATGGCGAGTTCCTCGTCCTCGTCGGCCCCTCGGGCTGCGGCAAGTCGACCTCCCTGCGCATGCTCGCCGGCCTCGAAGAGGTCAACTCCGGCGCGATCCGCATCGGCGAGCGCGACGTCACCGACGTCCCGCCGAAGGACCGCGACATCGCGATGGTGTTCCAGAACTACGCGCTGTACCCGCACATGACCGTCGCCGAGAACATGGGCTTCGCGCTCAAGATCGCCGGTGTCGGCAAGGAGGAGCGCGCCACCCGCGTGCAGGAGGCCGCGAAGCTCCTCGACCTCGAACAGTACCTCGGCCGCAAGCCGAAGGCGCTCTCCGGTGGTCAGCGTCAGCGCGTCGCGATGGGCCGTGCGATCGTCCGTCAGCCGCAGGTGTTCCTCATGGACGAGCCGCTGTCGAACCTCGACGCCAAGCTCCGCGTCCAGACCCGCACCCAGATCGCGTCGCTGCAGCGTCGTCTCGGCGTCACCACGGTCTACGTCACGCACGACCAGACCGAGGCCCTGACCATGGGCGACCGCATCGCGGTACTGAAGGACGGCATCCTGCAGCAGGTCGGCTCGCCGCGTGACCTGTACGAGAAGCCGAACAACGTGTTCGTCGCCGGCTTCATCGGTTCGCCGGCCATGAACCTGCTCCCCGCCGACGTCATCGAGGGCGGCATCCGGTTCGGCACGCTGAACCACCCGCTCGACCGCGACACCCTGTCGAACGCCCGTTCCGGCAACATCACCGTCGGCATCCGCCCCGAGGACGTCATCGTGTCGACCTCGGGCGAGGGCCTGCCGGTGACGGTCGACGTGGTCGAGGAGCTCGGCGCCGACGGCTACCTCTACGGTCACGCCGACGTGAACGGCCAGCGCACCGACATCGTCGCCCGCGTCGACGGTCGCTCGCACCCGTCGATCGGCGACACCATCGTGATCACGCCGAAGCAGGGCCACGTGCACGCCTTCGACACCGAGTCGGGCGAGCGCCTGGACGACAAGGCAGTCGTCAGCGCGTAACGCTGGAACAGCCGGACAGGAGGCGGGGGGGGGCGGGGGCCCCCCCCCCCCCCCCCCGGGGGGGCCCCCCCCCCCCCACCCCCCCCCCCCCCCCCCCCCCCCACACCCCCCCCCCCCCCCCCCCCCCCCCCCGCCGCCCCCCCGGGGAAAAAACCACGCCCCCCCGCCCCCGGAGTGATAACCGCGGGGTTATAGAC
>NZ_JBEPMD010000016.1:0-74447 GCF_040545555.1 Curtobacterium oceanosedimentum
ACCACAACCAAAGCTGCAATCGCACGGGGTCAATAAATTGGCATTGACAATGTGCACGCTGTTGAGTTCTCAAGGACCAGACGCACCCCCCACTCAGCACCACCCAAGTGGCACCTCATCAGAGGGGCTGGAAGTTCGTTGCCGGGGAAGAACCGTGGCGGACAAGATCCCCGGGTGAACCCGGTGACCGTCTCGGCCGTTCCGTTCTCCGCCTCAGCGGCAACGAGTGATTACTCTACGTTCGCCCGACCCACACCGCCAACACCGCTCACATCCCGGGCGTGTCGTCCCCCGACCTCCCCGAGGACTCGCGGAACGGCGAACGGCCCGCTCCCCTGCGGGAACGGGCCGTTCGGCCGTCGCGTGCGCTCAGTAGCGAGCGTCGCGTGCGCTCAGTGGCGAGCGATGACCGGGTTCTTGAGCGACCCGATCCCCTCGATGAGGACCTCGACGACCTCGCCGTCGCGGATCGCGCCGACGCCGGCCGGGGTCCCGGTGAGGATGACGTCTCCGGGCAGGAGGGTCCAGATGGACGAGACGAACTCGATCAGGGACGGGATGTCGTGCACCATCTCGCTGGTCGACGCCGCCTGACGCAGCTCGCCGTCCACACGGGTCTCGAGCCGGATGTCCGACGGGTCGATCTCGGTTTCGATGACCGGGCCGAGCGGGCAGAACGTGTCGAAGCCCTTCGCCCGAGCCCACTGACCGTCGCGGGCCTGCAGGTCGCGCGCGGTCACGTCGTTCGCGATCGTGTACCCGAGCACCACGCTGGCGAAGTCCTCACGACGGACGTTCTTCGCGAGCGACCCGATCACGATGGCGAGTTCGCCCTCGTGGTCGACCCGACCGACCTCGGCCGGCAGACGGATCGGGTCGTCCGGACCGATCACCGCGGTGTTCGGCTTGAGGAACACCACGGGGTCGTCGCCCGACCGCTCGTCCATCTCCGACGCGTGCTCGGCGTAGTTCAGCCCGACGCCGATCACCTTCGACCGCGGGATCACCGGCGCGAGGAGCTTGGCGTCGGCGAGCGGCACCCGCTCCCCCGTCGTCTCGAACCCCTGGTACATCGGGTCCCCCGCGAGGACGACCAGGTGGCGCTCGTCGAGGATGCCGTACCGCGGGTCTTCACCCGTGCTGCTGAACCGTGCGATCTTCACCGTTCGACCCTACCGATCCGCGGCTCAGGCCGGGTCCGTCAGGCGCGTCATCCACCCGTGCGGGTCGGGACGTCGGCCGTACTGGATGTCGGTCAGCTCCTGGCGGAGCGACATCGTCAGCTCGCCCGCACCGATGGTCGGCGAGCCGATCGTGAAGCCCTCGCCGCGGAGTTCCGCGATCGGCGTCACGACGGCGGCGGTCCCACAGGCGAACGCCTCGGTGATCGAACCGTCGGCGACACCGTCGCGCCACTCGTCGAGCGTGACCCGGCGTCGCTCCACCCGGAGCCCGCGGTCCTCGGCGAGCTGCAGGATCGAGTCGCGCGTGATGCCCTCGAGGATCGACTCCGAGTCCGGCGTGACGAGGGTGCCGTCCGCCTTGACGAGCACGACGTTCATGCCGCCGAGCTCCTCGAGGTACTTGCCTTCCTCGGAGTCGAGGAACATCACCTGCTGGCAGCCCTGCTCGTAGGCCTCCTGCTGCGGGAGCAGGGACGCCGCGTAGTTGCCACCGGTCTTCGCGGCACCGGTGCCACCCCGGGCGGCACGTGCGTACTTCGTCGACAGCCAGATGCTCACCGGCTTCGGTCCGGACGTGAAGTACGCGCCGGCCGGGCTCGCGATGCAGTGGTACGCGACCTCCTGTGCGGCCCGGACCCCGAGGAACGACTCGGTCGCGATCATGAACGGACGCAGGTACAGGCTGGTCTCCGGCGCCGAGGGGACCCAGTCGACGTCGGCACGGACGAGCTGCCGCACCGACTCGACGAAGACCTCGACCGGCAGCTCCGGGAGCGCGAGTCGACGGGCCGAGCGCTGGAAGCGGCGCGCGTTCGCGTCCGGGCGGAAGGACCACACCGAGCCGTCCGCGTGGCGGTAGGCCTTCATGCCCTCGAAGATCTCCTGCGCGTAGTGGAACACGCTGGCGCTGGGGTCGAGGGTGAGCGGCCCGTACGGGTGGATCGAGGCGCTGTGCCATCCACCGTCGAGCGACCACTCGACGGTGGCCATGTGGTCGGTGAAGTGCTTGCCGAAGCCCGGGTCGGCGAGGATCTCCTCGCGCTCGGCCGCGGCCCGGCGCTCGGGCGACGGCGTGCTCGCGAACTCGAGGGCGAAGTCGGTGTCGGTGTCGGTGCTCGCGCTGTCGTTGTGCATCGGGGTGACTCCTGTCAGGCGGTGGTGGTGCGTGCTGCGACCGCGGCGGCGATGGCGTCGCCGACCTCGGCCGTGCTGCGCGGCGTGGTGCCCCGGCTCGCGAGGTCGGCCTCGACCGCCTGCGTGACGGCCGCTGCCAGGTCCGCCCGACCGAGGTGGTCGAGCAGCAGGGCGACGGACAGGACGGCGGCGGTCGGGTCGGCGACCTGCTGGCCTGCGATGTCGGGCGCGGAACCGTGGACCGGCTCGAACATGCTGGGGAAGGTGCCGTCCGGGTTGATGTTCCCCGAGGCCGCCAGACCGATGCCGCCGCTGATGGCGCCGGCCAGGTCGGTGATGATGTCCCCGAACAGGTTGTCGGTGACGATGACGTCGAACCGACCGGGCTCGCGGACCATGTGGATCGTCACCGCGTCGACGTGCTGGTAGTCGACCGTCACGTCCGGGTGCTCCTCGGCGACCGCCGCGACCGTCCGCTGCCAGAGCGACCCCGCGTGCACGAGCACGTTGCTCTTGTGCACGAGCGTCAGGTGCTTCCGCGGGCGGCGGGAGGCGAGGTCGAACGCGTACCGGACGACCCGCTCGACGCCGTGCGCGGTGTTGAGGGACACCTCGGTGGCGATCTCGTGCGGCGTGCCGACGCGGATCGCGCCGCCGTTGCCGACGTACGGGCCCTCGGTGCCCTCGCGCACGACCACGAAGTCGACCTCGCCCGGGTCGGCGAGCGGGCTCGCGACCGAGGAGTGCACGGTCGTGGGCCGGAGGTTGACGTAGTGGTCGAACGCGAAGCGCAGCTTCAGCAGGAGACCGCGCTCGATGATCCCGCCGGCGAGACGCGGGTCGCGCGGGTCGCCACCGACGGCGCCGAGCAGGATCGCGTCGTGCTCGGTCAGGGCGGACATGTCGGCGTCGCTCAGGACGTCGCCCGTCTCGAGGTACCGCGCGGCACCGAGCGAGAAGGCGGTCTCCTGCACGACGAGGTCGTCCGGCAGCACGGCGTGCAGGACCTTCAGCGCCTCGTCGACCACCTCGGGCCCGATGCCGTCACCGCGAACGACCGCGAGCTTGACCGTCTGTGCCATGTCGTTCCCTACAGCGTGATGTCGATCTCGCGGAGCGAGGTCGCGTCGATGGTGGAGCGCACGTGCTCGAGGATCTCCGCGGGCACCGGCGAGTCCACCGTCAGGACGCTGAGCGCCTGGCCACCGGCCTCCTGTCGGGAGATCTGCATCGCCGCGATGTTGATGCCGGCGTCGCCGAACTCCTTGCCGTAGACCGCCACGATGCCGGGGCGGTCGGTGTAGACCATCACGACGTGGTGCGCGTCGAGGGCGACCTCGACGTCGTGGCCGTTGATCTCGACGAGCTTCTCGACCTGCTTCGCACCGGTGAGCGTTCCCGAGACGCTGATCGCGGGGCCGTCGGACTGGGCGCCACGGATCGTGAGCACGTTGCGGTACTCGGGGCTGTCGGCGTCCGTGATGAGCCGGACGCTCACCCCGCGCTGCTCCGCGATGAGCGGGGCGTTGACGTACGAGACCTGGTCGCTGACGACGTCGGTGAAGACACCCTTGAGCGCCGCGAGCTTCAGCACGCTGACGTCGTACTGCGCGAGCTCGCCGTGCACCTCGACGTCGATGCTCGTCACCGGCGAGGTCGCCAGGCCGGTGAAGACCTGGCCGAGCTTCTCCACGAGCGGGATCCCCGGGCGGACGTAGGGGTCGATGACACCGCCGGCGACGTTCACCGCGTCCGGCACGAGTTCACCGCCGAGGGCGAGTCGCACGGACTTGGCGACGGAGACGCCCGCCTTCTCCTGGGCCTCGTCCGTCGACGCCCCGAGGTGCGGTGTGACGACGACGTTCGGCAGCGCGAGGAGCGGCGAGTCCTTCGGCGGCTCGGAGACGAAGACGTCGAGGCCGGCACCGGCGATCGCGCCGGACGTGAGGGCGCGGTGCAGGGCGTCCTCGTCGATCAGGCCGCCGCGGGCCACGTTCACGACGAACGCGGTCGGCTTCATGAGCGCGAACTGCTCGTCGGAGATCATGCCCACCGTCTCCGGGGTCTTCGGCATGTGGATCGTCGTGAAGTCCGCGCGCCGGAGGAGGTCGTCGAGCGAGACCAGCTCGACGCCGAGCTGCTGCGCCCTGGCCGTCGTGACGTACGGGTCGTACGCGATGACCGAGACGCCGAAGGCCTGCAGGCGCTGCGTGATGAGCGCGCCGATGCGGCCGAGGCCGATGATGCCCACGGTCTTCTCGTAGAGCTCCACGCCGGTGTACGACGAGCGCTTCCAGGCGCCGGCCGCCAGGGACGCGTGCGCCGCGGGGATGTGCCGCGCGAGCGACAGGATGTGGCCGACCGTGAGCTCGGCGGCCGAGATGATGTTCGACGTCGGCGCGTTGACGACCATCACGCCGGCGGTGGTCGCCGCCTTGATGTCGACGTTGTCGAGGCCGACGCCCGCGCGGGCGACGACCTTCAGCTGCGGCGCCGCCGCGATGGCCTCGGCGTCGATCTTCGTGGCGGACCGCACCAGCACGGCGTGCGCGTCGGCGAGGGAGGACAGGAGCGCGGCGCGGTCGGTACCGTCCACGTTCCGGATCTCGAAGTCGGGCCCGAGGGCGTCGACGGTGGCGGGCGAGAGTTCTTCGGCGATCAGGACGACCGGCTTCGGCACAGCTGCAGTTCCTCACACGAGACGGGCGGTATCCCACCATCGTATCGACGCCGCGACCCGGTTACGACCGCACCATCGGTCCCCGACGGAACCACACACCGGTCTGGAGGCGCGGAACCGGCGGGCACCGCGCCTCCCGTCCGAGGGACGGTCGCGACGAACGTCAGAAGTCGAGCAGGCGCGGCACGAACAGTTGCAGGTCGAGCCAGAGCGCGCCCGCCGCGGCGAACGCGACGAGGAAGACGCCGATCGTCACCGACAGCCGCGAGCCGCGCGTCGCCCAGAGGGCGACCGCGAACGCGACGGGGGCGATCGCGATGTCGAGCACGAGCCAGCCCCACGGCGTGCTGCGCTGCAGCGACGAGCCGCCCGAGGTCGTCTCGAGGAACGTGTTGAAGGCGCGCACCGACTGCGAGACGGTCACCAGGTTCCCGACGCTCTGCACGGTCATGTACGCGAACAGCGCGCCGAAGACCACCCAGACGACGACACGGCCGACGAGCGGGGACGGAGTCCGGCGGGCCGCCGGTGTCGTGGCGGTCACCCGAAGCTCCTGGTCATGAGGAACGGCCAGGGGAAGAGCACGGCGGCGCCGAGCAGCATCCACAGCAGGCGCGTGCGGGTGCGGCGACCGCGGCCCGCCCAGAGCACCACGGTGAACCAGAGGGCCGGCGCGACGATCGACAGGAAGCGCAGCACCTCGACGAAGACGGTGAGCACGGTGTCGACGTTCGCGACGTACGAGGTCGACGCGGTGAGCAGCCACGCCACCGTGTACAGCAGGTAGAGCCCACCGAAGACACCGAACCCGACCAGGGCGCCGGAGGTCTCCGGGCGCTCCGGGTCGCGGCGCCCACGGCTCGTCACGGTGACCGGGTTGTGGGCCGCGTCGACGTGGGTCGCGTCGTCGGCGTCGCCCCAGCTGAGGGCGTCGTCGTCGTGGTCGACCGAGCCGTCGGGCGGGGATGCTGCCGTGGTCATGGGGACGATTCTACGAGGGACCCGCGACCGCCGACACCAGGCGGCGTCGCTCAGACGTCCGCCGGCTGGGTCTCGAGCACCTCGGCGACGACCCCGCGTACCGCCGGGAACAGCGGGTGGCTCTCGACGAGCCCGGTCAGGATCTCGGTCAGGGCGTGCGCCGTCGCACCGGAACGGAGCAGCGCGTGCAGCTCGATCGACTCCGGGTCGTTCTCGTCGTCGAACGCCAGGGCGACGCGGACGGCGCCGAGCAGGTGCTCGACGGGCATCCCGCGCTCGGCGAGCTGCGATGCCGGACCGATGAAGCGCTCGCGCCGCCCGAGCTTCCGCAGCGGGTTGCGCCCGACACGGGCCGTGGTGTCGGGCAGCAGCGGGTTCGCGATGCGCGTGAGGTTCGCTGCGACGTAGCGGGCGTGGTCGGCCGGGTCGAAGCCGTGCTTGGCGACGAGCAGTGCGGTCGTCTCGGCGAGGACCCCGTCGACCTCGGCGCGGACCTCGCGGTCCTCGAGGGCCTCGCGGATGAGCCGGATCCCGCGGACGAAGCCGTGGTACGCCGCGGTCGCGTGGGCGGTGTTCACCGTGTAGAGCTTCCGCTCGACGAACGGCTGCAGGTCGTCGACCCAGGTCACGCCGTCGATCTGCGGCGGTTCGGCCTGCGAGTCGGCGAAGGGGGTGCGCTCGATGACCCACTCGTAGAAGGGCTCGAGCACGACGTCGAGTCCACCGGACTGGCCGAGCACCCCGGACTGGTCCGGCACGATGCGGTCGATCGCGCAGTTCGCGAAGACGGCCGCGACGTGGCGGTCCTCGAGGATCGGGGCGCGTCGGATGCTGGCGTGTAGCGAGTCCGTCGCGTTGAAGGCGTTCTCGCACGCCACCACGGTGACGTCGCCGCGTTCGGGTGCGCGTGCCGCGAGTCCCTCGGCGATCACCGGGGCGACGAGCGGCAGGGTGCGTGCTCCGACCGCGGTCGTGACGACGTCGGCCTCGGCGATCGCCCGGACGACGCGCTCGCGGTCGGTCTTGCTGCTGAGGGCGCGGAACCCGTACACGAGGTGCTCGACGGGCTGCTCGCCGACCTCGTGCACCACGAAGCGGCCGGCGTCGTTGAGTGCCGAGACCACACGGTCGTCGACGTCGACGAAGGTGAGCTCGTACCCGCTCGCGACCAGGAACTGACCCACGAACCCGCGCCCGATCTTGCCGGCGCCGATGTGGACCGCTCGCTTCGTCACCGCCATCCGACGATCCTCCCACGTCGGAGGACCCGGTCGTGACCACTCCTCGCGACGCCGCCGAGCAGCGCTGCGGAACGGGTCGCGGGAGTGGAGCGCCCGGGTACGAGGACGCCACGAGGGCGCCGGGTGCTGGCGCTGGAGCTGGAGGAGTACGGGTGCATGTGGTCCGGGTCACGTCGCGAGGCGGCGGTGCGTCCGCACCGCCGCCTCGTCATCGAGTGGTCGCTGCGCAGACTACCGCGCGGCCGAGCCGTCGACGTAGTCGGCGTCGTTCGACTTCCACGCGAACAGCGCGCGGAGCTCGCGACCGGTGGCCTCGATCGGGTGCCCCTCGCCCTTCGCACGGAGCTCCTTGAACTCCGGTGCGCCGGCGTCCTGGTCCTCGATGAAGCGCTTGGCGAAGGTGCCGTCCTGGATGTCGGAGAGCACGGCCTTCATGTTCTCCTTGACCTCGGGCGAGATCACGCGGGGGCCGGAGACGTAGTCACCGAACTCGGCGGTGTCGGAGATCGACCAGCGCTGCTTGGTGAGGCCGCCCTCCCAGATCAGGTCGACGATGAGCTTGAGCTCGTGCAGGACCTCGAAGTAGGCGATCTGGGGCTGGTAGCCCGCCTCGACGAGGGTCTCGAAGCCGTACTGGATGAGCTGCGAGGTACCACCGCACAGGACGGCCTGCTCGCCGAACAGGTCGGTCTCGGTCTCCTCGGTGAACGTGGTCTTGATGCCGCCGGAGCGGAGGCCGCCGATGGCCTTGGCGTACGACCAGGCGAGGTCCCAGGCGCTGCCCGAGGCGTCGACCTCGACGGCGACGATCACGGGGACGCCACGGCCGGCCTCGTACTCGCGGCGGACGGTGTGACCGGGGCCCTTCGGCGCGACGAGCGACACGTCGACGCCCTCGGGCGCCTGGATGTAGCCGTAGCGGATGTTGAAGCCGTGGCCGAAGACGAGCGTCGCACCCTGCTTGAGGTTCGGCTCGATGTCGTCCTTGTAGACGATGCGCTGCACCTGGTCCGGCGCGAGGATCACGACGACGTCGGCGTTCTTCGTGGCCTCGGCCGGGGTGAGGACCTCGAAGCCCGCCTCGGTCGCCTTCTCGCGGCTCTTCGAGCCCTCCTTGAGGCCGATGACGACCTCGACGCCGGAGTCACGGAGGTTGAGCGCGTGGGCGTGGCCCTGCGAGCCGTAGCCGATCACGGCGACCTTCTTGCCCTGGATGAGCGTCAGGTCGGCGTCGGCGTCGTACACGATGTCAGTCACGAGGGTCTGTCTCCTTGGTTCTGGTGGCTTGTGGTGTGCGGACGGGAGGCGCGTGGCGGGGCCGCCACGAGCCTCCTGTCCGGAAGACGGGTGCGCTCAGCGCACGCGGTCGGTGATGCTCTTCGGCCCGCGGCCCATGCCGAGCAGGCCGGCGCGGGCGAGCTCCTTGACGCCGTAGGGCTCGAGCACCCGCAGGATCGCCTGGATCTTGCCCGGGTCGCCGGTCACCTCGACGATCAGCGAGTCGGTCGCCACGTCGACGACCTGCGCGCGGAAGAGCGTCACGGCCTCGAGCACGGCGGACCGGGTCTGGTTGTCGACGCGGACCTTCACGAGCATGTGCTCGCGCTGCACCGACTGGGAGAAGTCGAGCTCGACGATCTTGATGACGTTGACGAGCTTGTTGAGCTGCTTCGTCACCTGTTCCAGCGGCAGGTCCTCGACGTCGACGACGACCGTGATCCGGGACAGACCCTCGACCTCGGTGCCGCCCACGGCGAGCGACTCGATGTTGAAGCCCCGGCGGGCGAAGAGGCCGGCGACGCGGGTCAGCAGACCCGGCTTGTCCTCGACGAGGAGCGAGAGGACGTGGCTCATGCGGTTTCCCCCGTCATGTCGGCGTCCTCGTCGTCCCACGTCGGGGCGAGGGCCTGGGCGTACTCGATGGACGAGTTGCTGACTCCCTGCGGGACCATCGGCCACACCATCGAGTCGCGGCTGACCACGAAGTCGATGACGACCGGTCGGTCGTTCGTCTCGAGCGCGAGCCTGATGGCGTCGTCCACCTGGTCGGCACGCTCGACACGGATGCCGAGGGCACCGTAGGCGTCGGCGAGCTTCACGAAGTCCGGGACACGGCGCGTCCCGTGCCCCGTCTGCAGGTCGGTGAAGGAGTGTCGCCCGTCGTAGAACAGCGTCTGCCACTGCCGCACCATGCCGAGCGAGGAGTTGTTGATGATCGCGACCTTGATCGGGATGTCGTTGATGACGCAGGTCGCGAGCTCCTGGTTCGTCATCTGGAAGCAGCCGTCGCCGTCGATCGCCCAGACCACGCGGTCCGGCTCGGCGACCTTCGCGCCCATCGCCGCGGGGACCGAGTAGCCCATGGTCCCGGCGCCGCCGGAGTTCAGCCAGGCGTTCGGCCGCTCGTACTGGATGAACTGTGCGGACCACATCTGGTGCTGGCCGACCCCGGACGCGAACACGCCCTCCGGACCGGTGAGCTCGCCGATGCGCTTGATGATCGCCTGCGGTGCGAGCAGCCCGTCGGTCGGCTCCGTGTACCCGAGCGGGAAGTCCCGTCGGAGCTGGTCGAGCTTCGCCCACCATGCGCTGGTGTCGGCGCGGTCGGCGGCCACGTCGCCCCACGCGTCGAGCAGGTCGACGAGGACCTCGCGGGCGTCGCCGACGATCGGCACGTCGGCGTAGCGGATCTTCGAGATCTCGGCGGGGTCGATGTCGACGTGCACGACCTTGGCGAGCGGCGCGAACTCGTCGGCCTTGCCCGTCACGCGGTCGTCGAACCGGGCGCCGAGGGCGACGATGAGGTCGCTCTCCTGCAGGCCGAGCACCGCGGGCACCGTACCGTGCATGCCCGGCATGCCCAGGTGCTGCTGGTGCGAGTCCGGGAAGGCGCCGCGGGCCATGAGGGTCGTGACGACCGGCGCGCCCGTGGCCTCGGCGAAGCGCAGGAGCTCGGCGGACGCACCGGAGCGGACGACACCGCCGCCGACGTACAGCACCGGGCGCTCGGCCTCGGCGAGCAGCTGCGCGGCCGCGGTGATCTGCTTGCCGTGGGCCTTCGTCACCGGGCGGTAGCCGGGCAGGTCGATCTTCGGCGGCCACACGTAGGGCGCCGACTTCTGCTGGGCGTCCTTCGTGATGTCGACGAGCACCGGGCCCGGGCGACCGGTGGTGGAGATCTGGTGCGCCGCCGCCAGGGTCGCGGGGATGTCGGCCGGGTCCGTGACGAGGAACGAGTGCTTCGTGATCGGCATCGTGATGCCGACGATGTCCGCCTCCTGGAAGGCGTCCGTCCCCATCAGCGTCGAGAACACCTGGCCGGTGATCGCGATGAACGGTACCGAGTCCATGTAGGCGTCGGCGATGGCGGTGACGAGGTTCGTCGCGCCGGGGCCGGACGTCGCGATGGCGACACCGACCTTGCCCGACGCCGAGGCGTAGCCCTCGGCGGCGTGGCCGGCGCCCTGCTCGTGCCGGACGAGGATGTGCCGGATCGTCGTCGACGCCATGAGCTCGTCGTAGAAGGGGATGATGGCGCCGCCGGGCAGGCCGAAGACGTCGGTGATCCCGAGGTGCTCGAGCGTCCGGAGGACGGCTCCCGAGCCGGTCAGGATCTCCGGCGACCGGCGTGCACCGGCTGCGGCGGACAGCGGAGTGGCTTCCGTGGGCATGAGGTGGTCCTTGCCTGGAGGGATGGCGGTTCGAACGTGTCGACGCTAGCCCGTGACCGCGCCCTTGGCGGCGGACTGGACGAGCTTCGCGAACTTCGCGAGGACTCCGCGGGTGTAGCGCGGGGGCAGCGGGGCCCAGCCTTCTCGGCGGGCCTCCAGCTCGGCGTCGTCGACCAGTAGGTCGAGCGAGCGAGCCGCGATGTCGACACGGATGCGGTCGCCATCGCGCACGAATGCCACTGGACCTGCGTCCACGGCTTCCGGTGCGATGTGGCCGATGCACAGGCCGGTTGTGCCGCCTGAGAATCGTCCGTCCGTCAACAGTAGTACATCCTTGCCCAGTCCAGCGCCCTTGATGGCCGCGGTGATGGCGAGCATCTCGCGCATGCCGGGGCCGCCCTTGGGACCCTCGTAGCGGATGACCACGACGTCGCCCTTGGCGATCTTGCCCTCGGTCAGGGCGTCCATGGCGGCGCGCTCGCGGTCGAACACCCGCGCGGGGCCCTCGAACACCTCGGCGTCGAAGCCGGCGGTCTTCACGACGGCACCCTCGGGCGCGAACGAGCCCTTGAGGATCGTCAGACCACCGGTCGCGTGGATCGGGTTGTCGAGCTTCCGGAAGACCTCGCCGTCGAGCTCGGGCGGGTCGATCTCGGCGAGGTTCTCGGCGAGGGTCCTGCCCGTGACGGTCATCACGTCGCCGTGCAGCAGACCGGCCTCGAGCAGCGCCTTCATGATCACCGGGATGCCGCCGTTGCGGTCGACGTCGACCATGACGTACTTGCCGAAGGGCTTCATGTCGGCCAGGTGCGGGACCTTCGAGCCGATGCGGTTGAAGTCGTCGAGGCTCAGGTCGACCTCGGCCTCGTGCGCGATGGCGAGGAGGTGCAGGACGACGTTGGTCGAGCCTCCGAGGGCCATGGCGACGGCGATGGCGTTCTCGAACGCTTCCTTCGTCAGGATCTGGCGAGCGGTGAGCCCGAGGCGCAGCATGTTCACCACGGCCTCGCCGGAGCGGCGGGCGTAGTAGTCACGGCGGCGGTCGGCGCTCGGCGGAGCGGCGGACCCCGGCAGCGACATGCCGAGGGCCTCGGCGACGCTCGCCATCGTGTTCGCCGTGTACATCCCGCCGCAGGCGCCCTCGCCCGGGACGATCGCGCACTCGATCTCCTTGAGCTCGGCCTCGCTCATGGTGCCGGCCTTGCACGCACCGACACCCTCGAAGGAGTCGATGATCGTGACCTCCTTGAAGGAGCCGTCGGCCTGCTTCACGTAGCCCGGCATGACCGAGCCCGCGTAGAGGAAGACGCTCGCGAGGTCGAGGCGCGCAGCGGCCATGAGCATGCCGGGGAGCGACTTGTCGCAGCCCGCCAGCAGCACCGTGCCGTCGAGGCGCTCGGCGTTCACGACGGTCTCCACGCTGTCGGCGATGACCTCACGCGAGACGAGCGAGAAGTGCATGCCCTCGTGGCCCATCGAGATGCCGTCGGAGACGGAGATGGTGCCGAACTGCAGCGGGTACCCGCCGCCGGAGTGCACGCCCTCCTTCGCGCCCTGCGCGAGGCGGTCGAGCGAGAGGTTGCACGGGGTGATCTCGTTCCAGGACGAGGCGATCCCGATCTGCGGCTTGTCCCAGTCTGCGTCGCCCATCCCGACGGCCCGGAGCATGCCACGCGAGGTGGTCGCTTCGATCCCGTCGGTGACGACCCGGCTGCGCGGCTTCACGTCGATGTCAGGCATGGAGGCAGTCTAGGACCAGTTGGGATACCACCCGTGACACGACCCCCGGACGGGAGGCGCGGGGCCGGGTCGTCAGCGCGTCGCCTCACGCGACCTCAGTCGCAGGCTCCTTCGGGGCGCGTCGCGAATCGCTGGCGCGATTCACCGAGCAAACCGCGCCCGGGCCAGCTGCTTCAGGACGTCGGTGAGCGCCGCCGGGTCCGCCACGCGGTGTCCGGCGAGCGTGTCACCCTCCCCCACCTTCACGCCGACGTCGCCGTCGCGGAGCACCCGGAAGGCGTCCTCGTCGGTCACGTCGTCGCCGGCGAAGAACACCGCGTCCGCGCCCCGGAGCTCGCGCAGCCGGTCGATCGCGTCGCCCTTCGTGACGTGCCGGACGGCGAACTCGACGATGTCCTTGCCGCCGCGTTCGAGCACCTCGGGGTCGGCCTCGTGCGCGGCCTCGCTCGCGGCGGCGTTCGCCTCGGCCGCGACCTCGGCGCCCACCCGACGCGTGTGGATGCCGTGCCCGGCGGGCTTGTGCTCCACCACGACGCCGGGGAAGCGGGCACCGACCTCGTCGAGCGCTGCGCCGACCCGGTCGACCCGGGCGCGTTCGTCGTCGCTCAGCGCGGCCTCGTCGTGGCCGTCGACGCGCCACTCGACACCGTGCGACCCGACGAGCGCCATGCCCTCGGGCGCGTGCGACACCCGGGCGAGCCCGTCGAGCGGACGGCCGGACACGAGGACCACCTCGGTGTCGCGGGCGCGCTGCAGGGTGAGCACCGCAGCCCACGAGCCGGGCAGCGCCCCGACCTGCGCCGGGTCGTCGGCGAAGGGTGCGAGCGTGCCGTCGAAGTCGAGCGCGACGAGCAGTCGCGGCGCAGCCGCGAGCGTCTCGAGGGCCGAGCCCAGGGCGGACCGGTCGGTGGACGTCTCAGGCACCGCGCGCCTCCCGGGTGTCCTCGGCCGCGCGCGCCTTCTGCGCGTCCTGGTCGAAGATCGACATCCCGTCGTCCTCCGCCTCGCGGTGCCGCTCGGCGCCGTCCTCGGACGGGTCGATCCTCGACCCCCGCGGGGCGTGCCGGTCGAGCGCCTCGAGGAACGAGCGCGACCAGCGCGCCACGTCGTTGTCGCGGACCCGCTTCCGGAGCGCACGCATGCGCGTCGAGCGCTCCCGGCGCGGCATCTCGATCGCGCGCTGGATCGAGTCCTTCAGCGCGCCGATGTCGTGCGGGTTGACGATCACCGCCTGCTTCAGCTCGTCCGCGGCTCCGGCGAACTCGGACAGGATCAGCACGCCGTCGTTGTCGAACCGGGCCGCGACGTACTCCTTCGCGACGAGGTTCATGCCGTCGCGCAGGGCCGTGACGAGCATGATGTCGGCGGCGAGGTACAGCGCCACCATCTCCTCGCGCGGGTACCCGTGGTGCAGGTACGCGATCGGCTGGTGTCCGATCACGCCGAGGTCGCCGTTGATCCGGCCGACGGTCAGCTCGATCTCGTCGCGGAGCGCCGCGTAGGTGTCGACCCGTTCGCGGCTCGGGCTCGCGACCTGCACGAGCGTGGCGTCCTCGACCTTCACCCGGCCGTCCTCGACGAGCTCGCCGAACGCCTTGATCCGGTGCCGGATGCCCTTCGTGTAGTCCAGTCGGTCGACGCCGAGCAGCACGGTCGTCGGGTTGCCGAGGCTCTCGCGGATCTCCCGCGCACGTTCCTGCACCTCGGGCCGGTGTGCGATCGCCTCGAAGCTCTCGGCGTCGATGGAGATCGGGAAGTGGCGCGCCTCGACGTGCCGCACGGTGATGCCCTTGCGGCTCCGCGGGGCGGCCGGGTCGTCCACCGGGACGTCGATCGTCGAGCCCTTGGTCGTGTAGCCCTTGATGTGCCGGACGGCCCGGAGAAAGTCGCTCGCGTCGTCCTGCCGCTGGAAGCCGATGACGTCGGCGCCGAGCAGCCCGTCGAGGATCTGCGCGCGCCACGGCAGCTGTGCGTAGATGCCGACGGGCGGGAACGGGATGTGGTTGAAGAACCCGATGGTCAGGTCGGGGCGGCGTTCGCGGAGCATCGCGGGCAGGAGCTGCAGCTGGTAGTCCTGCACCCACACGATGCCGTCCTGCTCGACGATCTCGGCGATCTGGTCGGCGAAGCGGGCGTTGACGCGCTTGTACGCGTTCCACCAGTCGCGGTGGTAGCTCGGGTGCTCGATGACGTCGTGGTACAGCGGCCACAGCGTGTCGTTGCTGAAGCCCTCGTAGTACTCCTCGACGTCCTCGCTGCTGAGCGGCACCGGGACGATGTGGATGCCCTCGTTGTCGAACGGAGCCACCTCGACGTCCGGCTGGCCGACCCAGCCCACCCAGGCGCCGTCGTTGGCGCGCATGACCGGCTCGAGCGCCGTCACCAGGCCGCCGGGCGAGTGCCGCCAGCCCTCGTTGCCGTCCGCGTCGACGACGCGGTCCACGGGGAGGCGGTTCGAGGCGACGACGAAGGCGTAGCGGTCCGGGTCGGTGTCTGCTGCCATGGGGTGGTGGTGTCTCCGTTCCCCCCGGCTGGTGCGCCGGGATCGACGCCGACGGTACCAGCGGAGGGCCACCGGGCTCTCGGTCCGTCGTCACTAGGCTCGTCGGCATGGTCATGACACGGGCGTGGCGGGACGGCACCGCGGTGGAGCGGGACTTCCCCGTCGAGCGGGTGTCCGACCTGCTCGACCGCGACGACGGCACCTTCGTGTGGGTCGACCACGTGGACCCGACGCCCGCCGAGCTCGGCCAGGTCGAGGACGAGCTGGGCGTGCACGCGCTCGCGGTCGAGGACGCCCTCGAGCGGGGGCAGCGTCCCAAGCTCGACCGCTACCGCGACAGCCTGTTCCTGGTGGTCTACGACGTCGACGGCCTCGACGCCGAGGGCGACCTCGTGACCCACGAGGTGAAGGCCTTCGTCACGCGGCACGCCCTCGTCACCATCCACGGTCCCGACGTCGACCTGCGCTCCGTCGAGCGGCGCCTCGACGCGAACACCGACCTGTCCGACCGCGGGGTGCCGTGGCTCGTGTGGGGGCTCCTCGACGCCGTGGTCGACCACGCCACGTCGGCGGTCGAGGACATCGAGGCGCGCATCGACGACCTCGAGGACGACCTCTTCGAGCACGGCAACCCGCGCGAGCAGCAGATCCAGCGCCGGTCCTTCCGGCTGCGGAAGGCCCTCGGGGTGCTGCGTCGTCAGGTCGTGCCGACGCGGGACAGCGTCGGGGCCCTGCTGCACGGTGACGCCGAGACGATCGTCGACGGCGTCCGACCGTACTTCCGGGACGTCGAGGACCACCTGGTGACGATCGCGGACTCGGTCGAGCAGCTCCGCGACTCGGTGTCGAGCGTCCTCGACACGAACCTGAACCTGGCGTCGAACCGGCAGAACACCGTGATGAAGAAGGTGACGAGCTGGGCGGCCATCATCGCGATCCCGACCGCCATCACGGGCTTCTTCGGGCAGAACGTGACGTTCCCGGGCGAGGGGCACTGGAGCGGGCTGGCCGCGTCGGTGTCGCTCATCGTCGCGACGTCCCTCGTGCTCTACCGCGTGTTCAAGAGCAAGGACTGGCTGTAGCGGACGGGCGCCCGCTGCGCGTCAGAGCTGCAGGGCCAGCACGCCCGCGACGACGGTGAGCGGCGCGACGACGCACCCGAGCGCCATGTAGCGACCCCACGACAGGTGCACGCCCTCGGCCGACAGCCGCGCGTGCCACAGCAGCGTCGCGAGCGACGCCCACGGCGTGATCAGGCAGCCCGCGTTCACGCCGACCAGGAGCGCGGCGTACCGCAGGGCCTCGTGCCCGGCGGCCGGCTCGAGCACCAGGTAGGCGGGCAGGTTGTCGATCGCGTTCGCCGCGACACCGCCGGCGCCGCCGAGCAGCAGGAGCGACCCGGTGTCGGTCCCACCGGAGACCGCCTGCACGATCGGGTCGGTCAGGCCCGTGGCGTGCAGGGTCTCGACGACGACGAACAGCCCCGCCGCGAAGACCAGCGTCGACCAGGGCACGCGGGACGGCCGGAGCTCGGACGGCGCGCGGAAGGCGGCGACCAGGACGAGCAGCGCCGCCGCGACGAGCGCCGCGACCCACACCGTCACGCCGGCGGTCAGCGCGGCCACGAGCAGGACGAGCACGACCGACGCCGCCCAGAAGAACAGCGGGTCGCGCGGCCGTCGGACGTCGACCGGCGTGTACCGGCCGAAGAGCTTCCCGCGGAACACCACGAGGAGCACCGCGCACGGCACGACGACCCCGGCGAGCGCCGCCCACACCATGAGGCCCGCGAAGGGGATCGGACCGTCGAGGCCGATCCCGTCGACGGCGAGCAGGTTCGTCAGGTTCGACACCGGCAGCAGGAGCGACGCCGTGTTCGCGAGCCAGACGGTCGTGAGCGCGAAGGGCATCGGCGGGAGCCCGACCCGACGGGCGAGCGTGATGACGATCGGGGTGAGGAGCACCGCCGTCGTGTCGATGCTCAGGAACACCGTGCAGACCACGGCCAGCACCACCACCGCGGCCCAGAGCCCGATCGTGCGCCCGCCGCCGACCCGTGCTGCCAGGTCGGCGAGCCGGTCGAAGACGCCGGCGTCGGCCGCGAGCTCGGACACGATGGTCAGTCCGAGCACGAACGCGAGCACCGGGACGACCCGGTCAGCCAGCACGCCGAGGTCCGACAGGGGCAGCAGGCCGAGCGCGACGCACACGGCGCCGACGACGAGCAGGACTCCCCCGATGACGGCCTGACGCACGGTGACTCCTCGCTCTGCACACCGGCAGGGCGACCGGCGGCGCTCCAATGTAGCGGCCGGTAGCGTGGCGGGGACGACCAGGAGGAGGAACCCGTGCGGAAGTTCATGTTCAGCGGTGCGGTGTGGAGTTCGATCATCAGCGGCTACAGCGTCGTGCAGACCACCAGGCAGGGGCCGCGCGACTGGCGACTGGCCCTCACGTGGATCGCGTGGCTCGCGACGACGATCGTCGCGCTCGGCACGGTCGTCGAGGACGACCGCGCGGTGAAGGCGCGCCAGCGCTAGGACGCTCGTCTCGGTCTCGGACGCGACCGGGAGACGGACGGGAGGCGCGGTACCGGCTGGTACCGCGCCTCCCGTCCGTCGTGTGGTGGCGTCGCGGACCGCCGTGTCAGCGCTCCGGCGGGACGTCCTCCGGGCGGATGCCGGACGTCTGGATCGGGCCGGTGAAGAGCGCGGTGCGTTCGTCGCCCTCGCGGAAGAGCGCCGCGTCCTGCTCCTCGGTGCGGGGGCGGCGCTCGCCGACCCGCTCGGTGCCCTGCGTGACCTGCACCCGCTGACGGGGCAGCGCGTCCGGGTGCTCGCGCTGCACCCACTCGACCATCTCCTCGCGGACGTAGCAGCGCAGGTCGAACAGGCCACCGGCGTCCGGTGCGGAGACCAGGATGCGGACCCGCACGAGTCCGCTCACCGCGTCGGTGACCTGGAGGACCTTGGTGCGGCCGTCCCAGATCGTCGACGTGGACAGGATGCGGTCGAGCTCCTCGCGCATCTCGGTCGGGCTGATCCGCCAGTCGAGGTCGAACTCGACGGCACCGAGGAGCTCGCTGCCGGTGCGGGTCCAGTTCTCGAACGGCGTGGACGTGAAGTAGGTCGACGGGAGCACGAACCGGCGGTCGTCCCAGAGGTGCACGACGACGTAGGTCAGGGTGATCTCCTCGATGCGCCCCCACTGCTGCTCGACCACGACGACGTCGTCGACGCGGATCGACCCGGAGAACGCGAGCTGCATCCCGGCGAAGACGTTACCGAGCGTTGACTGCGCGGCGAGGCCGGCGACGACGGAGATGAGCCCGGCAGACGCCAGGACGCTCGCCCCGGCTGCCTCGACCCCGGGGAAGGTGAGCAGGATGGCGCCGACGGCGATGATGACGAGGACGGCGACCGTGAGCCGGCGGATGATCAGGACCTGGGTGCGGATGCGTCGGGCGACCCGGTTGTCCGGGACGTCCACGCGGTAGCGGTGCAGGCCGAGGTCCTCGAGGAAGATCGCGATCTGGCAGGCGAGCCAGCACCCGACCGCGATCGTGACGATGAGGAACGCGTGCGAGACCTCGTCACGCCACGGGTACGCGTCCGGGTCGCGCGGGATGCTCGACGTGAACGCCGTCCAGAGCAGGGCGGTGAGCAGGAGCGAGCGCGCCGGGTGCTTCGTCCGTCGGGACAGCACCGCGGCCCAGCGTTCCCGGCGCGCGATCGTCCGGAGCACCAGGTGCAGGACGAGTGCGGCGGCGGCGGTCACGAGCAGGGCGATCCCGATCGCGACGAGGAGTCGGAGGAGGGTGTCCATCCGTCCATGCTGTCGGACCGGCCCCGCTGCGCGTTCAGCGTCGGCGGACCTGTGGTGTCGTTCAGGGAGCGGTTCCGTTCCACCCCGGGCCGTTCGCGCATGTAGGTTGGCGCGCATGACAGCGCAGAACGACACGGGTGTTGCGAAGCCCGCGAACGACTTCTCGCACGAGCAGGAGGGCTACCAGCACGGTCTGAAGCCCCGGCAACTGCAGATGATCGCGATCGGCGGGGCCATCGGCACCGGGCTCTTCCTCGGCGCGGGTGGACGCCTGAACACCGCGGGTCCGGCGCTCGCGGTCACCTACCTGATCGCCGGCGTCTTCGCGTTCTTCATCCTCCGCGCCCTCGGCGAACTCGTGCTGCACCGCCCGTCCTCCGGGTCGTTCATCTCGTACGCCCGCGAGTTCTACGGTGAGAAGTTCGCCTACGCCGCCGGCTGGATGTACTTCCTGAACTGGGCGATGACCTCGATCGTCGACACGACCGCCGTCGCCCTGTACCTCCACTACTGGAGCGCGTTCACCGCCGCACCGCAGTGGCTCCTCGCGCTCATCGCCCTGGTCGTCGTGCTCGCCGCCAACATGGTGGCCGTCAAGGTGTTCGGCGAGCTCGAGTTCTGGTTCGCGCTCATCAAGGTCGCCGCGCTCGTCGCGTTCCTCGTGATCGCGCTCGTCTGGTTGGTCTTCGCCTTCCCGGTGGAGACCGGTGGCGAGGCGGTCCGCACGGGCTTCTCGATCTGGGCCGACAACGGCGGACTCATCCCGAACGGTGTGCTGCCCGCGGTCCTCGTCGTCCAGGGCGTCGTGTTCGCCTACGCCGCGATCGAGCTGGTCGGCACCGCGTCCGGCGAGACCCAGGACACCGAGAAGGTCATCCCCCGCGCCATCAACTCCGTCGTCTTCCGCATCGCGGTCTTCTACGTCGGGTCGGTCGTCCTGCTCTCCCTGCTCCTGCCGTACACGTCGTACAAGGACGGACAGAGCCCGTTCGTGACCTTCTTCTCGTCGCTCGGCAACCCGCAGGTCGGCGTCGTCGCCGGGTCGATCATGAACTTCGTCGTGCTGACCGCGGCGCTCTCGTCGCTGAACGCGGGCCTGTACTCGACCGGTCGCGCACTGCACTCGATGGGCATGAACGGCTCCGCGCCGAAGTGGACGACGAAGATGTCGAAGGGCGGCGTGCCGTACGCCGGCATCCTGCTCACCGCGGCCTTCACCGTCGCGGGCGTCGCGCTGAACTACTTCGTGCCGGCACAGGCGTTCGAGATCGCGCTGAACGTCGCGAGCCTCGGCATCATCACCGCCTGGGGCACGATCATCCTCTGCCAGATGAAGCTGCGGCAGTGGGCGAAGCAGGGACTCGCGAAGGAGCCGTCGTTCAAGCTCCCGGGCGCCCCGGTGACCTCGTGGCTGACGCTCGCGTTCCTGGCGTCGGTGATCGTGCTCATGGCGATCGACTACCCCGTCGGCACGTACACGATCGCGTCGCTCGTGGTCATCATCCCGCTGCTGGTCGTCGGCTGGTTCCTGCAGCGCGACCGCATCCTCCGCATCGCAGCGCTGCGTGAGGGCGTGACCGGACCGTTCCCGATCGGCGTCCGCGACCCGGCGAACCAGGTCCGCCGCGACGGACACGACGGCACCGGCGAGGGCAGCAACCGCAGCTGATCGCGCCTTCCGGACAGGGTCCGGTGCGCGCCGGTACGATCGGCGCGTGCCGGACCCTTCTGTCTCCCCCACGCTCGACCTCCAGCTGACCTGGCGTGGGACGTTCGGCAGGATCCGTGTCTACGACGACACCGTCCGTGCGGAGACGAGCTTCGAGCGCGACGGGCTGACCCAGGTCCCGACCGAACGGGTCACCGGCTGGCGCATCGAGCCGTGCGACTTCGACGCCGTGTGCGTGGAGTTCGTGTGCGCGGACGAGACCTTCCGCCTGCTGCTCGACACCGGTGACGAGCGGGTGGCCCGGCTCGGGCTCGAGCGGGCGCTCGGGGCGCCGCTGCCGCCGGCCTCCTGAGTCGGGATCGGTGCTCGGCGTCGGCGGCGTCGGCGGCGTCCGCGGCGTCGGCGGCGTCGGCGGCGTCGGCGGCGTCCGCGGCGTCGGCGGCGTCGGCGGCGTCGGCGGCGTCGGCGGCGTCGGCGGCGTCGGCGGCGTCGGCGGCGTCGGCGGCGAGACGCCGGCGTCGGTGCGAGACGCCGCGTCCGCCGGGAGACGACGCCGGATCCGAAGGCGTCTCGCAGGCAGGGCGGCGTTCAGCACACACACCGGCGTCTCGCAGGCAGGGCGGCGTCTCGCCGGCACGGCGGCGTCCCGCGCACACACCGGCGTCCCGTCGGCGCGCCGGTCGACCGCGGGGTGAGGACGGACGGACGGGAGGCGCGGTACCAGCCGGCACCGCGCCTCCCGTCCGTCAGGTGGTCCCGAGGACCGCGTCAGAGCAGCAGCAGGACCCCCGCCACCACGGCCGCGAGGGCGATCGCGAACGCGATGAGCAGCAGCACCAGGTGCACGGTGTAGAACGTCGTCGGCTTCCCGGCTGCGTCGCGCGCACGGCCGTCCTTCGCGACCCGCTGGAAGAAGCGCGGCCAGGTCACGACGTTGAACACGGCGGCGACGAACAGGACGATGGCGGCGAAGACGGTCACGCGACGATCCTAGCCAGCGAGGACGGACCGGCCCCTGACCCGAGCGCTGCCGGAGCGAGAGCCCGGGGGTGCTCGGCCGCCCCCAACGCGGCCGAGACCTCCCCGGTGTGCCGGACGACGAGGAGCCCCGTCGTGTAGCACGTGCTACAGACCCTACACGGCCGCGCGCCGAATCGTCGAGCGCTGCTCGGGAACGTGACCGGACCGATGCAGACGAGCTGGCTCAGACGGTGTCGCGGGGAGCGTCGAGCACCTCGTCGAGTGCGGACTCCGCCTCGGCGAGGACGACCCGCTCGTCGGCTTCCAGGGGTCGGCGCGAGCGTCGGGCGCCGTCGTTGATCTCGACGATGGTCCGGCTGAGCCGCGTCGCGGTGTCCTCGGTCGCCGGGTACGCGTTGTCGGTACCGATGCGGTCGTGCAACGGCTCGAGGGCGGCCAGGGCTGCGTCGAGGCGGCGAGCACGGCGCCGACGGGCGAGCTGGTGACCGATGACGAGCAACAGCATCCCCGACGCCATGCAGAGCACCGCACCGGGCGTGGTGACGTCGTAGGGCGGCGTGAGCGCACGGGTGACGTCGAGGCGCCCCACCACGTGCGCGACGTCCATGACCGCGACGACCACCATCCGCACGACACCGAGGACCCCGCCGAGCACGATCACCCACAGGCCGACGAGGTCCGCGGCGGTCCGGGCCTCGCGCAGGCGCATCAGGCAGATCACGCCCGTGGCACCGACCGCGGTGCCCAGGTACGTGGTCTGCGCGATCGAGTACACGGCCGCCGCAGGTTGGTCCCCCGCGACGAGCATGAACGTCGTCGTGGTCGGCGGCCGGTCGAGCGCGAGGAACGCCGCCACGACCACCACCACGACGACGACGAACGCGACGATGATCGCCGTCCGCAGCCACCGCCACGCGGCGCCGACGGCCTTCGCGACCCCCCACAGGAGCGTGCTCGTCCCGGCGACCATCAGGCAGTCGCTGACGACCGTGACCACGTTGCGGCCGCCGACGATCGGGTCGAGCCAGCGGTACAGCGGGTCGACGTTCGCGACGATCGTCGCGGTGAAGAGCAGGAACGTCACCGCGAGCGTGCGGTCCTGGCCGCGCTGCAGGCGGAAGAGCACCACCGTCCCGACGACGAGGACCACCGCCATCGCGACGGAGACGATCACCCGAAGACCCCGCGGAAGGCGCTCGGACGGCCCCGGTTCGACCGGATCAGGGCGGCGAGGCGGTCGGCGAAGAGCTCGGCCTCGTGCTCGTAGGCGTTCGAGAACAGCCCACGGGCGAGGGCACGCTCGACCTTGTACTCGGGGACGTCCGGGATCACGTCGCGCACGTACGCCGACTGGGCCGCGTGCTCCGAGTGCCGGTGCAGCACGTGCCCGAGCTCGTGCCCGATGACGAACGAGCGGAAGGTCGCCGAGGTCGTCGGCGAGATCATCACGAGGTGCTGGTGCTCGAGGGTCGCCACGAAGCCGCAGACCGGCTCCGCGCTGAGGAACGACTCCTCGCGCACGACGACCGGCTTGCCGACGTGGTCAGCGGCAGCGGCGACGGCCTGGTCGATGTCCGACCAGCCCTCGGCCGCGCCACGGGTCCAGAAGGCCTCGACCGAGGCGTCCGTCACGCCGCACCCCCTCGTGCCGATTCCTCCTCGAGCACCCGGGCGATGCGCCGCAGGGCCTCGGGTGAGAGCTCCCCCGGGAACGTGCGGGCGGCGAACCCGCTCACCCGGGCCGACCGGAGTGCGCGCACGAGCTCGATCTGCGCGCCGATGCGCTCGGGGACGGCGCTGTCCTCGAGCAGGAAGCGCTCGTCGACCTCGAAGAACCCGGCGAGCAGGCGCAGGAGGTCGGTGTCCCGGTTGCGGCGGCCGTCGCCGGACAGCATGTACGTCCACTTGGCGCGGGAGAGCGAACCACCCTGTGCCGCGACGTACTCCTCGATCGCCGCGAACGGCACGGGAGCGCCGCGCTGCGACTCCTCGAAGTCGAGCAGCAGGTTGAGTCGACGGGCGAGCTCGGCTGCGTCGAGCGCGCCACCCTTGGGATCCGCGGTCGTCATGTCGATCGGACTCCTCCCCAGTCGCCGGCTGTGCAGGCCATGGTAGCGCGGGGCACCGACGACACGCGGCTACCCTCGACGACGTGCCCCGCCACTTCCCGTCGACCGTCGCCGGCACCGTCGAGCACGAGATCGTCGTCACCAGGTCGCGGTTCCTCACCACGATCGTCCCCGTGACCGGGGTCGAGGACGCGGACCGTGTCATCGCCGACGTCCGGCGTCGGTACTGGGACGCGCGGCACAACTGCTCCGCCATGGTCACCGGGGTCCTCGGCGACCAGGCGCGTTCCTCCGACGACGGGGAGCCGTCCGGCACCGCCGGTGTCCCGATGCTCGAGGTCCTCCGCCGTCGCGACCTGACCGACGTGGTCGCCGTGGTGACCCGGTACTTCGGTGGCGTGAAGCTGGGGGCGGGCGGACTGGTCCGCGCGTACTCGACCTCGGTGTCCGAGACCCTCGACCGCGTCGCCCTCGTGCACCGCGTCGAACTGACCCGCGTCGCGGTCACGGCGCCCCACGCCGACGCCGGCCGGATCGACAACGTGCTGCGGCAGTGGGTGCAGCAGCACGGAGCCACCTTCGACGACCCGACCTACGGCAGCGCGGTCGACTTCACGCTCTGGGTCCCCCAGGACGCCGTCGACCTCCTGCAGGCCGACCTCGCAGCGGCGTCGGGAGGCGGGTTGACGCCCGTCGTCGGCGGGACGCGCGTGGTCGACGTGCCGACCCGCTGACGGCGCCACGGTCGATCGCGGCCGGGCACGGGTCCGGCACGGGTCCGGGTCGGGCTCCGCGATAGGTCGCACGGATCTGCGTTCCGAAGGCACCCCGCGCGTGTCGCCCGCGAGCGGCGCCGATCGGCAGCTCCGGGGGAACGACGAAGGCCCGGTCGGAGTGATCCGACCGGGCCTTGCTGGTGCGCCCCCTCGGACTTGAACCGAGAACCCACTGATTAAGAGTCAGTTGCTCTGCCAATTGAGCTAGAGGCGCATGGTGTTCAGTTGTCTGTCGCTCCCGCACTTCCGTGCTGCAACGGGAAACAACATTAGCATGACTTTCGCGTGCTCACGACCACCCGGGCACCGCGACCGAACAGGAGCCCCATGACGGACCGTCTCACCGCCGGCGACACCGCCCCCGACTTCACCCTGCCGGACCAGGACGGCGTGCAGCACCGCCTCGCCGACCTGCGCGGCCGCAAGGTGATCGTGTACTTCTACCCCGCAGCGTCGACCCCGGGCTGCACGACCGAGGCCTGCGACTTCCGCGACAACATGTCGTCGCTCCAGGCGGCCGGGTACGAGGTCCTCGGCATCTCGAAGGACGAGCCCGCGAAGCTCAAGACCTTCCAGCACGAGCAGGCACTGACCTTCCCGCTGCTCAGCGACCCCGACCTGACCGTGCACCAGGCGTACGCCGCCTGGGGCGAGAAGAACAACTACGGGAAGATCGTCACCGGCACGATCCGGTCGACGATCGTCGTCGACGAGGACGGCGCCGTGCAGCTGCCGCTCTACAACGTCAAGGCGACCGGGCACGTCGCGAGCCTGCGGAAGAAGCTCGGCCTGGTCTGAGACCCGGCCCCACGACGGACGGGAGGGACGCTGCCAGCTGGCAGCGCGCCTCCCGTCCGTCACACGGTCCCGACTACTCGTCGCGTGCGTCGCGCGGGACGAGCCAGCCGGTCACCGCGCGGGACAGCACCAGGCTGAGCCCCAGCAGCGCCGGGACCAGGAGGACCCAGCCGACCCAGGCGACGCGGAAGACGCCCTGGAACGCGCCGATCGCGAGGGCGCCCTGCATCACCTGCCAGACGAGGATGCCGGCGCGCACCCAGGCGTGGCGGTTGCGGAGGCCGACGACGAGCGAGACCAGCCAGAGCGCGGCGACGGCGCAGAGCAGCGTGAGCGCGATCGCCGACGCGATGCTCGACGACGGGGCGACGATCGACTCCACGAGCAGGACGACGGTCGTGACGACGAGCGCGAGTGCCTCGAGCCCCACCACGACGAGCAGGGTCGTGACGGCCGGCGGGCGACCCGGGACGTGGTCCGGAGCGGTCGGGGTGGTGTCGGGCACAGCAAGCCTCCAGCATCGGGACCCTTGATTTGGTCATCCCAGTATGGAACGATATTCGAGGTCGTTTGGACGGCACGATGTGGTGTGCGTCTCCCGCGGTTCGACGCTTCTCCCCCGAGCGTCCAGCGGGCGTCAGACTCGCTCCCAGCGGAAGCCTCCCCCACAGGTTCCCCTCGTGCCCTGTGCATGCCAGCGTTCCGATCCCCGAGCCGCGGCCCCGGCCTGCCGTTCGAGCATCGACATCAAGGAGCACCACACATGGACTGGCGTGACCAGGCAGCCTGCCTCACCGCGGACCCCGAGCTCTTCTTCCCCGTTGGGAACACCGGACCGGCCGTCGACCAGATCGAGAAGGCGAAGTCGGTGTGCGCTCGCTGCACCGTCACCGAGATGTGCCTGCAGTACGCCCTCGAGAACAACCAAGACTCGGGCGTCTGGGGCGGCCTCAGCGAGGACGAGCGCCGTGCGCTGAAGCGTCGCGCCGCCCGCGCCCGCCGCGCCTCCTGACCCAGCGCACCTGACACCACGACGCCCGTCGCTCCCCTGCGGAGCGGCGGGCGTCGTCGTGTGCGCGGCGGGCGCAGGGCCCGGTTCCGAACCAGCGATCCGACATCGAACCAGCGCGCGGGGCTGGTTCGATGTCGCATCCGTGGTTCGATGCGGCGCTGCTCGCCGCGCCGGGTCGGGTCAGGCGGCGCCGGCGGCGGTCAGCCAGCGGAACGGGATCGTGATCGTGACCTCGGTCCCGCTGCCGGTGAGGGTGTGCCAGTCGATCGTCCCGCCGAGCTCGCCCTGGATCAGCGTCCGGACGATCTGCGTGCCGAGCCCCGACCCGACCTTGCCCTCCGGCAGGCCGACGCCGTTGTCGCGGACCTCGATGTCGAGGTGGTCGTCAGCACGGTTCGCGACGATCTCGACCTCGCCGTCACGTCCGTCGAGACCGTGCTCGACGGCGTTCGTGACGAGCTCGGTGAGCCCGAGGGCGAGGGGCGTCGCAGCCTCGGAGGGCAGCACGCCGAACTCACCGGTCTTCTTCGGGCGGACGGTCGTGTTGTGCGACGCGGCGACCTCGGTGACGAGCTTGAGCACCGAGTCGAACACCTCGTCGAAGTCGACGTTCTGGCTGAGACCGGTCGACAGGGTGTCGTGCACGACGGCGATCGCGGCGACACGGCGCATGGCGTTCTGCAGCGAGGTGCGGGCCTCGTCGGAGTGGGTCCGTCGGGCCTGGATCCGGAGCAGCGACGCGACCGTCTGCAGGTTGTTCTTCACGCGGTGGTGGATCTCGCGGATCGTCGCGTCCTTGGTGATGAGCTCGCGCTCCTGGTGGCGCAGCTCGGTCACGTCGCGGCAGAGCACGATCGCGCCGATGCGCTCACCGTGGTCGCGCAGCGGGATCGACCGGAGCGACACGGTCACACCCTTCGACTCGACGTCGGCACGCCACGGCGCACGTCCGGTCACGACGAGCGGGAGGGACTCGTCGACGTCGAGCTTGGAGCCGATGAGCTCGGTGGTGACCTCGGCGAGGGACTTCCGCTCGAGCTCCCCCTCGAAGCCCATCCGGTTGAACGCGCTGAGGCCGTTCGGGCTCGCGAAGGTCACGGTCCCGTTGGTGTCGAGGCGCAGCAGCCCGTCGCTCGCACGGGGTGCCCCACGCCGCGGGCCGGCCGGCGCCCCGAGGTCCGGGAAGTCCCCGGTGGCGATCATGCCGAACAGGTCGTTCGCACTCGCGGTGAAGTTGAGCTCCTGGCGGCTCGGCGTCCGCATCTCGTCCTGGTTCGAGTGCCGGGTGACGACGGCGATCGGTCGGTCGGTCGTCTCCGTGCTGTTCGTGTTCAGCCGACGGAGCACCGGGATCGCACGGACGCGGGTCGGGGTGTCCTCGTACCAGTCCGGCTCGGCCGAGTCGACGACGGTGGCGCTCGCGAAGCACTGGGTCACCTGGTCGCGCCACTCCTCGCGCATCTCCTGCCCGACGATGTCGCGGTAGAACAGCGTCGCCGCCGAGCTGGGCCGTGCGTGGGCGACGGCGACGAACGAGCCGTCCTCGGCCGTCGGCACCCAGAGGACCATGTCCGCGAAGGAGAGGTCGGCGAGCAGCTGCCAGTCCCCCACGAGCAGGTGGAGCCACTCCACGTCCGCTTCCGAGGATCGGCCTTGCGCGAGGACGAGGTCACTGAGGGTCGACACCCGGCCAGTCTAGGTGCGCCGATCTGTGGAGAACGACGCTCCTCCACAACCACGAGTCATGAACATTTCAGATGTTCCACTCGTCCGTACGCTCGGGTCCGGAGGGGACATGGCGGCAGGAGAAGCACGTCCGATCACGGACGACGAGCAGGAGGAGCCGGTCACGAGGACGCTCGTCCCCGTGACGGGCGTCGCACCGACCGACGAGCCCGCGCCGGCGGCAGCGGTCACGGACGATCCCGCCGCGCCGCCGACACCGGACGTCGTCGACACCGCACGTGCGCTCGGGCTGTGCGTGGTCGAGGTCCTGACCGGCGGGCGTGAGGTCGACAGCATCGCACGGTGGATCACCGAGGACGTGCAGCGGCACCTCCTGCAACGCGCTGCGGTGGCGGCTCGCGCGCGGTCGGTCGGACGACGCCCCCGAGCACGTCCGCTCCTGCAGGTCGGCAGTGTCCGGGTGTGCGAACCGGCGCCGGGCGTCGCCGAGGCGGCGGTGGTGGTGCACACCCGCAGCCACGCCCGCGCGGTCGCGCTGCGGCTGGAGCTGCGGCAGGGGCGCTGGCGCGCGACCGCGATCGGCGTGCTCTGACCGGCCAACGGCCGACGGCGGACGGGGCAGACGGACGGGAGGCGCGGTGCCAGCCGGCACCGCGCCTCCCGTCGTGAGGGTGGGTCAGCCCTTCTTGGCGGCCTGACGACGCTCGGCCCGGTTCCCCGCTGCAGCGGCCTGACCGGACGCGGTCGCCGCGTTGCCGAACGCAGAGCCCTGCTCCGGACCAGCGGCCTCGGCCTCGGCCTGCGCGCGCTGCGCCCGTGCGGTCGCGGCCTGCTCGAGGCGACCGCGCTCGTCGCGCACCTCGACCTCGCCGTCGATCGACGGTGCCGAGTACTCGAGACCGGTCGCCTCGGACTCCCCGAGCCCCTTCGCCTCGATGACCGCGTTGTCGCCGTCCGACTGCACCTGGACCTCGAGGTTGAACAGGTAGCCGACCGACTCCTCGCGGATCTGGCCCATCATGCTCTGGAAGAGCGCGTAGCCCTCGCGCTGGTACTCGACCAGCGGGTCGCGCTGCGCCATCGCACGGAGACCGATGCCGTCCTTGAGGTAGTCCATCTCGTACAGGTGGTCCCGCCAGCGACGGTCGATCACCGAGAGGACCACGCGGCGCTCGAGCTCGCGCATGGCCTCGTCGCCGAGGACCTCCTCGCGCTGCTGGTAGGCGAGCTTGGCGTCGGACAGGATCTCGCGCGCCAGGAACTCACGCGTCGCCTTGCCCTTCGACCCGGCCTCGGTGATGACCTCGTCGATGGAGATCGAGATCGGGTAGAGCGTGCCGAGCTCGGTCCACATGGCGTCGAGGTCCCAGTCGTCCGGGGAACCCTCGCCGGTGTGCGTGTCGATCACGTCGTCGATCACGGCCTTGAGGAACGACTGCGCGCGGTCGTTGATGTCGTCGCCCTCGAGGATGTGGCGGCGGTCGCTGTAGATCGCCTCGCGCTGCCGGTTGAGGACGTCGTCGTACTTCAGGACGTTCTTGCGGATCTCGGCGTTGCGGCCCTCGACCTGCGCCTGGGCGGACCGGATCGCGCGACTGACGAGCTTGTTCTCGATCGCCATGTCGTCCGGCACGTTCGAGCGGCCCATCAGGCTCTCGGCGGCACCGGAGTTGAACAGGCGCATCAGGTCGTCGGTCAGCGACAGGTAGAAGCGGCTCTCACCGGGGTCGCCCTGGCGGCCGGAACGGCCGCGCAGCTGATTGTCGATGCGGCGGGACTCGTGCCGCTCCGTGCCGAGCACGTAGAGGCCACCGGCCTCGCGGACCTTGTCGCCCTCTTCCTCGACGGTCTTCTTGACCGCGGCGAAGACGTCGTCCCACGCGGCCTCGTACTCCTCCGGCGTCTCCGTCGGGGACAGGCCCTTGTCGTGCATCTCCTGCACGGCGAGGAACTCGGAGTTGCCGCCGAGCATGATGTCGGTACCGCGGCCGGCCATGTTCGTGGCGACCGTCACCGCGCCGAGTCGACCTGCCTGGGCGACGATCGCGGCCTCGCGTGCGTGGTTCTTCGCGTTGAGGACCTCGTGCTTGACGCCCTTCTTCGCGAGGAGCTTCGACAGGTACTCCGACTTCTCGACGCTCGTGGTGCCGACGAGGACGGGCTGGCCCTTCTCGTGGCGCTCGGCGATGTCGACGGCGACCTGCTCGAACTTCGCCTTCTCGTTCTTGTAGACGAGGTCGGTCTGGTCGATGCGCTGCATCGGCTTGTTCGTCGGGATCGGGACGACGCCGAGCTTGTACGTCGACATGAACTCGGCCGCCTCGGTCTCGGCGGTACCGGTCATGCCGGAGAGCTTCTGGTAGAGGCGGAAGTAGTTCTGCAGCGTGACGGTCGCGAGGGTCTGGTTCTCGGCCTTGACCTCGACGCCCTCCTTCGCCTCGATCGCCTGGTGGATGCCCTCGTTGTAGCGACGACCCATCAGGATGCGGCCGGTGTGCTCGTCGACGATGAGCACCTCGCCGTTCATCACGACGTAGTCCTTGTCCTTCTTGAACAGGGCGACGGCCTTGATCGAGTTGTTCAGGAAGGAGATCAGCGGCGTGTTCGCCGACTCGTACAGGTTGTCGATGCCGAGGTAGTCCTCGACCTTCTCGATGCCGGGCTCGAGGACACCGACGGTGCGCTTCTTCTCGTCGACCTCGTAGTCCTCGCCCGGGATCAGGCGGGTGGCGATCGACGCGAACTCGGTGAACCAGCGGTTCGCCTCGCCGGAGGACGGACCGGAGATGATGAGCGGCGTGCGGGCCTCGTCGATGAGGATCGAGTCGACCTCGTCCACGATCGCGAAGTAGTGGCCGCGCTGCACCATGTCCGACGCCTGCCACGCCATGTTGTCGCGCAGGTAGTCGAAGCCGAACTCGTTGTTCGTGCCGTACGTGATGTCCGCCGCGTACTGCTCGCGGCGCTCGGCCGGCGACTGGTTCGCGATGATGCAGCCCGTGGTCATGCCGAGCGCACGGAAGACGCGGCCCATGATCTCGGACTGGTACGACGCGAGGAAGTCGTTGACGGTGATGACGTGCACGCCGCGCGACGGGATCGCGTTCAGGTACGCGGCGGTGGTCGCGACGAGGGTCTTGCCCTCACCGGTCTTCATCTCCGCGATGTTGCCCAGGTGCAGGGCCGCGCCACCCATGAGCTGCACGTCGAAGTGCCGCATGCCGAGGGTGCGCTTGGCCGCTTCGCGGACCGCGGCGAACGCCTCGGGCAGGAGGTCGTCGAGGGACTCCCCGTTGGCGTAGCGCTCGCGGAGTTCCTTCGTCTCGTCCTGGAGCTCCTCGTCGGTGAGGCTCGCGAAGTCGTCCTCGAGGTCGTTGATGGCCGAGGCGTACGCCTTCAGCCGTCGGAGGGTGCGTCCTTCGCCGATGCGGAGGACCTTCTCCAGCACGTTTGCCACGTGAGCTCCTTACGGGGTCGTCGCGCGCGACCTGCGCGATCCGAACAGCCAGTCATGCTAGCAACCCGGCGGAGCCGTGCGCTGGGAGACGGACGGGCGTGCGCGGTCCGCAGACCACGCACGCCCGTGTCATGCCGAGGGGTCGGTCACGCGACGGCGGCCGAGCGGCTCCGCTCGTCGTCGGCGGTCGCGGCTCCGGTGTCGGTGCCGGTCTCGCCGTCCTGGTCGATGCCGATCACGCCGTAGTCCCAACCCTTGCGGCGGTACACGACGCTCGGGCGTCGGGTCTCGGCGTCGACGAACAGGTAGAAGTCGTGCCCGACGAGCTCCATGCGGTAGAGCGCGTCGTCGACGGTCATCGGGGCCTCGGCGAAGACCTTGTGGCGGATCACCACCGGCGAGTAGACCTCGGCGTCGTCGTCGTGCGATTCCTCCACCACGGGGACGGCGCCGGTCGCGACGGTCTCGATGAGCCGTCCGTCGGCCGGTGTCACGCCCATGTGCTCGAACCCGGTCCCGGCGGCCTCGGCCACCGAGGTCGGGCGGTGGCGTCCCCGGTGCACCTTGCGGCGGTCGCGCGCACGGCGCAGACGCTCGGTGATGCGGGCGAACGCCAGGTCGAACGCCGCGTACTTGTCCGACGCGGCGGACTCGGCCCGCACCAGTGGCCCGGGACCGATCAGGGTGAGCTCGACGCGGTCCTCACCCCCGGAGCCCCCGGACTTCTCGTTGTGGCGGCTGAGGCGCACCTCGAAGGCGAGGGCGCGGTCGGCGAGCACGTCGATCTTCTCGGACTTCTGTTCCACGTAGGTGCGGAATCGATCGGTGACCCCGACGTTCCGGCCCGTGATCGTCACGTCCATGTGGCGGCTCCCATCCGTACTTCGGCGCGTCGCCTCCATCCGGCGATCCCGAACGCCTTGCCGCGAGGCTAGACCCCGCGACGAGGTGGCGTCACGGCCGACCGGCGGATCCGACCGGACACCCACCGGATGCTCAGCCGTCACCGTCCGGACACCCGGCGTCCACACGGCGACCCGGCGGCAGGCCGCGGGCCGCGGGCCGCGGCGGGCAGTCACTCCTCGACCTCGGCGAGCGCCACGCACCGCACCACCCGACCCCCGGCCGCCCGGACCGCGCGCACCGCCTCGGCCATGGTGACGCCCGTCGTCACGACGTCGTCGACCACCACCACGTCGCGGCCCGCCACGTGCGCGGCGCGGAGGGTCCCCACCGTGGCCTCGACCCGTTCGAGTGCGGTCCGTCCCTTCTGCCCGTGGGCGGCCGGGGTGCCGGACGAGTACGGCCCTCTCGTTCCCCGACACGGCCGGCGGTCCCGCCGGAGCGCACCCCGCGGCGCACGGCAGGAGCGCCGTCGTGCCGCGTGCGCCCGGCGCAGCAGCAGGACGACCGGGTCGAACCCACGACGCCGGGCGCCGGTCCTCGACGGCGGCACCCGGACGAGCAGCGCGCCCGGGACGTCGGCCAGCGCGCGGTCGACGAGCGCGCCGAAGCGGGGCGCGAGCACCGGCACGAGGTCGGTCCGGCCACGCAGCTTCAGTTCGAGGACGAGTGCCCGGACCGTGTCCCGGTAGGCGAAGGCCGCGTCGAGCCGGACCCCGGCGACGAGGCGTCGTCGCAGCGGCTCCGCGTCGAGGGCGTCACGGCAGGGCAGGCACACCGCGCGGTCAGGAGCGCCGCACCCGGGACACGTCACCGGGAGCACGAGTCCGAGCAGGGCGAGGACGGCGTCCGCCCAGGCACCGGCCGGGGCGCCGGTGCGCCGGGGACGGGAGTTCGTCGAGGACATGCGTCCATCGTGGGGACGGATCGTCGGACCGGGTGGGCCGACGAGGCGGACGGTGGACGCGCCTCCAGGCCGTGCCGCCTGTGCAGGGACGGCTGCGGTCAACGCTGCGTGCCGAGCACGTCCGCGGTGACGCCCGTGGTGTCCCAGCGACCACCCGTGGACTGCAGGACCGTCCCGTCCGACATCCGGAGCAGCACCGAGCCCCCGCTGCCGCCGGTGACCGACACGGCGGTCCCGTCCGGCTTCGGCAGCGTCGTCGACTGGCCGCCGACCGTCGACCGGACGACCTCGGGGCCGGTGTCCGTCTGGCCGACCGACACCACGTCGCTGTCGTTCACCCACGCCGCACCGACGGCGTCGCCGGTGGCTGCCTGCACGCGGACGGGCGACCCGAGCCCGGTGGGCGTGCGGTCACCGCTCCGGACGATCGCCATCACGTAGAGCGCCGGCCCGTCCGACGTCTCGATGAGCGCGAGGGCCCGGGTGGAGTCGCGGGACACCTGGAAGGACACGAGGTTGCCCAGCGGCAGCGTCGTGGCGATCGGGTGCGGGTCCCCACCGAGTCCGTAGGCGGTCACCCTGCCGGTGTCGCCGCCCTGTCCGACCCAGACGAACCCGAGGTCGTCGAGGGTGGGCGGGACGAGTCCCTGGGTCGCGTCGATGCGCAACGCGTCCCGGCCGCGGACCACGACCACACCGCTGGCGTTGCCGACCGCGGCGACCGTGCCGGAGCCCGAGAGCGAGAACGACCGGGGGTCGAGGGCGGCGATGGTCGTGCTCGTGTCGCCGCCGAGTCCGGCGACCCGACCGTTGGTCGTCGCGTACCCGACCTCGTCGTCGTGGTCGACGAGGGGGCGCGGGTCGACGTCGGGGTTGAGCCGCGCCTGCGTGCCCTGCTGCTCCGGCACGGCGAACGGCGCCCCCTCGTTCGTGATCGAGACCGACGACACCGAGGCGACCGACGCGAGGGACCGGGTGAGCTGCTCGCGCATCCGCACCCGGTCGTCGTTGCTCGCACGCAGGGCGTCGCTCGACAGGTCGACGAGGGCGGAGCCGTTCTCGATCGTCACCGCGTTGAGCGAGAGCTGCGTGCCCTCGGGGAAGGCCGAGACCACCGCGCCCTTGAGCCAGTCGGACGGTCCGGCGAGCAGCGCGCTCGCGATGCGCGTGCTCGTGGACGACCGGGCGAGGAACCACCGCTCGTCCGGCACCAGGTACCGGTACGTCGGGTCGAAGAAGTAGAGCGCGTGCTGCTGGAACTGCGACTCGAAGCTGACCGGGGTGAGGATGATGCCGTCGGGGGCGTAGGCGATGCGCCACTCGCCGTCCTCGCGGACGAACTGGAAGGTCAGGGTCGACGTCGTCGGCCGGACCGCCTGGGTGTACTCGCCGTCGGCGTCGACGGTCGCGCTGGCGGTCAGCGTGTAGGTGAGCTCGCGGTCGGCGACGCGCTCGATCGCGCCGCTCCCCTGCAGGACGGTGACGCCGCGGCGGGGGTTCCACTTCTCGGCGAAGCCCTTCGCGAGGAACTCGCGTGCGGTGCCGTAGTCGTCCTGCGCACCGGTGCCGGCTGCGACGAAGCCGCGCAGGATCGCGGTCTGGTCCGCGCCGGCGACCGGTCGGTCCGGGCGGAGTTCGAAGCCGGAGATCGCCTCGTCCTTCACCGACTGCCCGGTGCGCACGCCGCCGCCGGTCGGGATCGCCGCGCACGCCGTCAGGGCGACGACCGTCAGGGCCGCGAGCGTCGTCGCCACCAGGGTCCGGAGTCGTGCACGCATCAGCGGTCCTCCCGGACGGCGCGTGGTCCGTCGTAGGTCTCGTCGAGCTCGGGCAGCGGGATCGCCGACGTCGCCGTGCCGAGCGCCTCGCCGCGCGGCAGCGTCAGCACGAACGTCGAGCCCTCGCCCGGGCGCGACCAGACGTCGATCCGACCGCCGTGCAGGTTGGCGTCGCCGAGCGAGATCGCGAGCCCGAGCCCCGTGCCGCCGATGGTGCGCTTGCGGCTCGGGTCGGCCCGCCAGAACCGGTCGAAGACCCGGGCGGCGTCCTCCGGGGGCATGCCGACGCCCTGGTCGCGCACGGCGATGGCGACGGAGCGGGAGTCGCTGTCGACGACGACCTGGACCGGCTTCGCGTCACCGTGCTCGATCGCGTTGCCGACGAGGTTGCGCAGGATCCGACGGATGCGCTTCGCGTCGAGCTGCATCGTGGTGTGGCCGCCGGGGGTGACGAGCTGCAGGTCGACGCCGGCGCGGTCGGCGAGCGGCTGGAACTCCTCGACGATGTCGGCGGCGAGCGCCGCGGGTACGACCGGCTCGGTGTCGAGCTGCACGGCCTGGGCGTCGTAGCGCGAGATCTCGAGCAGGTCGGCGAGCAGCAGCTCGAAGCGCTCGACCTGCGCGTGCAGGAGCTCGGCGGAGCGACCCACCGACGGTTCGAAGGCGTGTCGGGAGTCGTAGAGCATGTCGCCGGCGAGACGGATGGTGGTCAGGGGCGTGCGGAGCTCGTGGGAGACGTCGGACACGAAGCGCTGCTGCACGCGGGAGAGCTCGGCCAGCTGGGTGATCTGCCGGCTGACCGCGTCCGCCATGTCGTTGAAGCTGCGCGCCAGGATCGCGATGTCGTCGTGACCGCGGACCGGGATGCGTTCGTCGAGTCGTCCGGCGGCGATCTTGCGGCTGGTCTCCGCAGCGCCGCGGATGGGCACGACGACGAGCCGCACCACGAGCGAGGTGACGAGCGCGATGAGGACGATGAGGGCGACGCCGCCGACGGAGAGCGTCTGCGACACGAAGTCGAGGGTCTGCTGCGCGTCGGACAGGTCGTACACGATGTAGAGCTCGTACTGCCCGGCGCTGGGGACCTGCAGGACGGACCCGACCGCCAGGCCCGGTTCGCGCCGGCCGCCGTCGTCGAGCTGCACGGGCTGCAGGCTCAGCCGACCGGTGTCCTTCGCGACCTCGCGTCGCAGCGCGTCGGTGATGACGGCGTCCGGGAAGTCCTGGCTCGCCAGGTTCTGCAGCGTCTGCGGCGTCGACTGCCCCGGCGTCCGCTCGATGGCGATGCTCGTGCCGCCCGGGCTCGTCGTGTTCGACAGGATCGCCTGCTGCGCCTCGCTCTGCAGGGTCTCGAGCTCGGTCTGGTTGTTGTCCTCGGCCGCGGTGGCGGCGTCGAAGATGCCCTGCGCGACGATCGTCGCTCGGGCCGACTCGGACTCGATCTGGTCGCGACGCTGCGCGTAGACGTTGTTCGAGATGCTGATCATGACCGCGGTGCCGATCACCGCGACCGCGAGGCCGGTGGTCGCGACGGTGATCGCGACGCTGCGCACCATGAGCGAGCGGCGCCACAGCCACGCGACGGCGTACCAGCCGCGGCGGACCCAGCGGCGGAGCCGACGCCGGAGCCGGGCGGCGCGTCCGGACGGGCGGCGCCCGGGCCACCGCTGGCCGGACGGAGGTCGCGCCGACGGACGGCCGTCAGACGGATCGCCGGGCCGGCTGGCCCCGACGTCCGGGCCGTTGGTGCTGGTGTCCGACGACGCCGACGGCACGGTGCTCAGGCTCCTCCGGCCCGGTAGCCGACACCGCGCACGGTCGTGACGATCTTCGGGTTGTCCGGGTCGTGCTCGATCTTCGCGCGGAGACGCTGCACGTGGACGTTCACGAGCCGGGTGTCCGCCTTGTAGTGGTAGCCCCAGACCTGGTCGAGGAGCATCTCCCGCGTGAACACCTGGTTCGGCTTCTCGGCGAGCGCCCGGAGCAGGTCGAACTCCAGCGGCGTGAGCGCGATCACCGTCTCGCCGCGACGGACCTCGTGCGCGGCGACGTCGACGGTCAGGTCGCCCGCGTGCAGCACCGAGGCGTCGCCGGCCGTCGGACGCAGTCGCGTCTTGATGCGCGCGACGAGCTCCTTCGGGTTGAACGGCTTCACGACGTAGTCGTCGGCGCCGTTCTCGAGGCCGGCGACGACGTCGGCGGTGTCGCCCTTCGCGGTCAGCATGATGATCGGGGTACCGCTGTCGGCGCGGATCCGCTTGCAGACCTCGATGCCGTCGATCCCCGGCAGCATGACGTCGAGCAGCACGAGGTCGGGCTTCGTGCTGTGGAACGTCTCGACGGCGTCGTTACCGTCGGCGCTGAACGCCGGCTCGTAGCCCTCGGAGCGGAGGACGATGCCGATCATCTCGGCGAGGGCCTGGTCGTCGTCGACGACGAGGATGCGCGGTGTCATGTGCGTGGACTCCGGGTGACGGGCGGGAGGTACCGGACCGGCACCCACGGGTCACGATAGCCGAGCACCCGTCGAGCGGGGTTCGTGCGACATGATGGGGTGGTCGCGCGTTCCGCTGCGCGGCTGCGCATGATCGAGGGGGCGGCGATGGCCGACTGGCAGGTTCCGGGTTCCGGTGGGGGCGACGACCGGACGGGAGGCCCGTCCCACCCTGCGGGGCAGCCCTCGGCCGACAGGTGGTCGGGTCAGCAGCCGTGGCCGGGTCAGCAGGGGTGGCCGGGTCAGCAGGGGTGGCAGCAGCAGTCCGGTCCGGGGCGTCCCGCTCCCGCACCGCAGCGGCCGGTCGTCCCGCTCCGACCGCTCGGCCTCGGGGACGTGCTCGCCGGGGCCTTCACGGTGTTCCGTCGGAACCCGCGTGTCCTGCTCCTCTGGAGCCTGCTCCTCAGCGGTGTGCTCGGACTCCTCGCCACCCTGGCGAGCACCTTCAGCCAGCAGTCGCTCCAGACGCGGTTGTCGTCGGCGGTCGAGACCGGCGGGAGCGGCGCCGGGGACGTCGTCGCCGGTACCGTGACGCTCTTCCTCGTGCTCTCGGTCGGGCTGCCGTTCCTGGCCTACCTGGGCCGGGCGTTCCTCGTCGCCCCGGTCGCGGCGGACACCGGGCAGCGGATCCTCGGGCGGCGCGCCAGCTTCGGCGGGCTCTGGGCACTCCTCGCCGGTCGGCGGTGGCCGGTCGTCGCGTGGATCCTGCTGCAGCTCGCCGCGGGGCTCGTCCTCGCAGCGGTCTTCGGCGGCATCGCCGTCGGCATGGCCGTGAGCCTGACCGCGGGTCGCGCCGGCATCGGCGGGTTCATCGGCGCGTTCTTCCTGTTCGCGATCGGCGCCCTCGTCGTGATCGCCTGGCTGGGCACGCGGTTCGCCTTCACCGTCCCGACGATCGCCCTCGAGGGCCGGGGCGTGTTCTCCGCCGCCGCGCAGTCGTGGCGGCTCACCCGCGGGGCGTTCTGGCGCACCTTCGGCATCGTCCTGCTGGTGCAGGTCGCCTTCGGGGTCGCGGGGTCGATCGCCTCGATCCCGCTCTCCTTCGGCACGGCGCTGGCGATCGGTGCCTTCGACCCGCTCGGGCAGACCGGCACGGCAGCGGGCGTCGGCGCCGGGGCCGTCGTGGCCATCGTCCTCGGCGCGCTGTTGTCGATCGCCGTGCAGTGCGTCACCGACGTGCTGAGCGCCTCGGTCCTGACCCTCCTGGCCGTCGACCGCCGCATCCGGACCGAGGCGCTCGACCAGCGCATCGCAGCGCACCTGGAGACCGGAGCGCCGGCGGACCCGTTCGCACCGGCACCCGCGGTCCCCCGTGCCCCGTGGCCGGGACAGCCCGGCCCCGGGTCGGCCTGGCCGACGCAGCAGTGGCCCGGACAGCAGCAGCAGTGGCCCGGACAGCAGCCGTGGCCGGGCGGCTCGTGACGATCAGCCCGGACGACGCGCGTCGGCTGCTCGAACGCGAGCTCGACCGTGCCGACTACGACGGTGCGCGCGCGACGTGGTGGGACCGGGCGTCCCGGCACCTGCTCGAGTGGCTCGGGTCCTTCCGCCCGGGCGGCGGGCTGGACTCCCCGGCGCTCGGGACGACCGTGCTCTGGATCGCCGTCGTCGTGCTCGTGGCGGTGGTGGTCGTCGTGGTCGTCGCGCGCGGGCTGCCGCACCGCCGGGCCCGCACCGCACGGTCGGACGACGGGAGCGTCTTCGACGGCGACGACCTGCGGTCCGCCCGTGAGCTCGGCGACACCGCACGGTCCGCCCTGCGCGCGGGCGACTGGTCCGCCGCGGTGCTGGACGGCTACCGTGCCCTCGCCCGCGGGCTCGCCGAACGCGACCTCGTCCGCGAGGTCCCCGGTGCGACCGCCCGTGCCGTCGCCGGGCGTGCAGCGCCGTGGTTCCCGGAGCACGCGGACCGGATCGACCTGGCGGCGGGCTCGTTCGACGCCGTCCGCTACCTCGGCGCCGAGGCCGACGAGACCGCCGCGCGCTCGGTCCTCGAGACCGAGGCGTCCGTCCGCACCGCCCGTCCCGCGACCGCGCCGGCGGTGCCGACGTGAGCGCCGCCCCGGCCGCGACCGGTGTCGTCCGCTCCCCCGGACGTGCCGGCCGGGTGGGCTTCTGGGTCGTCATCGTCCTCGTGGGCCTGCTGCTCGCGGGACTCACGGCCGCGGTGCAGTCCACCACCGCCCGGACCCGCGAGCCGCTCGACCCCGGGTCGACGACGGCGAGCGGAGCGCGGGCACTCGTGCGCGTGCTCGAGCAGCGAGGTACCAGGGTGGACGTCGTGGACCGGGTGGACGGCCTCGACCGGGCCGCCCTCGACGGCGCGACGGTCCTCGTCGACGACTCGGCCGGCGCCCTCGACGCCGGGGTCGCGCGTCGCCTCGGTCGCTCGGCCGAGCACGTCGTCCTGCTCTCCACCGACCGGGCCGCGCTCGACGCCCTGGGCCTCGACGTCGTCGCGGCCGGGCCCGTCCTCGGGGACGGCACCGTCCCGACGTCCGGCTGTGCCGTCCCGGCCGTGGCCGCCGCAGGACGTCTCACCGTGACCGGTCAGGGCTACCGTCCGTCGACGGACGGCCCGGTGGGGCGCGGCACCGACCTCTGCGTCACGACCGGCAGCGGGGACGACCGCGTCGCCGGGATCGTCCGAACCGCCACCCCCGGCGGGGACGTCACCCTGGTCGGCACGACCGGCGCGCTGCGGAACGACACGATCACGACCGCCGGCAACGCCGCCTTCGCGCTCGAGCTGCTCGGGTCCGGCGACCGGCTCGTCTGGTACACGCCGACCCGGACCTCGGCCGACGCCGCGCCCACGATCGGTTCGCTCGCCCCGCGGTGGGTGCCCGGCGCCCTGCTGCTGCTCGGCCTCGTCGCGGTCGCGGCCGGTGTCTGGCGGGGGCGTCGGCTCGGGCCGCTCGTCGTCGAGCGGATGCCCGTCGTCGTCCGTGCGGCCGAAACGACCGAGGGGCGCGCACGCCTGTACGCCAGGACCCGCGACCGCACCCACGCGCTCGACACCCTGCGGCTCGCGGCACTGCGCCGGATCGGGCAGCGGCTCGGACTCCCCCGCGACACCCACGTCGACGAGGTGGTCCGTTCCGCGGCCCGCGTGACCGGCCGCCCCGACGCCGCCGTCGGAGCCGTCCTGGTCGGGGGCCCGACCACCGACGACCGGGCGCTCGTCGACGGCGCTGCGGCACTCGACGAGCTGGAGCGTGCCGTCCGCACCGCGACCGGCGCCCCCGACGCACACCCCACCACCCCGCACTCCGCGACCCCGCGCACGTCCCACCGCAACCGACGAGGAGCACGACCGTGACCGATCCGTCACCCGCCCAGGAACCGACGGGCACGACCCCGACGAGCACGACCCCGACCGGCACGACGTCGGCCGCCTCCGGGCCGGCCGGCGCGGTGCCGTCGCCGGCCGGCACCGACGCGCTCCGGGACGCCTTCGGCCGGCTCCGCGCCGAGGTCGGCAAGGCCGTCGTCGGTCAGGAGGGCGCTGTGTCCGGGATGATCGTCGGCATCCTCGCACAGGGCCACGTACTGCTCGAGGGCGTCCCCGGCGTCGCGAAGACGCTGCTGGTGCGCAGCCTCGCCGCGGCGATGTCGCTCGACACGAAGCGAATCCAGTTCACGCCCGACCTGATGCCCGGCGACGTCACCGGCTCGCTCGTGTACGACGCGTCCACCGGCACGTTCCCGTTCCGCGAGGGCCCGGTCTTCACGAACGTGCTGCTCGCCGACGAGGTCAACCGCACGCCGCCGAAGACGCAGTCGGCACTGCTCGAGGCCATGGAGGAACGCCAGGTCAGCGTGGACGGTACGGCACGGCCGCTGCCCGACCCGTTCTTCGTCGCCGCGACGATGAACCCGATCGAGTTCGAGGGCACCTACACGCTGCCGGAGGCGCAGCTCGACCGCTTCCTCATGAAGCTGACGCTCGACGTGCCGCCGCGGGACGTCGAGTGGCAGGTGCTCCGCCGGCACGCGGACGGGTTCGTCCCGCGGGACGTGCGGTCCGCCGGGGTCCGGCCGGTGCTCGGCGTCGACGAGGTCCTCCGGGCGCAGCGGGCCGTCCGCTCGGTCGGGGCGCGCGACGACGTCCTGGCGTACGTGGTCGACCTGGCCCGCGCCACCCGGCAGGCTCCGTCGGTCCGCGTCGGCGTCAGTCCCCGCGGCGCGACGGCACTCCTCGCCGCCGCGAAGGCGTGGGCCTGGCTCACCGGCTACGACGCGATCACGCCCGACCACGTGCAGGCGATGCTCCTGCCCGTCTGGCGGCACCGACTGCGCGTGGCCGCGGACGCCGAGCTCGAGGGCGTCGGGGCGGACGGCGTGCTGCAGCAGGTCGTCGAGCAGGTCCGGGTGCCCTTCTAGTGGCGGTCTCCGGTCGGTTCGTCGCACTCCTGGCGGTCGCGATCGTCCCCACGGTGCTGCTCGGCAGCGCCTGGGCCGGCGTGGCCTGGGCGGTCGTCGTGGTGCTCGCCGCCGGACTCGACGTGCTGCTCGCCGCCGATCCGCGCACGGTCCGCGTCGAGCGCCGGATGCCGCACCTGGCGCGCCGGGGCAGCACCACCGACGGCACCCTCGTGCTGGCGAACGACGGGCAGCGGCCGCTGCGCGCCACCGTCCGCGACATGTGGGAGCCCTCCGCCGGCCACGAGCCGCACCGGATCCGGACGACCGTCCCCGCCGGGGAGCGCCGGACCGCCCGGGTCCGCTTCACACCGTTCCGCCGTGGCCGCCGCGCCAGCGCGGGGGTCGCGATCCGGTCGGCCGGTCCGCTCGGCCTCGCCGCCCGGCAGTCCGTGCTGGCGGTCCCCGGCGAACTGGTCGTCACGCCGCCCTTCCGGTCGCGTCGGCACCTGCCCTCGCGGCTCGCCAGGCTCCGCGAGCTCGACGGGGAGACCACCCTGCAGCTCCGCGGGCACGGCACCGAGTTCGACTCGCTCCGCGACTACGTCCGCGGCGACGACGTCCGGTCGATCGACTGGCGGGCGACCGCCCGGCGGCAGGACCTGGTCGTCCGGACCTGGCGACCCGAGCGCGACCGCCGCGTCGTCATCGTCGTCGACGCGGGACGTGCCGGTGCCGGACGGGTCGACGACGAACCCCGGCTCGACACCTCCATCGAGTCCGCGCTGCTGCTCGGCGCCCTCGCCACGGCCGCCGGCGACCGGGTCGACCTGGTGGTGCTCGACGACACCGTCCGCGACCGGGTGCACGGTGCGACGCGGACCGACGTCGTCCGACGCTTCGGCGAACGGCTCGCGCTCGCCGAGCCCGGGCTCGCCGCGACCGACTGGTCCGCCCTCCCGGCGCTCGTCGATCAGGTGACGACCTCGCGCGCGTTCGTCGTGCTCCTGTCGAGCCTGGACTCGGTCGGTGCCTCTGCCGACCTGCTCGCGGTGCTCCCCCGGCTGACCCGGCGGCACGCCGTCGTCGTCACCAGCATCGCGGACCCGGCCGTCGAGCGGATGGCGAGCGGTGTCCCGGAGCCGGGGCACGGGGTACCGGAGGAGCGGGGCGGGCCGGTGTCGAGCCTCCTGGCCGGGTCCGGTGTCGAGCGTGACGTGTACCGACGGGCGGCCGCGGCGCGCAGCCTGCTCGACGCCGACGGCGTCGGGGACGTGGCACGCCGCGCGGGCGCCGAGGTCGTGCGCGGCGGCCCCGCTGCGGTGCCACCGGACGTCGCGGACGCGTACATCTGCGCGAAGGCGGCCGGGCGGCTCTGAGCCGCAGGCGGCCGCGGCTCAGCCGGCGGTGAGCGCCGTCGCGCCGCGTTCGAACTCCTCGACGTCGCCGCGCTCCCCCGCGCGGTACGCACGGCCGCCGAGCACCCACTGGTACCAGAGCACCGCGGCCAGTGCGACCGTGCCGATGCCGATCTTCACCGGCCACGGCCACTCCTGGCGGGTCACCACGCCCTCGACGAGGCCGGAGAGCAGCAGGGTGAGCACGAGGCCGACCGCCACGGTGAGGAGCGCCCGGCCGTCCTCCGCCAGGGCCTGCGCCCGTGTGCGCACACCGGGGGCGATCCACGACCAGCAGATCATCAGTCCGGCGGCGCCGGCGAGGAACACGGAGTACAGCTCGAGCTGGCCGTGCGGGGCGATCCAGAGGAAGAAGTCACCCAGCCGCCCCTGCGAGTGCATGATCGCGGCGGAGACACCGAGGCTCACGGCGTTCTGGACGATCGACACCGGGACGTACAGTCCGGTGATGCCGAAGGCCACCATCCGGGCGGCGATGAAGGCGTTGTTCGACCAGACCTGTGCGGTGAACGTCCCGAGGCCGTGGTCCGAGTAGTACGCCTGGAAGTCCTCGGTCGCGTACTGCCGCAGGGCCTCGGGGCTCCCGAACGTGGCGACCGCCCCCGGGGTCGAACCGATCCAGACGCCGACGATCGCGCTGATCGCGACGGTCGCCGCTGCCACCCAGATCGTCACCCAGCGGATGCGGTACAGCGCCGCCGGGAGGTGCCTCGTGAAGAAGGTCGTGACGGCGGTCACCGGGTCGACCGGTGTCCCGGTGAAGCGGAGGCGTGCGCGGAAGAGGGTGCGCGACAGGCGGTCCCCCGTCGGCGAGCCCGGCGCGACGCCGCGGATGCGCGCGAGGTCGGTCGCGACCTCCTGGTAGCCGCTGACGAGCCGATCGGCGTCGGCACCGGATCCGTGACGGGCACGTGCCAGACGGTCGACCTCGTCCCAGCGGTCGCCGTGCACCGTGCTGTAGGCCTCCAGGTCCACGTGCCTCCCCCGATCGTGCACCCGCGCCCCCGTCGGGACGCGCTCACGACAGAATGATCCCATGGGGAAGACGCGCGTGCCACGCGACCTGTCCGACGCCCGCTTCGGCGGGACGCTCGACGAGACCGCCGACGAGCTCGTCGTCGGCGAGGCCGTCGCGCTCGACGTCCAGCCGGCCGGCATCGCGCTGCGGCTGGCGGCGGCGCTGCTCGACGGCGTGTGCCTCGTGGCACTGCTCGGCATGCTGCTCCTCGGGCTCGCGCGGGTGTGGCCGGACGGCACCGATCCGGCGTGGGTCATGCCCGTCGTGATCGTCTCCGCCGTATTCGTGCTCGTGCTCGTCCCGGCCGGGGTCGAGACGGTCACACGGGGCAAGAGCGTCGGGCGGTACGCCGCCGGGACCCGTGTGGTCCGGGTGGACGGCGGCGCGATCGGCTTCCGGCACGCGTTCACCCGCGCACTGGTCGGGCTGCTCGAGCTCTGGTCGACCCTGGGATCGGTGGCGTTCGTCGTGGCGCTGTTCGGTTCGCGGCCCCGACGCCTCGGTGACCTGCTCGCCGGGACCTTCGTGCAGCACGAGCGCGGGGCACGGCGGCGGGACGTGCAGGTCATGCTGCCGGTGGAGCTCGTGCCGTGGGCGGCGGTGGCTGACGTGTCGGCGCTCCCGCAGCGGCTGGAGGACCGACTCGGCGCGTTCTTCCGCTCCGTCGCCGACCTGCGGCCGGAGGCCCGCGAGACGACGGCGCGGACGCTCGCTGCGGCGGTCGCGGAGTACGCGTCCCCGGTGCCCGACGTCCACCCCGAGGTGTTCCTGGCGGGCGTGGTCGCCGTGCGGCGGGAGCGCGACGTGCGGGCGCTGCGCGCCCGGGCCGCGCTGCTCGACGGTGCCGCCGCGGTCGCGGGGGCGCGGCCGCCGGGCTTCCCGCGCTGAGGCGCGGCGTCCGCCCCGACGTGAGCCGCGCCGCAGCGCGGCCCGCGCCTCAGTACCGGTAGTGGTCCGGCTTGTAGGGCCCCTCGACCGGCACGCCGATGTACGCCGCCTGCTCCGGCCGGAGCTCGGTCAGCCGCACCCCGAGGGCGTCGAGGTGCAGGCGCGCGACCTTCTCGTCCAGGTGCTTCGGCAGCACGGACACCCCGGTCGGGTACTCCTCGCGCTTCGTGTGCAGCTCGATCTGCGCGAGCACCTGGTTCGTGAACGAGTTGCTCATCACGAAGGACGGGTGCCCGGTCGCGTTGCCGAGGTTCATCAACCGCCCCTCGCTCAGCACCAGGACCGAGCGACCGTTCGGCAGCCGCCACTCGTGCACCTGCGGCTTGATCTCGACCTTCTCGACCCCGGGGAGCCCCTCGAGCCCCGCCATGTCGATCTCGTTGTCGAAGTGCCCGACGTTCGCGACCACCGCAAGGTGCTTCAGCGCGAGCACCTCCTCGACCCCGACGACGCCGAGGTTGCCGGTGCACGTCACGACGATGTCGACCTCGCCCGCGACGTCCGCGAGCCGCGCCACCTGGTACCCGTCCATCGCCGCCTGCAGTGCGCAGATCGGGTCGACCTCGGACACGATCACCCGGGCGCCCTGACCGCGCAGTGCCTCTGCCGCGCCCTTGCCGACGTCGCCGTAGCCCACGACGAACGCGACCTTGCCACCGATGAGCACGTCGGTCGCACGGTTCAACCCGTCGGGCAGCGAGTGGCGGATGCCGTACTTGTTGTCGAACTTCGACTTCGTCACCGAGTCGTTGACGTTGATCGCCGGGAAGCGCAGCTCACCCTTCCGCGCGAGCTCGTACAGCCGGTGCACCCCCGTGGTCGTCTCCTCGGTGACGCCCTGCACCTCGGCCGCGATGCGGGTCCACCGGTCGGGCGACCGCTCGAGCGACGCGGCCACGGTCGCGAGCACGATCCGCCACTCGGCACTCGCGTCGGCGCCGGGCTCCGGAGCGCGGCCCGCTGCCTCGGCGTCCGCACCGGTGTGCAGCAGCATCGTCGCGTCCCCGCCGTCGTCGAGGACCAGGTTCGGTCCGGTCCACGACTCCCCCGCGGCAGCGGCCTCGGCGCTCCAGTCGAAGACGCGGTCGGTGCACCACCAGTACTCGTCGAGCGTCTCGCCCTTCCACGCGAAGACCGGCACGCCCGCGGGCGACGTCGGGGTCCCCGTCGGGCCGACCGCGACCGCGGCGGCCGCCTCGTCCTGGGTGGAGAAGATGTTGCAGCTCGCCCACCGGACCTGCGCACCGAGGGCGACGAGGGTCTCGATGAGGACCGCGGTCTGCACCGTCATGTGCAGGGAGCCGGCGATGCGCGCGCCGGCGAGCGGCTGCGACGCGCCGAACTCCTCGCGCAGGGCCATCAACCCCGGCATCTCGTTCTCGGCCAGGCGGATCTGGTGGCGACCCGCCTCGGCGAGGGTCAGGTCGGCGACGCGGAACGGGGCGACGGTGCTGGTCTCGGTCGACATGGCGTCAGTCTGGCACGCCGGGAGGCGCGGATCGTCAGACGACGTCACGGACGCGGGGTGGGCCTCCAGACCGCACCGGGAGACGGCGGACGGGCCGGATCGCGTCGGGTGGGCGGGCGGCGGCGCACCCCACCGGGACCGCCGCGGGCCGCCTCAGTCGGCGGGCGCTGCGTCCCGCCGGATCGGCTCACGCCGGACGACGTCCCAGCCGCGCGGGACGCGCAGGCCGGCAGCGTGCCGGGCGCAGAGGTCGTACCCGTGCGGCTCGACGCGCGTGGACAGGGGCCCGACGACGACCATGGAGTCGCCGTAGTCGTACGTGAGGGTCGCCGACGCGCTCGCGCCACAGGCGACCTTGCTGCAGATCCGTACGTCCTCCATACCGGCACCGACCCTACCGGTCGGAGCACCGGGACCACCTGCCGGCCGCGGCACGGTCCGCCGCGCACCCGACGCGTACGATGGCGGGATGCGTCGGAAGCACCCCACCGTCACCCCCGTCGACCGTGCCCGCGGTCGTTCCCGGCACGGACGCGGTGGCCGCTCGAGCGTGACCGGACCGGACCTGGCGCCCGTGATCACCCGCGCCGAGACCTTCGACCGGATCGTCGGCGACACCGCGCACTACCTGGTCGGCCTGTGGCCGGACGAGCTCGCGGGCGTGGTGTTCCAGGTGGCCGACATGCCGACGGACCAGGCACTGCCGGACCGGCTCCCCCGGTGGCGGGTCGACCGTGACGGGCGTCGGGTGACGCTGTTCCGCGTCCCCGTCGAGCGGGTCACGCGGAGTCCCGAGAAGGACGACACCGACCGCCGGGTGATCGTCGAGACGGCGGTGTTCCGCGCGGTCGGCGAGCTGATCGACAAGGACCCGTGGGACCTGGCGCCGGACCGCTACCGCCACTGGTGACCGAGGGGCGTCAGGGGTAGACGCGCACCGGGGTCGAGACCTCGGTCGCCGGACGCACTGGGAACCCGCCGATGCCGTCGTCCGCGTCGTAGCTCACGCCCGCGACGAGCCCCTCGGCGCCCTCGATGACGAGCTGCGTCGACACCGGCACCTGCACGGTCGCCGTGCTGCCCGAGGCCACGTCGACCTCCTGCTCGCGGTCCCCGGACGTGATCGTGACGGTCGCGTCCGAGCGCGTCGGGTTGACGAGGTTCATCCGCGCACCGCCGCCCGGTGCCACGGCCGTCACGACGCGGTCGCCGAGGGGCTCGGCCGACGCGAACCAGCCGAGGTCGCTGCGGCCGTCGTCGGTCGGCTTCGTGGTGCGGGCACCGGCGACGAGCGGTTCGGTCGACGTCACCGTGAACGAGTAGCGCCCGTCCGGGAAGTCGTCGAGGGCGACGTCGGTGACGACCCCGGCCTCGGCGGTCGCGTTGACGGTCGAGCCGCCGCCGTCCGCGGTCGTGATCCCGACGGTCACCCGCGCGGCACGGTCACCGGGGACGAACAGGCGGAGCACCGGAGCGGCGTCCTCGGAGTCGTCGCCGCGCTGTGCCTCCTCGGCGCCCTGCAGCACGACGGCGGGGATCACCTGCGTCCGGGACGGCGCGGCCCCGCCGGAGACGACGTCGTAGCCACCCGGGGTGAGGGTCCGCACGATGCTCTCCTGCATGTGCGCGACGATCTGCCCGCCGGACGAGGTCACGTGCACGACCGTCGACCCCTGGTCGGACACGAAGCCGGACAGCGGCACGACCTTCTGCGTGTTCGGTGCGACGACGATGCCGGTCGTCCCCGGTGCCTGCACGGTGCCGGAGGCGTCGTACACGTCGAGGTCCACCGTGGCGTTGACGTCGGTCGGGTTGGACAGCGTGATCAGGCTGGTCCGTCCGGTCTCGGTCGAACCGCCCACCAGCCAGGTCGACTGGGTCGGGTCGTCGCACGACGCCGCGCCGAAGCCGACCAGGTCGCCGGAGGACACGCTCTGCGAGGTGCTGCCCGCCACCTGTGGCGTGCTGTCGCCGGCGGGTGCGGTGAGGAGCTGCGGGTCGCTGCCCCCGGTGGTGGACGCGCGGAGCGTCGAGCGGTCGACGGTGCTGCCGGTGGTGCCGGTGGCGACCTCCGACGACCCGACGGTGCTGGCCGTCGTCGCGTCGTTCCCGGACTCGTCGGACAGACGCAGCGCGCTGCCGGCGCACACCCGCTCGGCGTCGGCGGGCACCGGTGTGACGAGCCGGCCGGCCGGTCGCACGGCGGGACTCTCGGTGCCGATCGCGTGGGCGGCCGTCACGGCCCCGGCAGCGACGACCACGGCCACCGCGGTCGCGGTGCCGCGGACGACCCACCGTCGGACGGACCGGTGCTCGGTGCTCATTCGTCGCGCTCCTCGTCGAAGGTGGTGGCGGGTTCCTCGGCCTCGATGACGTTCGAGGTGGCACGGCGTCGGCGCGGCGCGGTGGGGACGGCGAGCAGGGCCGCTGCCCCGAACACGACGCCGAGCACGACGAGGTACAGCACGTGCGTCGCCCGTGTCGCGGCCGAGCCGGTGGACACCCGGTCGACGTCGCCCTCGTAGTGGAAGAGCCTCCCGGAGGCGGTCTCGCCGATGCTCGTGAAGCGGGCGTCCTGGCCGATCGCCCCGGCTGCCCGGTCGTGCACCTCCTGCGCGCCGTCGGCGTCCGGCCCGTCGTCGAGCAGCACGAACGAGATGCCGAGCTGGCGCAGCGCCGGTTCGGGGTCGTAGCCGCTGCGGCTCGCGAGGTTGCCGGCCAGGGTCGCCAGCTGCGCGCCCGACCGGCTGAGACGGAGCGCTGTCGAGTCGAGGGTCGTCTGGTCGTCGAGCGTCGACCCCTGGCCACGCTCGAGCGACACCGCGAGCGAGCCGTCGGTCTGCGGCTCGACCACGAGCGTGCCGACGTCCGGGTTCGCCTGGGCCTCCGCGTTCACGTAGGCGCTCAGGACCCGTCCCGTCGTCGGACGCAGGAGCGTGTCGCCGAGGGTGGACGCGGCGAAGGCGGGCGCGACCGCGATCCCGGCGAGGACCGCTGCGACGAGTCCGGCGACCGGAGCGGTGCGTGGCAGGACGTCGATGCCGATCGAGGCGGCGACGACGATGCCGAGGGCCATCACGGACAGCGCGCTGCCGGGCCAGACGATCGTCGTGGTCGACCCGACCCCGGTGACGGTGAGGTGCGTCGCCCCGAAGGCCGTCGCGTAGCCGAGGAGCGCCAGCAGGAGCGCCGCACCGGCCACGGCCCAGCGGTGCCCGAGGAGTGCCCCGACCGCGAGCAGGACGACCGGCAGCGCGAGGACGGCCATGGCGACGGGCAGGACCGACGCGGCGAGCCCGAGGGGCGACGTCGCGGGGAGCCACCCGCTCCAGTCCGGCAGCGGCTGCCCGATCGCGAGCTGCAGCGCGGAGGGGGCGCGCGTGGCCGACGGCACGCCCGGGTCCGCGAACACGGCGAGCGGGTTGCCGCGCGCGACCTGCGCCAGGACGAGCGGCAGGAAGAGCACGGCGGCGGGCACCGGGATGAAGACCCGACGGTGCGCGCGCCGCCAGCCGACGACGAGGGACACGACCCAGCCGACCAGGAGCACCGGCAGCAGCGACGGCGCCGAGGCCGCGACGACCGCGAAGAGCAGCGACGAGCCGGACGCCCACGCCCAGGAGCGGTGCGCCTCGAGCACGGCGAGCAGGAGCCACGGGAGCAGCACGTGGGCGATCACGGCGCCGAGGTGTCCGGTCGTGACGGCACCGACGAGGGCCGGCGCGATCGTGTAGAGCGCGGCGCCGACGACGGGCACCCAGGTGCGGGTGGTCACCTTGCGCACCGCGAACCACGCCCCGAGGGCCGACAGCGGGAACGCGAGCAGGAGCACGACCACGACCGAGGTCGACGGCGACCAGGCGGTGATCGACCCGAGCACGGCGAGCACGGCTGCGAAGGGGTCGCTCGGTCCGGTGGAGCCGGTGCCGATCGAGTGCCAGCCGTACCCGACGTTCTGCCAGAGCCGCCCGACCGAGGTGCTCAGCGGCAGGAGGCCGCCACCGGTGACGGCGGGGCTGCCGAGCAGCGGGTACAGCGTGACGACGCTGAGCACGGCAGCGGCGAGCACGACCCACACGCCGCCGTCGCCCAGGAACGACGCCCGCGCGATCGGGGCGTCCTCGACCCGTGCGAGCTCGACGTCGCGCGAGGTGGTCCGGTGCTCGTGCACCCGGCGCCAGCTGACCCGCAGCGGTTCGACCGCGGCCCAGCCGACCCGACGGGTCCGCGCTGCGTTCGCCCGCGCTCGACGGACGCCGCCCCCGAACGCCACCGCGAGGGCGGCGGCGAGCTCGCCGGACACCGCGGCGGGGTGCTTCGCGACGAGGTGCCCGACGGCGCGCACGACGGCTGTCGGGACGAGCAGCAGCCAGTGCAGCCAGAGCAGCCCGGCGGGCGCGTACGTCAACCGCCGGTGCAGCTCGGCCTGGCGGTGCAGGCGCACGCGTCGCCCCTCGGAGACGCGCTTGCGGCCGAACTCCTCGATCGGCCCCGCGCTCGTCACGCGGGCCTCCGGCACCACGGCGACGCGGTGCCCCGCGAGGCGTGCGCGGATGCAGAGGTCGAGGGCGGCGTCGACGTCCGGCAGCGCGGGGTCGAAGCCGCGCAGCTCCCGCCAGACCGAGCGGCGCACGAGCATGCCGGCCGCGGAGACGCCCATCACGTCGGTGTGCCGGTCGTGCTGGCCCTGGTCGAGCTCGTCCTGCACGAGCGCGAGCGAGCGTCCGCCGCGCGTCGTGCTCTCGCCGAAGGCGCGGATGTACGACGGGTCGTCGGTGTCGACGAGCTTCGGTCCGGCGACCACGACGGACGGCGCGATCTCCACCGCGGAGAGCATGTCGGCGAGCGCGGTCGGCGCGGGCGCGTTGTCGTGTCCGAGCAGCCAGAGCCACTCGTCGGGTGCCGTCTCGGCGTCCGGTGCGGCGTCCGCAGTCGGCGCCTCGCGCTCCGCCGCCGCGACGGCCTCGCCGAAGGGACGTCCGGCGGGCAGGCGCACGAGTCCGGCGGAGCCACCCAGGGCGAGCTCGGTGGTCGACCCGTCGGTGGAACCGACGTCGACGACGACCAGGTTGTCGGGGTGCCGGGTCTGGGCGACGAGGGCGTCCAGTGTCCGGTCGAGGTGCTCGCCGCCGTTCGCGGTCACGAGGACCGCGGTGACGCGGGGCTGGGCGGACCGGGGCTGCGCGGGACTGGGCTGCATGACGCGCGTCACTCTACGGTCTGGAGGCGCGGGACCGGCCCGCCGGAACGGCGCGCCGTCAACCTGTGCGCTCCATCAACGGTCGGTGGGTGGCGGAGGCGGGACGCTCCTCCAGGCCGGTCGCAACCGGTCGCGCTGCGCGCGACCGAGCGCGTCAGGCGCGGCGGCGGAGCTTCCGGCGCTCGCGCTCGGAGAGCCCGCCCCAGATGCCGAAGCGCTCGTCGTTCTCGAGCGCGTACTCGAGGCACTGCGACCGGACCTCGCACGAGCCGCAGATCTTCTTCGCCTCGCGGGTGGACCCGCCCTTCTCGGGGAAGAAGGCCTCGGGGTCGGTCTGCGCGCAGAGCGAGTCGACCTGCCACGAGAGGGGGTTCTCCTCGTCGCCCTCGGGCCGGCGGACGCCGGGGACGCCGAGCGACACCGGATCGACGTGCCAGTCCTCCGGCACGCCGGCGTGGAAGTCGGAACCGTTCACCCTGATCACCCCTGACATGTCGACGACGGCCTGCAACGACCGAAGCCGCTGCCTGTAATTACAGCGGTGTGATTCCGTTCCGTCAAGTCGCGGATCATAGGAGGTGCCGAGCGTCGCGGCGTGTCATGTCCCCCGTACGGGCGTGTCGCAGGCCGTCTGTCCAGCGATCGGGGGACACGCGAGCGCTCCCCGATCGCCGAGCACGGGCCTCAGCCGACCCGGCGACGGGCCTCCCAGGCGCTGGTGACCATCTCGTCGAGCGAGTGCCGCATCGCCCACTCGAGGTCGCGCGCCGCGGCCTCGCCGGTCGCGACGATCCGGGCGGGGTCGCCCGGGCGGCGCGGGGCGACCTCGGGCTCGAACGCGATGCCGGTGCCCGACGCCATGGCGTCCATGATCTGCCGGACGCTGACGCCGTCGCCGCTGCCGAGGTTGTAGGCACGCTCGAGCTGCTCGCCCGCCTCGAGCTTCCGCGCCGCGACGGCGTGCGAGTGCGCGAGGTCGGCGACGTGGATGTAGTCGCGGACGCAGGTGCCGTCCGGGGTGTCGTAGTCGTCGCCGTTGATCCGCGGCACACGACCGGCGAGCAGCGCGTCGAACACGAGCGGGAACAGGTTGTGCGGGCTCGCGTCGTACAGGTCCGGCTCCCCCGACCCGACGACGTTGAAGTAGCGGAGCGAGGTGGTGGCGAACCCGGCGGCGACCTCCATGTCGCGGAGCAGCCACTCGCCGATGAGCTTCGACTCGCCGTACGGCGACTCCGGCGCCTTTGGGGTGTCCTCGACCACGACGTCGACGTCCGGCGTGCCGTACACCGCCGCGCTCGACGAGAACACGGCCTTGGTGACGCCGTTCTCCGCCATCGCCCGGAGCAGGGTCGCGGTACCGGTGACGTTCTGCTCGTAGGTGTGCAGCGGGCGCTCGACCGAGACCCCGGCGTACTTGAAGCCGGCCACGTGCACGACACCGGTGACGGCGTGCTCGCGCAGGGCGGTCGTGAGCAGCTCGCCGTCGAGGATCGTGCCCTCGACGAACGGCACGTCCTCGGGCACGAACCCCCGGAACCCGCTCGACAGGTCGTCGAACGCGACGGTGTCGATCCCTGCTGCGCGCAGGGCGCGGACGACGTGGGACCCGATGTACCCGGCACCGCCGGTGACCAGCCAACTCATGCTCGTCACGCTAGCGGACCGTACTGTCCCGTCGGGGCGCAGGGTGCTGCGTGTTCACGCACCCGTCGCGATGAAGACCGTCGACGTCAGCCCGGCCGCGGCGTCGGCCTCGACCGTCACGTCGCCCTCGTCCGGCGTGACGTAGCAGGACTCCCCCTGCCGGAGCAGGGTCGCCGAGTGCGCGCCGACGAGGGTCACGGCCCCGGTGGTGCAGACCGCGATGCTCGGACCGTGCAGCGGGGCGACACCGCCGGTGCCGAGACCGACCGGGCGGCCGTCCCCCGTCACGCGGACGAGGGCGAAGCCGACGCCCTCGGGCGCGAACCGGTCGACGCCCTGGTCGAGGTGCTCCGGCGTCAGGACCGGTGCCGGGTACGCGGTGAAGTCGAGCACCCGCAGCAGTTCGGGGACGTCGACGTGCTTCGCGGTCAGGCCGCCCCGGAGCACGTTGTCCGAGGGGGCCATCAGCTCGATGCCGAGCCCGTCGAGGTAGGCGTGCACGTTGCCCGCGGGCAGGTACATCGCCTCGCCGGTCCGGAGCGTGACGCGGTGCATGAGCAGCGACACGACGACGCCGGGGTCGCCCGGGTACGCGTCCGCCAGGTCGACCACGGTCTGCACGTTCGGGCTGCGGTCGTCCTCCGGCAGCGCCACGGCGAGGTCGGACGCCGCCTGCACCACGGCGAGCGCCGACGCATCGGCGGTCTCGAGCCAGCGCACGGTGTCCTCGAGCCCCTGCGACAGGTGCGCCAGGAGGGGGCCGAGCCGGCCGCTCCCTGCGTCGAGCGCCTCGACCTCTGCCACGGTGTCGGCGACCGGGCGGAAGCCGCTGAGCGCCTCGAAGCGATCGCTGAGCGCGACGACGAGCTCGGGCTTCGGGAAGGGGTCCTTGTAGTTGCGCGCGGGGTCGTCGAGCGGGATGCCCGCCGCCTCCTCGCGCGCGAAGCCCTCGCGGGCCTGCTCCGGCGTGGGGTGGGCCTGGAGCGACAGGGGTGCCGCCGCTGCGAGGAGCTTCAGCAGGAACGGCAGCCCGGTGCGGTCCGGGCCGAGGGCGGCCTCGGGCTCGGCGTCGATCCAGTCGCGCAGGGTGTCGGCGCCGCCCACCATCGCCGGGTTGACGACCACGCTCGGGCTGCCCGCGTGCGCGCCGAGCCAGAGCTCGGCCTGCGGTGCTCCGGTGACGGTGCGGCCGAGGAGTTCGGGGATCGCGGAGACCGATCCCCAAGCGTAGTCGCGCGGGGTGTTCGTGATGCCGAGGAACATGGGCCGAGCGTACCGGCCCGCACCGACCGCCCCGTGCGGGCCGCGACGGCACCCGGGCGACCGTCGACGGGCGGGACGCACGATCCGCGATACGTAGACTCGTCGCGATGTCCGAGCAGCCCACGCGCCCGCGCCGGTCCGACGCCACCCGGTGGGACGTGCAGGGGCTCCGCGCCTTCGCCGTCCTGGCGGTCGTCGTCTACCACCTGTGGCCGAACCGCCTGCCGGGCGGGTTCGTCGGGGTGGACGTGTTCTTCGTCATCTCCGGCTTCCTCATCACCGGGCACCTGCTGCGCGAGCAGGCCACGAACGGGCGGATCGCGCTCGGTCGGTTCTGGGCACGACGCGCGAAGCGGCTGCTGCCCGGTGCCTCGCTCACCCTGCTCGCGACCGGTGCCGCGGTCCTCGTGCTCGTCCCGAGCACCCTCTGGGGGCAGTACGGTCGCGAGCTCATCGCCTCGACGCTGTACGTGCAGAACTGGCAGCTGGCGTCGGACTCGGTCGACTACCTGGCGTCGGACAACCAACCGTCGCCGTTCCAGCACTTCTGGTCGCTCTCGGTCGAGGAGCAGTTCTACATCGCGCTCCCCGTGCTGCTCGTCGCCCTGGCGGTCCTGCTCCGGCACGCTCGGTGGTGGACGCCGGTGCGGACCGCTCGGGTGCTGCTCGGCGCGGTGGTCGTCGTCTCGCTCGTCTGGAGCGTCGTCGAGACGCGCTCGGCCCCGGGCATCGCCTACTTCTCCACGGCCACGCGAGCGTGGGAGTTCGCCCTGGGCGGGCTGGCGTCGACGGTCGTCCTGTCGTCCCGTGTCCGTCCCGCGGCCCGGTCGATCCGGACGGGAGGCGCGTGGCTGGGTGCCGCCCTGCTGGTCGCCTCGCTCGTCGTCATCACCCCGGCGACCCCGTTCCCCGGCACCGCGGCGCTGCTGCCGGTCGCGGGGGCGGCCCTCGTCGTGCTGCTCGGCGCCCGGAGCGGACTGCAGGCCGTCGGTCGGCTCGCCCCGGTGGCCTTCGTCGGGCGGATCTCCTACGCCGTCTACCTCTGGCACTGGCCGGGGGTCGTCCTGCTGCCGATCGCGACCGGGCACCCCCTGGGCACGCGCGACAAGCTGCTCGTCCTGCTCGGCACCGCCGTCCTCGCGACGGTCACGACGCTGCTGGTCGAGGAACCGCTCCGCTTCTCCGCCCGCTTCCGGTCCCTCCGGCCCCGCAGGGTCGCCGTGTGGGGCGCGGTGAGCACCCTCCTGGTCGTCGCCCTCGGCGGGTCGACGCTCGGGGCACTGCAGGTCCAGCAGGCGCAGGCAGCGGCGTTCCAGCGCTCGCTCGAGCGCGGCGACGTCCCCTGCTTCGGAGCGGCCGCGCGCATCGGCTCGGCAGACCCGTGCACGGATCCGCGGCTCGCCGACGTCCGGGTGCCGCCACCGGCCGCCGCGGCGGAGGACGACGTCAACCGCGACGCGTGCTGGTCGAACACGACCGCCGCCTTCAACGTCTGCACGGTCGGACCGCGGACCGGGTGGACGAAGCACATCGCGGCGATCGGCGACTCGCACAACAACGCACTGCTGAGCGCCTACGCGGCTATCGCGGAACAGCGGAACTGGCGCATCGACGTCGCCGGGCACATCGGCTGCTACCTGACGACCGCCGTGCAGGAGGCCCCGTCGCAGGCGTACACCGACTCCTGCAACGCGTGGAAGCAGTCGGCGACGACGTGGATCGCGGCGCACCCGGACCTGGACGCCGTCGTCGTCACCCACGCGACGACGAAGTCCCCGGTCGTCGCGCCGGCCGGGACGACCACCGAGCAGGCCACCGTCGACGGACTCGTCGGCGCCTGGCGGTCGGCCACCGACGTCGGTGTGCCGGTGATCGCGATCCGGGACAACCCGGTCGCCCGCGACGACGTGATGACCTGCCTCGGTCGGATGTCCGGCCCGACGACGACGGCGTGCGACGTCCCGCGCAGCGAGGCACTGGCCTCCTTCGACGGTTCCGAGCAGGCGGTCCGGGAACTCGGCGACCGCGCGCGCTTCGTCGACCTGACCGACTGGTACTGCACCGCGACGAGCTGCCCGGCCGTGGTCGGGGGCGTGCTCGTCCACCGTGACCCGACCCACCTGACCGCGACCTTCGCCACCACGCTCGCGCCGTACCTCGGCGCGGACCTCGCACGCGCGCTCGACTCGCTCGGACGCTGACCGGCGGTAGCCTGGTCGCCGTGACGAACACCTGGCCGCTGGCCCGCGGGACCGTGCCCGAGCGCGAGGCGTTCGCGCTCGCCACCGCGGTCGTCGGGGTGCTGTTCGCCGGCGACGCCGTGCCGAACACGATCACCTGGTACGGCGCCGCCGCCGTCTGGGCGGCCCTGGCCGGCTGGGGCATCGCGGTCGTGGTGCGGGCCCGCCCGCCGCTCACCCGCACGCCGCGCTCGCTCTGGTTGTTCCTGGGCTGGTGCCTGCTCAGCGTCGCGTGGTCGCACTGGCGTGCGGCGACCCTGGCGAGCATGGTCGCCCAGCTCCTCTGCGTGCTCGTCGCGTTCGCGATCGCGTCGACGCTCAGCTGGCGGCGCCTGCTCGACGCCGTGTCGGCAGCGATGCGCTGGGTGCTCGGTCTGTCGCTGCTGTTCGAGGCCGTCGTGGCCGTCGTCGTCCGGCACCCGATCGCGCCGATCTGGACCGACTACGGCGACCGGAAGATCCCGGACGCCTTCTACTTCTCGCGCGCCGAGCTGTTCACCGGTGGTCGGATCCAGGGCCTGCCGGGGAACGCGAACCTGCTGGCGATGGTGGCCCTGCTCGCGCTCGTCGCGGTCGCCGTCCAGCTCGCCGAGGGGCGGATGCACCGCGGACGCGCCGTCACCTGGATCGCGGTGGGCGTCCTCGTGCTCGCGCTCACCCGGTCGTCGACCGTCCTCGTCGCCGCCGTCGTGGTCGTCCTCGCGGCCGCGGTCGCGGTCCTGGTCCGCCGTGTGCCGAGCGGACAGCGGGCCCCGCGGTACCTCGCCGTCGCCGTCGGCGCCGTCGTCGCCGTCGTCGCCGGCGTCGCGGGCCGCGGGGTGCTCACGGGGCTCCTCGGCAGGACGTCCGACCTCACCGGCCGCGGCGACATCTGGTCGGCGGTGCTCGGACTCGCCGACCAGCACCCGGTCCTCGGCTGGGGCTGGATCGGCTACTGGTGGCCGGACATCCCCACACTCGCGGACATCGCCCACCGGAACGGCGTGACCTACCTGCAGGCACACGACGCCGCCCTCGACGTCCTCATGCAGACCGGCGTCGTCGGGCTCGTCCTCTTCGCCCTGTACGTGCTGTCGACGCTCGTGCGCTCCTGGTGGTGCGCGACCCGGACCCCGTACGGCCCCGACCTGCTCCCCCGCGGCTTCGACCCCGTGTCGCTGTTCCCGCTCCTGGTCGTCGTGGCGCTCCTCGTGCAGGCGGTCGCCGAGTCCCGTCTGCTCTACCAGGGCAACTGGGTCCTCTTCGCCGTCATCGCGATCAAGACGCGCACGGTGCTCGTCGGCGAGGAGCCCGCCTCGTCGGGCGACGGACCGCGCATCCCGGTCGCCGTCCGGGCGTTCCGGGGCGCGACTTCGGACTGACCGCCGGCTCCGCGCCCGGACGCCGTGCTCGGACGCCCCACCCGGGTCAGCGGTCCCGCAGCACCAGGGTGCAGGGCACCTGGGCCGACCACGGCGCCGTCCGCACCTCGAGCACCCGGGTCGGGTCGGCCCGGCACGCCGGCTCCGCGTCCCGGACCTGCGGTGCCCACAGCGGCCCGTCGCTCCGCGTCGAGGCACCCGGAGCGGCGTTCGCGACGCTCGTCGCGACGACCAGCGCGACCACGCACCAGCCGAGGGCCGCCCGGACGACGGGTGCCGCGCCTCCCGTCCGGGTCCGGGTCCGGCGCACCCGTCCCGCGCCGCGGTCGACCAGGAGCGCCGCGGACAGGACCACCGCCGACAGCAGGAGCATGCCGGCGGCAGCTGCGTAGCGGCTCGGACCCACGGCGGCGAGCCCGACCGCGTCGAGCGTGCTCCACCGGCCGTCCGCCGGAGCGTTGGCGAGCAGCGCGGCCGTCCACACCACCACGGACCCGCCGGCGAGCGCCACGAGGAGCACGCGGGCGCGCCACGGCGCGACGACGAGGGCGACCACGAGCAGCGCGAGGACCGCGAGCGCCGGCACCACCAGCACCCAGGCGCCGTGCTCGGCGACCGCTGCGCCCACCGGGGCCACCCGCCGGTCCCAGAGGCCGGCCACCGGCTGGAGCAGGTAGCCGGCGACGACGTCCGCCGGGGCCGGGTGCCCGCGCTCGGACGTGCGCTCGGTCGTCAGGGCCGTCACCACCTGTGCCGCGCCACCACCGATCGCCGCGACCGTCACCGGGAGGGCACGGAGCCGCGCCCACGCCGCGGCGGGTCGGACGGGCCCGGCCGGGCTCGGCGCGCCGCGGTGCCACCAGGCCAGCGCGAGGAGCGGCAGGAAGACCACGGCCTGGAGCTCGGTGAGCGTCGCCGCCAGGGCGAGCACCGCGACGACCGCCGCGCCCCACCAGGACCGTGCTCCGTACGCGAACAGCCAGGGGACGAGGACGAGCGCGTACCAGTGCAGGTTCGCGGCGTTGCCTGCGATCTCGACCGGGGCGAGCGGGAGGACGACCGGCACGGCGGCGAGCAGCAGCCGCATCGTGCGGCCCGGGAGGACGTCGCGGGACAGCACGAACACGGCCGCGGCGACGACGCCCACGACCACACACGAGGCCGCCGACACGGTCAGCGCGTACTGCTCGACCGGACGGTGCACGGCGAGGTCGACGACCAGGCGCGGGACGAGGTGCAGGTAGCCGGCGTAGGGACGCAGGAGCGTCCCGTCGACGCCGTACGCGAGGCGCTCGCGCAGGAACAGTCCGCCGTCCTCCGCCCAGGCGGTCCCGCGCGCCACCGCACCGAGCCGCCACCACGCCGTCGCGACGGCGCCGACGAGCACGACGAGGGCGAGGGCCGCCTCGGTCGCGGCCGGTCGGAGGTGCTGCATCGAGCGCTGAACCTAGCCGAGACATCGCCGTTCGCGATATCGACGCTCCGAGATACAACGGTGACTCCCGGCGCGGTGCGAGAGGATGGACGCGTGACGGACCACGGGGTGAGCAGACGAGCGCTCGCTCGGCGCTACCTGTCGGCCTGGATCGGCTTCTCGGCCGGCGGTCGCTTCAGCCAGGCGCTCGCCACCGCGATCCTGCTCTTCGCCTTCGGCGAGCCCGCCGTCCACGCGATGGTCGGCGCCGCCGGCACCTGGGCCGTGCTCGTCACCCTCGTGGTGCTCGCCGGCCTCAGCCTGCTCGGGCAGCGCTACCGCATCGAGTGGCACGGCGTCCTGCCCCTCTCGCTGCTCGCCTTCGTCGGCTTCTGCGCCCTGAGCGTGGTGTGGAGCGAGTACTCCTGGTACGCGTTGCGCGGCGTGGTCGAGACGGTCTGCTTCGTCGGACTCGGGCTCTACCTGGCGCTCGGCCGCGACCTCGTGCAGGTCATCCGCGCGGCCGGTGACGCGTTCCGCATCCTGCTCGTCGTGGCCCTCGGCCTCGAGGTGCTCTCCGGGCTCGTGCTCGACGTCCCGATCCCCGCGTTCGGCATCCAGGGCAACATCGCGTACGGCGGTCCGATCCAGGGCATCGGGGGCAACCGCAACTTCATGGGCTTCGTGGCCGCGACCGCCCTGGTCACCTTCGTGGTCGAGTTCCTCACCCGGTCGGTGACCACCTGGCGCGCGGTCGCGTCCACCGCACTCGCCGTGATCGCCCTCATGCTCGTGCAGTCCCCCATCACCGGCATCGCGATGATCGCGCTTGCGGTGACCGCCCTGGCCCTCTGGGCGCTCCGGCACGCGGCACCGACGACACGGCCGGTCGTGAACACCGTGCTCGGCGGCGCCGTCCTCGGCATGCTCGTGCTGGCGGTCCTGTTCCGGCACCGGGTACTCGCCGAGATCGGCGCCGCCGGTGGGACGGCGACGCGGCTCGGCCTCTGGGCGCAGATCCGGCAGCTCGGCGAACAGGACCCGATGCAGGGCCGCGGCTGGGTCGGCACCTGGCCGACCGAGGACGTCTTCCCCTTCGTCACCCTCGTCGACCCGTCCGGGGTGCGGTTCACCTCCGGGCTCGACGCCTTCGTCGACGCGTACCTGCAGGTCGGGCTCGCGGGGGCACTCCTGCTCGCGATCGCGGGCGGGCTGGCGTTCGCCCGCGCCTGGGTCACCGCGACGACCTTCCCCGGGGTCGCCTACGTGTGGCCGGCCGCGGTCCTCGTGCTCCTGGCGGTCACGAGCACCGCGGAGAGCTACCTGCTGCACGGCGCCGGTCTCATGCTGTTCGCGACCGTCATCGTCGTCGCCGCCCGCCGGCGCTCGTGGCGACGGCACCTGCCGCGCGACCAGTCCTGAGCGGTGGTCGCGCGGCAGCAGGGCTCGCGGCTGACGCCCGTCCGCCAGTAGCATCGGCACGGGCCGCAGGGGGCGGCCCGTCACCGACAGGAGCTGGCATGCCCTTCGTCTCCCGCGTCGTCACCGCCCTGCTCGCGGTCTCGGCCCTCACCACCGCCGCCGTGGGGCTCGCGCCCGCCGAGCGCGCCGTCGCAGCACCGACCGCGACCGCCAGCGGGTCCCGGTACACCCCGCTCGACACCGCCCGGGTGTTCGACGGCACCGTCGGCACCACCCCGGTCGTTGTGCCGATCACCGGGCGCGTCGGGGTCCCGGCGAACGCGACCGCGGTGGTGGTCAACGTCGAGACCGAGGCGCCGACCGCTGCCGGGTACGTGCGCATCACGCCCGCCGGCACCGACGCCCGCGTCGCGCTGCAGGAGTTCCCCGCGGGCCGGACGATCTCGAACCTCGCGACCGTGAAGCTCGCCTCCGGCGGCGTGCAGGTGAAGGTGTCGGCCGGCTCGGCGCGGATCCTGCTCGACGTCTCCGGCTACTACGCCGCCGGCAGCGGCTCGACCTTCACGCCGCTGCCGACCGTCCGCGTCGCGTCGCCGACCGTCGGCACGACACCGGTGCCCGTGCAGTTCGCCGGCAAGGGCGGTGTGCCGGCCGATGCGACCGCGGTGGTGGTCAACGTCGAGACGAACGCCCCGACCGCCGACGGCTACACGCGCCTCACCCCGCTCGGCCGTGATGCATCGGTGGCGACCCAGGAGTTCAGCGCCGGACGCACCGTGTCGAACCTCGCGATCGTGCGCCTCGTCGACGGTTCGGCGCAGGTCCGCCTGTCCCAGGGGACCGCGACCGTCTTCATGGACGTCGCCGGGTACTACTCCGCCTCGTCGACCGGCTCCGTCTTCGTCCCCCTCGACACGACCCGCATCGAGACGGCCACGCTGGGCGACACCCCGCGCACGGTCCGTGCGACGGGCACCGGCGGTGTCCCGGGGACGGCCACCGCGGTCGTCGCGAACGTCGAGGTGCAGGGCACGTCCGCCGACGGCTACCTCCGGGTCACGCCCGCCGGACAGGACGCCTCCGTCGCCGCCCAGGTGTTCCGGGCCGGCGAGGAGGTCTCCGCTGCCGTCATCACCAAGGTGACCGGGTCCACCGCCGCACGGGCGTTCCAGGCCAAGGTCTCGCGCGGGACCGCTGTCGACTACGTCGACGTGTCCGGGTACTTCCTCGACGGGACCTCGGCCTCGGGCACCGGCGTCGACGTGTCCTGGCCGCAGTGCGGGTCCTCGTTGCCGACCGACGCCGCCTTCGCGGTCGTCGGCGTCAACGGCGGACTGGCGAACACCACGAACCCCTGCCTGTCGTCGCAGCTGGGGTGGGCCGCGCAGTCCTCCGGCGGGACGTCCCAGCCGACCGTCCAGCTCTACGTGAACACCGCGAACCCGGGCCGACAGGCCTCGGTCTGGCCCACGAGCAACACGCTGCCGAACGGTGGCGGGACCGTACCGAACCCGTACGGGACCTGCACCGGCGGGTACGACGCCGCCTGCTCGTACGTGTACGGCTGGACCCGGGCGGTCGAGGACGCCACGATCCGAGGCATCACCGACCCGACGGCGTACCGCTGGTGGCTCGACGTCGAGACCGAGGGCACCTGGCAGACGGACCGGTCGCAGAACCGCGCGGACCTCGAGGGCATGGCCGCTGCCCTGACCTCACGAGGCGCGCAGGTCGGCCTGTACTCGACCACCTTCCAGTGGACCAGCATCGTCGGGACCGTCCCGACGTCGAGCCCGCTCTACCGGCTGCCGAGCTGGATCGCGACCGGGGCACCGACCCTGGCCGCAGCGCAGCAGGCCTGCTCCGGGACGCCCCTCACCGGCGGCAGCCGGATCGAGATGACGCAGTACGTCGTCGGCGGGTTCGACCGCAACGCGTCCTGCGTCTGACGGTCGCCGGGCGCTGCAGGCGACCCGGCAGACCCGACGGGGTCACCGACGTCCGAGCACCAGTCGGCACGGCACGGCGGTGTCCCACACCTTGTCGATCGCGTGCGGCGCGTTGTGCACGACGATCGACGCGGACGGATCGGCACGGCACGCCGCGACCTGCGCCTCGACCTGCGGACGCCACGCGGGTCCGTCCTGGCGCAGCGACAGTCCCGGGGCGGCCGAGCCCACCGCGGCCGCGACCACGACCACGACCGCACCCCAGCCGGCGACCGCCGCCGTCACCCGGAGCACGCGGCTCCGGTCGACCAGTGGCTCCCGACGGGCCCGCTGCGCAGGTCGCGGACCGATGAGCAGCGCTGCGGCGAGGACCACCGCGGCGGTGAGGAGCATCGCGGACGGCGCGGCGTAGCGCGTGGGGACGGTCGTCATCGCCTGCAGCAGCCCGGCCGGCTCGTCCCAGCCCCGGTTGCCCGAACTGTTCGCCTTCAGCGCCGCCGTCCAGATGCCGACGGACCCGATCGCGAACGCGACCAGCTGGACGCGCGCCCGCCAGGACGCGACGACGAGGGCCGCGACGAGCAGGACGGCGATCGCGACCACCGGCACCACGACGACGTACGACCCGTGCGCGACGACGGCGCGCGTCACCAGGAACGAGTCGCGGATCCAGGCACCGGCCAGCGGCTCGAGCAGGTACCCCTTGACGACCTCCGCCACCGAGGGGTCCCCCGCCGACGTCGGCCGGACGGTGGTGAGCGCCGTCCACACCTGGAGGCCGAGACCGCCGAGCGTCACGACGGTCACCGGGATCGCCCGGAGCGCGTCCCGGAGGGGGCGCCGCCACCAGGCCACCGCCAGCAACGGCACGAACAACAAGGCCTGGGGCTCGGTGAGCACCGCGAACAGCGCGAGCACCGCGACGGCTGCGGAGCCCCACCAGGTCCGGACACGGGCGGTGAACACCCACGGGACCAGCAGGAGCATCAGCCAGTGCAGGTTCGCGGCGTTGCCGAGCACCTCGATCGGTGCGATCGGCAGGATGACCGGGACCGCGGCGAGGAGCAGGCGGAGCGGCCAGGCCCGGACGACGTCGGCGGACAGCACGAACACCGCGGCCACGACGATGCCCGCGACCACGCAGCTGGCACCCGCCACGGTGACCGCGTACTGCTCGATCGGCCGGTGGAACGCGAGGTCGACGACCAGACGCGGCAGCAGGTGCAGGTAGCCCGCGTACGGGTGCAGCAAGGAGTCCACGGAACCGAGCTCGAGGTGCTCGCTGAAGAACACGTCGCCGTCCTCGGCCCAGACGGTCGCCCGGGTCGTCGGCCCGAGCCGGTACCAGGCGAAGGCCGACGCGATCACCGCGAGGACCACCGCGCCGACGGCGGTGGTGAGGGTCTTGTGCGTGCGCTCCATCGACGGACGACACTAGCCGCGCCACGGCGGTCCGCTGCACCGACGCTCCGCGCTGCACCCGCCGTCACGGACGTGCCGGGGCGCCGGCGGAGACGGACGGGGACCGGTGGTGCGGACACGTCCGGCGCGGTCGCAGCCGTTGGTAGCATCGTCAGCATGTCCCTGCTCCAGCAGACGCTCATCGTCATGCCTGCGTACAACGAGAGCGCGGTGGTCGGCGACGTCGTGCGTGAAGTGCGGGCGACCCTGCCGGGCGTCACCGTGCTCGTCGTCAACGACGGGTCCGCGGACAGCACCGCTGCGGTGGCACGCCGTGCCGGTGCGACGGTCCTCGACCTGCCGTTCAACCTCGGGGTCGGCGGCGCCATGCGGGCGGGCTTCAAGTACGCGGTCGCCAACGGCTTCCGCTACGCGGTGCAGGTCGACTCCGACGGCCAGCACGATCCGACCGGCGTCCCGCAGATCCTCGACGCCCTGCAGCGGAACGACGTCGTGATCGGCGCACGGTTCGCAGGCGTCGGCGACTACGAGACCCGTGGTCCGCGCCGGTGGGCGATGGTGGTCCTGGCGTCGGTCGTGTCCCGGATCGCCGGGACTCGCCTGACCGACACCACGTCGGGCTTCCGCGGTGCCGGCCCCCGAGCACTCGAGCTCTTCGCCGCGCACTACCCCGCCGAGTACCTCGGGGACACCGTCGAGTCGCTCGTGCTCGCTGCTCGCGCCGGCTGCTCGATCGAGCAGATCCCCGTGGCGATGCGCGTGCGCGCCGGCGGCACCCCGTCCCACGCCCCGTTCAAGGCGATGATCTACCTCGGACGCGCAGCGATGGCCCTCGTGGTCGCGCTCTGGCGTCCGCGTCTGTCCCTCCGCGCATCGGAGGTGCCCGGCTCGTGAACATCGTGACCTACGTCTTCGGCATCGTCGTCGCCCTGCTCGTCCTCGTGGCGGTCGTCGAACTCCTGCGCCGCCGCCGCCTCCGGGAACGCCACGCACTCTGGTGGATCGTCGCCGGCGTCGTCGCCCTCGTCGTGGCCGTGTTCCCCGGGCTGCTCGTCAGCACCGCCGCCGTCCTCGGCTTCTCGGTCCCGACGAACCTCGGCTTCTTCGTCTGCCTCGTCCTCCTCTTCATGGTGTCGGTGTCGCAGAGCGCCGAGCTCACCGCGCTCGAGGAGAAGACACGCGTGCTGGCCGAGCAGAGCGCGCTGCTCGAGGAGCGCATCGAACGCCTCGAGCAGCAGCACGCGGTCGCCGAGCGCCCGACGGCCGGGCGGACGACCGCTGGGCCGACGTCCGCTGAGCCGACGACCACTGCGCAGACGCTGTCCGCCCACGTGCACGACGCGGACCGCCGCGGATGACGGCGCCCGACGTCACCGTCGTCATGCTGGCGTACGGTGACGAACCGGTCCTGCACGCCGCCGTACGGTCCGTGCTCGACTCGGACGGCGTCGACGTCACGGTCGTCCTCGTCGACAACGGGTGCACCTCGGACGCGGTCCGCACCCTGCCGCCCGATCCCCGGCTGACCGTCAGGACCCCGGCCGAGAACCTCGGCTTCGCGGGTGGCGTCAACCACGGGGCCGCGGGCGCCGCCACGACGTACCTCGCGCTGGTCAACTCCGACGCCGAGGTCCGTCCGGACGCCCTCGCCGCCCTCGTGCGGGTCGCCGAGCGCCCCGACGTGGGCATCGCCAGCGGCAGCATCCGCCTGGCCGACCGTCCGGACACGATGAACTCCGCCGGCAACCCGGTGCACGTCGTCGGACTCAGCTGGGCCGGCGCGTACGGCGAACCGGCGACGGCCCACACGACCGAACAGGACATCGCCTCGGCCTCCGGCGCCGGGCTGGTCCTGCGCCGCGAGCTCTGGGAGCGACTGGGCGGCTTCGAGGACACGTACTTCGCGTACCACGAGGACGTCGACCTGAGCTGGCGGACCTGGCAGCTCGGGCTCCGCGTCGTCTTCGTGCCCGATGCCGTCGTCCTGCACCACTACGAGTTCAGCCGCAACGCCCGCAAGATGTTCCTGCTCGAGCGGAACCGGCGCATCTTCCTGTCGACGCTCTACGGTCGCAGGCTCCGCGCTGCCACCGCCCTGCCCGCCTGGGCGATCGGGCTCGCGATGGGCCTGGTGGCCCGCTCGCAGGGATGGGGGCCCCAGCACCGCGAGGCCCGCCGCTGGATCCGCGACAACCGGGCGTGGCTCGCGGAGCGACGTGCCCGCGTCGAGGCCGCTGCCGTCGTCGACGACCGCCGGATGGCGCGCCTGCTCACCGCGACGCTCGACCAGCAGGTGTTCCCGCTCCCCCCGGGCGCCGGTGTCCTGCAGGCCGTGATGCGGGCCTACTGGACGGTCGCCCGCCGCTTCGTCTGAGACCCGTCCGACGCCCGTCCGGGCCGGAAGCCGACCGCGACCAGCGCGACCAGGCTCACCACCGACCCGACGACGAAGCCGGTCGTGCCGGCGGTCAACGGCGCCGACGGCACCGATACGGCGATGACGACGACCCCGGCGACGAGCCCGGTGAGCGACGCCACCGCGACCTCGCCGGACCGTCCGGCGGCGAGCAGGAACGCGGCCGGGACCAGTGCGATCGTGAAGACGAACACGCCCACCAGCAGCCCGCGCAGCACCGGTGCCGCCGCCACGCCCTGCTCGGGGTAGAACAGCGGCATCACGAACCCGGCCAGGGCCGCGATCGCGCCGAACACCACGACGCAGCCCGCCGTGAAGACCAGGAAGACGGCGAGCCGCCGCCGGTCGCGGAGCGAGCCGTTGCCGGTCTCGTGCGCGAAGGCCGGCACGATGATCTGGCTGACGGCCTGTCCCACCATGGAGGCCGGGGTCGCGATGGTGAACGCGGCGGCGTAGACACCGACCTGCGCCGGTGCTGCGAAGACCTCGGCACTGATCATGGCCAGCTGGAGGAGACCGTTGGTGGCCAGGCCGGCCAGGACGTTCCAGGCCGTGAAGGACAGCACGCCGGTCCGCGGGAGCTCGGTGGGACCGGCCACGCCCTTCGGCCAGCAGACGACGGCGAACACGGTGTAGCCGACCGAGATCGGGACGAGCACCAGCGAGTCCGCCCCCACGGCGAGCACCCCGGCGAGCCCGGCGAGGGACAACAGCCCGGTCCCGACGTCGGCGAGCCCGACCCGGCGCGCACGGCCCCGGCCGAGAGCCCCGGTCCGGGCGTACGCGTAGGCGCCGTAGCCCGCGACGGTCCACGCCGCGGTGGCGGCCAGGACGCCGTCGTGCGTCCAGCCCCAGGCCACCGGGACCGCGACGGCTCCGAGCACGACGACCGACAGCGCCCAGGTCCGTGTGAGGAGTCGGACGACGTCGCGGTCGTCCTGCCCGCGGGCCACGGCGAACGCGATGTACCGGCTGGCGGCGTTGCCGGCGGCGGTCGGCCACACGAGCGCCGCGAAGATCGACAGCGACAGGACGGCGCTGACGTGGCCCAGGTCCGCCGAACCGAGCGCCCGTCCGATCACGACGGTGTACGCCAGGCGCGCGACGCCCTGCGCGACGATCCCTCCCGTCGACCAGGCCGCCCTCCTGACGAGGTCACCGGAGCCCGTCACCACGGCGGGCTGCACCACCCCGGGGACACCCTCCGGCGTGCCGGGGGTGCTCGGCCGCTCCTCGGGGACGCTGTTCGAGGTCACGAGCGGGGGCGACGGAACCAGCGCTGCACGCCCCACTGCGTCACGCGCACCATCGCCTCGACGATCACGGAGCGGTCCATCTTCGACGTCCCGAGCACGCGGTCCCGGAACTCGATCGGCACCTCGACGATGCGGCCGCCGAGGTCGTGCACGCGCAGGGTCATGTCGACCTGGAAGCAGTAGCCCTTCGAGTCGACCCCGCTCAGGTCCATGCGGCGGACGACGTCGGCGCGGTACACCCGGTACCCGGCGGTGACGTCGTGCACACCGAGGCGGAGCATGACCCGCGCGTAGAGGTTCGCCGTCCGGCTGAGCAGCTCACGGCGCGTCGGCCAGTCGACGACCGACCCGCCCCGGACCCAGCGGGAGCCGATCGCGAGCTGCACGTCGGCGGCCGGGGCATCGGCGACCGCGGACAGCAGGGCGGGCAGACGGTCCGCCGGGTGGGACCCGTCGGCGTCCATCTCGACGAGCAGCCCGTAGCCGCGCTCGAGGCCCCAGTCGAACCCGGCCACGTAGGCCGTGCCCAGCCCGAGCTTGCCGGTGCGACGCATCAGGTGCAGACGTCCGTCGTCGGCGGCGAGGGCCTCCACCCGGTCACCCGTGCCGTCGGGGCTCGCGTCGTCGACCACGAGCACGTGGGCGTCCGGCGCGTGCTCCAGGATCTTCGCGACGGCGTTCTCGATGTTCTCGACCTCGTTGTAGGTCGGCACGACCACGAGGGCTCTGGGGGCGGACGCAGGGTCCTGGGTGTCGGGCACTGTCGGATCCGCTCCTTCATCGATCGTCGCCGAGCGATCGTAGCCGACCCCGTCGCCGGGCACACACTCGGACGCCCGGTGCGCCGCGGAACCGGTCCGTGTCCGAGGCCCCGATCCATGCCCGGCGGGCCCTGCTCACTGCGGCGGGGTACCGGACCCGAGCGCTGCTAGAGTGCCGGATGGCTCGCGACCGGCGAGCGACGGCGCAGGGGCGTCGGGTGAGGAGACGCGGGACACCGATGACCGGAACGAGGCTCGGAACGACCGGACGGACCAGGACGACCGGTGCACGACGCCCCGCCTGGCAGGTGTTCCTGATGGCGTTCCTCGTCATCGCGGCCATGGCGGGCAGCTGGGCGATGACCAGCCCGCTCGAGTCCGCACCGGACGAACCCGCGCACACCATCCACGCAGCCGCCGTCGTCCGCGGTGAGTTCATCGGCGACGAGTCCTCCGTGCAGCGAGGAGCCAGTGACGTCGAGGTACCGGCCTGGGCCGCACAGACGTCGAAGCTCGCGTGCTTCGCCTTCAACCCGGGCATCGCCGCCAACTGCCAGGAGCCGGTGACCGAGTCCGACGCCGAGCAGACCGCCACGACGAGCGCCGGGTCCTACAACCCCGTCTACTACGCGGTCGTCGGCCTGCCGTCACTGGTCCTCGACGGCAAGAGCGCGCTGTACGCGATGCGGGGTGTGAGCCTGCTCTGGTGCTCCGCGCTCCTGGCGCTGGCGGTCGTGGCACTCGCCGGCCTCCGCGCTCGCGGGTGGGCGTTGGGTGCCTTCGCGGTCGCCGTGACCCCGATGGTCCTCTTCATCCTCGGCTCCGTGAACCCGAGTGCGCTCGAGATCTCCGCGACCGTCATGCTCTTCTGCTGGCTGACGCTCATCGCCGAACGCCGTGCCGCCAGGGTCGCCCCCGCGCACGCGGCTGCGGTCGCGGTCTCCGGCGCGCTGCTCGCCAACACCCGGAGCATCGCCCTGCTCTGGTTGCTCATCGTCGCGGTCGCCACCCTGTTCGACCTGCGCCTGCTCGGCCGTCTGGTGCGTTCGCGCACGGTCTGGGTCGCCGCTGCCGTGCTCGCCGTCGCCGCGGTCGCCGGGTTGGCCTGGACACTCGGGAGCAACAGCCTCGGCGAAGGGGTCCCCTACGCCGGAACGGGAACGAGCCACCTGCGCGGCTTCGTGCACATGTTCGCGCTGACGTTCCAGAACTCGGACGGCTACATCGGACTCTTCGGCTGGATCGACACCGCACTCCCGCCGTCGACGGTCTCGCTGTGGGGTGGTCTGATCCTCGCCCTGACGATCGGCGCGCTCGTCTTCGGCCACGGCCGTCGACGCTTCGGCGTCATCGTCCTCGCCGCGGCGATGGTCCTCGTCCCGCCGGTGGTCCAGGGCATCGCCGTCACCGAGTACGGCTACATCTGGCAGGCCCGCTACGTCCTCGCGATCCTCGCCTGCATGGTGATCGCCGCCGGTGTCGCGCTCGACCACGCCTTCCCTCACGCGTTCGCGAACTCCCGGGTTCGGTGGATGTTCGGGCTGATGCTCGCGACCCTCGCCGTGCTGCACGTGCACAGCTCGATCTGGGCACTGAAGCGGTACGTCGTGGGCGCGCACCTCGGGTGGCGCACCATGGTCACCGAGCCGCAGTGGCAGCCGCCGCTCGGCTGGCCCGTCTGGGTGGGCGTGCTCACCCTCGCGGTGGTCGTCGGCGGGTTGCTCGTGATGCGCGTCGCCGTCGCGCCCGCCGGGCCGGTCACGGTCGACGGGTCGGAACCCGCCGGGCTCGACGACGGTCGTCCGCCGCGGGAGCGGGCAGTCACCGACGAGGCGTTCTCCGACGACGCGACCGCGGACACCGCGCCCACCCGCACGGTCGCGCCGGCCGACGTGCCGGCACCCGACGTCCGCTGACGACGCAGCCACCGACGCCGACGCCGGTTTCGGCCCCGGCCCCGGCCGCGGCCCCGGGTGCGGTACGGGATGACGCGCGCTCGGTAGCGCGGTTCGGCCCACGCGTCGCGGAGCGTCGGCCCCACGGGTGATCACCGGGCGCGCCGAGGCGCTCCGGCAGGACGCGCCCAGCGCTCCCACCACCGCCCTGTCGTTCCGCTCTCTCCGCAGGCCCCGCCCCGCGCTCCGGTCAGGGAAGCTCGATCACGGAACCGTCGCTCCGGCAGGGCGGGACCCGTCGAGCCGGCTCCGCACCTCGGCGGGTCCCCCGGCTTCCCGGACGACGAGCGCACCCGGCCGCCGATGACGCTCGGGCACGCCCACGACGCTCGAGCACACGGACGACGCCCGGACACGCGGACGGCCCCGACTCGCAGAGGAGTCGGGGCCGTCCGTGAGCGGTCGGGAGACGCCCGGTCAGGGCACCGTCACGGTGAAGCACCCGAGCGAGCTGTCCCCGCCGGTTCCGGTGTTCACCGCGGTGAAGCAGACCTGCTGTCGCCCGGATACGGCCGGGACGGTCGTGTCGAAGCCGTGCGCCGGACCGAGGGCCGGGTAGGCGGCGCCCACGTCGCTGCGCGTGACGTTCGCCGTCAGCGGCGTGACGGTCGAACCGACCTGCGCCTTGACGGTGATCGCGGTCCCCGGGGTGTCCTGGTCGAAGCCCCACCCGCGGATCGCGATGCCGCCCGCGACACCGGTCACCGAGTCGACGGAGCCACGGGGCTTCGTACCCGGGTCACCGGCGACGGTGACCTGCCGGCAGCCGAGGTCGGTGTCCCCGCCCTTGCCGTCGTTGACGGCCGTCAAGCAGACCGTCTGCGCGCCGGTGCCGGTGGGCACCGTCGCGTCGAACCCGGTCGTCCCGGTCGCCGCAGGGTAGGCCTTGGGCACGTCGGCTCGGGCACCGGAGGCGGTGAGCACGGTGGTGACCCCGGCGACGCTCGCGCGGACCGCGATCGGCTTCGCCGTGTCGGGGTCGAACGCCCACCCGACGACGCGCACGCCGCCCGGGACCGCGGTCGCCGCGTCGTACCAGCCGATCGGCTTGCTGCCGACGTCCGTGACCGTGACCGTCCAGCACCCGAGCGACGTGTTGCCACCGGTGCCCGTGTTCACCGCGGACAGGCAGATCTGCGTCGGACCGGTGCGAGCCGGGACCGTCGCCTCGAACCCGTGCGCTGCGCCGGCGGCCGGGTAGGCGTTCCCGACGTCGGTGCGGACCGTGTCCGCGGTCAGCTTCGTGACCGTGCCTCCGACGGTCGCGGTGACCGTGAGCGGCGACTTCGGGGTGTCGCTGTCGAACGCCCAGCCGCGCACCGTGATGCCACCCGGCGCGGCGGTGACGGCGTCGACGTTGCCGCGCGGGACGGCACCCGAGTCCACGACCGGCTGCAGGACGGTGACCGTCTTGCACCCGAGGTCCGTGTCCTTGCCCGAGCCGACGTTCACGGCCGTGGCGCAGATCGTCTGCACGCCGGCAGGAGCCGTCACCGTGCCGCCGAACCCACTGGTCGCGCCGGCCTTCGGGTAGACCTTCTGCACGTCGGCTCGCGCCTGGTTCGTCGGCAGCGTCGACGAGGTCGACCCCACGCTCAGCTTGACCGTCAACGGACCCGAGGTGTCGGCGTCGAACGCCCAACCCCGGACGGTGATGCCACCGGCGGTCGGCGTCGCCGAGTCGAACACACCGGTCGGCGAGTTGCCGCTCGCGGCCACGATCGTCACCGACCGGCAGCCGAGCCCGGTGTTCGCGGTGCCGCCGCCCTGGTTGATGCCGTAGGCACAGACGTTCCAGGTGCCGGGCGACAGGGTCATCGTCGTCTGGAAGCCGTGTGCCGCACCGTAGGCCGGGTAGACCTTCGCGACGTCCGGCCGGGACTGGTCGGCCGTGGCGTGCTGGCCCTGGGCGTTCGCGTAGACGTCGACGGGGATCGACGCGGTCGTGTCCGGGTCGATGGCCCACCCGCGCAGCGTCACGGTGTTGCCGGAGGTCGTCACGGAGTCGAGGGCGCCGAACGGGTTCCCGGTCGGGACCTGGACCGTCTGGCAGCCGGCGGACGTGTTCGGGCCGCCCTGCGCGTCGATGAAGAACAGGCACACCTGGTGCTGACCACCCGCGATGCCGAACGTGCCGCCGAAGCCGTGGTCCGGTCCGTTGCTCGGGTAGGCCGCGCCGACGTCCGTGCGCCGCTGGTTCGCGGTGAGCGCGCCCGCGCCGACACCGTCGATGTAGACGTGCACCTGGATCGGCGTCTTCGCGGCGTCCGGGTCGATCGCCCAACCGGAGACGCTCACGGAACCGACGCCGGTCGTGATCCCCTCGACGTTGCCGAACGGCTGCGACGCGCCGGTCGGCGACCCGAACCAGTTCTGGTAGTAGTTGAAGAAGTTCAGGTTGCCGTACGCACCGCAGGCACTGTCACTCCGGCCGGCGAGGACGTTCGCGTTCGGCTGGTACGGCGTGTAGTAGTACAGCGCCGCGGTCGCCTTGTTCTGGACCGTCACCTGGCTGGAACCGCACGCGGCGTTCGGGTTGAACCGCACGGCCGAGGGCACGCCGATCGGGTACCACGTGAAGTAGTTGCTCGTGCCCGGCGGGTTGCCGTAGCGCTTGAGCTGCCACGCGGCGAGGTAGATCTGGTTGTACAGGCCGGCGTACGCGGGGTCGCACCAGCCGGGCTTCGCGGTGTTGTCGGGGCAGGCGTAGCCCATCGCCCGGTCCAGGCGCGCGTCGGACGGCGCGGACATCGTGACGAGCGACTGCTCCTTCTGCAGGATCACGAGCAGCGCCTTCGCGCTGATGCTGCACGACCGCTGCACCTTGTAGATGATGGTGGAGGTCAGCTCGTTCGCCGCACCCTGGTACGCGGCACACATCGCGTCGGCACCCCGCGACGTGGTGTTCGTCCGCTTCAGCCGCAGGCAGTTCCCGTTGCCACAGGACGGCTCGTTCGCGTTGAGGAACGCCTGGATCTCCGCCTCGGACATCGCGTTGGCGTTGTAGAAGTTCGCGTCGGAGATGATGTTGCCGGCTTGGAACGTCGCCGCGCCGGCCGAGTTCGACTGGACGGCCACGAGGCCGCCGACCACGGTCGCGACGAGCGCGAGCGCGATGGCACTCCGGAACCAGATGGATCGCAGCAGCGCTGCCATGGGTGCTTCCCCTTCGGGCGTCCGCCGCGCGTCGACACGGCGCCTGATCACCTGCTGTCGGGAATCAGCAGACATGGACAGTCAGATGCTATGCGATCACAGGAGTTCACATCAGCCCCGACTGTCACCCCGAACGAGGGGTGCGCGTGTCGGATCGGCGCTCGACGCACGCAGCGGGGGGGGGGGGGGGGGGGCCGCCCCCCCCCCCCCCCGGGGGGGGGGGGGGCCCCCCGCGGGGGGGGGGGGGGGGGCCCCCCCCCGCGGGACCGCGCCGCCCCC